>CAIMCP010000130.1 GCA_903839515.1 uncultured Candidatus Saccharibacteria bacterium | reverse complement strand
TCCTCACCATATAGGCTAGGGTCATCCATTGAGCAAAGTTCTACATCGTTTTCGGCAGCTTTACTTTTTGCCCCTGCACCATAAAGTCTAGGTGTCGCAGTCATATAAAGGCGCTTTTTTGCCGTAATATAACTATTGTCGTGAACTTTTACAAAACTAGATTTATCTTCCTCGGAAAGTATAACGCCAGTAGTCCTATGCGCTTCGTCGCATATTATTAAATCAAATTCTTTGTTAAGTTTTTCTTGAGTCCTAGCTATTACATCGATTGATTGATACGTTGAAAACACAACTGTCATTCCTGGTCTATTAGTACGTTCGATTCGCCCAAACTGCTCTACGATGTTGTCTACGTCTGTAGATGCTGGTATAGCTAAATCGATTGTACTGTCATTTGTCTCGTCGAAATACTGTCGCTTTTTTGTTATCTTAGGATCCGAACAAATACAAATTGCATTAATCTGTTCATCAGCATCTGCTGCCCACTCGCGCAAAGTTTGACCTAATAATGCAATGGAGGGGACAAGATAAAGAATCTTACCTTTACCCTCCGTTAATGCTTCGGCGATCTTTAAAGACGTGAATGTCTTACCGGTGCCACATGCCATTATTAGCTTGCCCCTATCGCTAGACATGAAGTAACCCTTAGCTTGCTCTACGGCAACGTTTTGGTGAGGAAGAAGTTTCTTCTTAAAACTTGCCTCGGTACCAATGATGCCTTTTTCAAGCTTTGCCCAGTCTATTGGAGCTTGCTGGAGAGCTTCAAGGTTAATGCGTTGTACAGGTGGGGTTTGATTCTTGAATGCTTCATTAGCGTGTGTCGACCATTTATTTGTAGTTGACACCCATAGCCTATTAGAAAAGCTTAATTTTTTGTCATTTATTTTAAAGCTTCTGCTAGAAGTTGACAGAAATTTATCAACTTGTCCTTTGTCTATAACTGCTGATTCTTGGTAACATTTACACTGTATTGCCCAGTACTCACCCTCATAAGTTTTTGCAACAAGATCTATTCCGGTGTCAACTGAACCCAAATCTCTTCGACCTGGAAAATCATTCCACATCCATACCTCAGTAAATTGATACTTATAGAGTGGGTCTGTTTGCAGATAAGCTAATACTAGCCTCTCAAATCTGTCGCCTTTATCACGTTCTGATGTAGATGTGCTGCGATATTTTTCTAGTATTTCGTTAAATGTCATTTTTTCTCATATACATATTTAATACTATTGTACTCGTAAGAGGTTACAGCAGGAAATTAATTATTGTGTAATATAGTTTTCAATTAGTCACTAAGGTCTGATGTTTGCTTATTATGTAGTCCTCATATCGCGAGACGATTATTTTTATAAGATTTGTTACTTCAGAGTCAGTTAACTGGTCTGATTTTGGTCCAAGTAGTCTGCGTGCTTCGTAGGCACTTGTATTTTTATGTAATTGTTCGTTCATAGTTCATCTCCAAATATAGCGAAGTTTAATTCTTCGTCTGTTAAATTAATTTCTTCTTTGATATTAGTGTTATTTGATACCTCTAGTAGGTTGTTTACTGAGTTACGACCAAACTCATCTGGAGCCTTACGCTCCAACCACCACATAGAAGTCTTCAAATCACCGTGTTTAATAGCCTCAATCACTACCTTTCTGGCATCTACGGTAGCTAATGATTGAGCCCTAGCCATCGTGTCAGCAAATTGCTCATCACTACGTATACGACTGTAGTAAGCTTCATGAGATATAACAGATTGCCAGCATCCCTCACGTACGGTCATACCATCCTGAAAACAGGTAACTAATATACTGACAACTTCAGGAGTCAGAACTGTCGGTCTTCCTACTTTTGTGTTTGTCATGAATACTAAATCCTTATTTAACTTGGATTTTCATATTCATTCTCTGGTAACCTTATTATACAAGGATGTAAATGAAAATACGATTCGATGACATCATTTCAAGAGAGTTAGGTGAGAGTTACAAGTCTCACTATTCTGCTATAGCATACGCTTTATTGTCTGAACCAAAATTGTATGATGATATCCTGCTACTAATTGAAAAGTACCACTTTGGTATATCGGCAAGAAGAAAACTTGGCTATGACCAAAATGCAGTCATTGATGAGAAGGCAGTCGATATGTTTATAGTGGAGGTCGTACTGAATGCAACACAAGGTAAATTACTGCAAACAGAACACGCTGAGCAGATTAAACAGTTTTCAGAAATAATTACAGTATTCAACAAAGAGCTTAATAATGTTTTATTTAATAATTCTGTTGATCCAAAGTGGACCTATCTCATGAAGCTGTATATAACAAACTTAGAGGTAATACCGTACAAGAATGTAACTGGCTTAATTACTGCCGAGATGGACCCAGCTACCAAAGAGTTATTAATACGACTCAAGCCAGGTGCTACTCAAGATGATTTAAAAGCAGTTTACGAGCCAATCCATGATGCCTGGTCCAAACATGTAGGGTTTAATGTACCGAAGATCTCTAAAAAAGTTGCGGAACGAGATGCTGAGCTGACTAGATATAAATTGCGATACGGTAGAGACAAACTACTTGAAAAATATGAATCTGATACTTTAAACAGAGAGACTATAGATCAGGCAACAAACAGAATGATAAATCTTAGAAAAGACATACTGTCAAAGACATAAAAAGCTGAATCTCGTGTCTTAGACCTATCTGATCTGTAGGGCTACCATCAGAGTACTATGGTAGATGAATATAGGACTTCAGATCTCGGCGAAGCTGCAACTCTAAATGCAGCAGGTTTCCGCGTTTCTAAAGTTGATAAAAGCAACCCCAAGAGGGTTGTGTTTTTATTTGTAAACTCTACCGAACTTAAACAATGTGTCGAAGGATATTGGTCAGGAGATTATAAACTTTCCGCAAACTTGATAATTGACAGCATTAAGTTATTGAAGGCGTTGATTTATGAATAAGCCTTCTATAAGAGACGCCGACATCACTAAATACATTGAGATCTATAAGGGGATCTATGGTGTGGTTATTGACCGAGAAGCTGCCGAGTTTCAGCTTGAAGCCCTAGTGGAGTTTGTAGAAATGGTATTAATCGAGTCCCCTTTAGTAGTAGCTGGGGAAAATGAGGATGTGAAATATGGACCAAATATCGAAATCATTGAATAAGTTTTACGCCGACTTATGTCGACCTGATGTGTTTCTGCGGCAGGAGAATGAGTTTGTAGTAAGCAAGGTATATGCGTTAACTGACAGTGGTATTGTGTTTGTAAAGATTGATTTTCCAACTATAGGCTTTTACATAAATAGCATAACCATAAGGGACAATCCTCGTGACCCAGAAAAACTTTGGGTCCAAATGCCAAAATTCAAAACTGGAAGCAGGTGGACAGCCCCTATAGAGTTTAAATCTGACAGTCAACTTAGAGAAGTAATAGTAAAATATGCCCTTCGAGCGTATTTCGAGGAGTACGAATATGGTTCTGCGCAGGATCT
>CAIMCP010000129.1 GCA_903839515.1 uncultured Candidatus Saccharibacteria bacterium | reverse complement strand
TATGACTCCGAGTGAACAAATAGATAAAGTTATTGAAACCAACAAGGATTGGCGTGGTGAAACGCTGTCAAGAATTAGGAAGATTATTCTTTCAGTTGATCCTAGTATTATCGAGGAATGGAAGTGGCGTGGTGTTCCAGTATGGTACAAGGATGGAATGATTTGTACCGGCGAGACATACAAGTCTGTAGTTAAGATGACGTTTGCAAAAGGAGCTACACTTAACGATTCATATAAACTCTTTAATTCAAGTTTAGATGGAAATGTTAGAAGAGCAATAGATTTTCATGAAGGTGATAAGATTAATGAAACAGCACTTAAGGAATTACTTATTTCTGCCATTAGTCTTAACGAATCTAAGCTGAAAAATAAAATAATTTTTATAAACTAGCTATAAAAATTATATACTCTTTTTGCGGTTAATCCGTTTTGTTCAATTTTATTCAAATGCGTATAGTTTAAAACTCCAGATACGCAACTATTTGAACTATTGTTCATAAAATGATATACCTTCGTGCACCCATCCGTTTTTGTCCTTTATCGTTTGAACCTCGTTCCAATCAGTCGTAAATAGTCGTTCATGCGTCATCCAGTTTGCCATACGATAGACTGGTATAGCTGTACTCCACTCAGCCTGAATGGTTTGGTCACCTGTAACGTTAGTAACTTCGCCGGTCGATGTATTGAGGGTTCCTACCGAACTGGAATTACTAGTAAAGCCAGTTAACCTATGGCCTGGCCTCGAACAGGAAGGAGCTAATGAAGTAGTGTCATAATAAACCACTCGACTAGTTGGGGTGCATGTACCGCCATTTGCGTCGTAGGTTACTGTGTATGTAGTTGAAGCATTCATGGATTTTGAAGCATTAATTCTACGTCCAGAAGAAACAGGGTGACCAGAATAATCATTCAAAGAAGCCTTACTATCGCCAGAATTAAGAATAAAGTTCTTAGCCTCAATGTATGTCATATTAGGATTGCGGCCCTCTAATAATGCAGCTAGCCCAGCAACATGAGGTGCCGCCATTGATGTACCATCATAAAAACCGTAGCGAACTTGGAAAACTTGCCACGAAATCAAAATGAAACGACCACCGCAAGGGTGGTCATGTCATTTTGGCTCACCATCCCAGTCACGGACTAACAGATAATAAATTCATTTGTTTATATCTGGATATCCCAAAGAGTTGCATAGCTTTAGTCCATTATTCAACGCAATATAGTTCATAGGTGCTTCATGTTTACGTCTTTATATAGTAGCAAGAGTTTAGGCGTTACTTGAAACAAGAACCCTGGATATTTGTGACTGCACTCTTTGGAGTAGGTCTCCCTGTGTTGCGGTATATAGTCGTCGCGACCAGCGTCTGTTTGCCTGAGCCAACTGATTATCATTAAAGGCCGGCCGACTGTGTAGAGTCGTACGGTTATTAACAAAGATAATATCGCCAGGTTCAAGCGAAGCCTCTACTTTATTATTGTGAAGTGCTTGGTCGAATGCATACAGGGCTGCCTGATAGGGTTCTTTATCTCCTTCAGTGTGCACATCAACCTTAGTTGATCCGTAGTAGCGTAATATTGTTTTGCCATCCTTAAGCTCAATAATCGGAAGTTCTTTAATTGAGTGTGCTCCGGTTATACGCCCTTCATAAAATAATTCGTATACTGGCTCTTGGAGTAGGCTCGCTACTTCAGGGCTGAAGTCATCAACCGATATGGTGCTAATAATTGTAGGGGTAGAGGTTGGGTTCTTTAAGCAGTGCAACGAAAAATATTGAGACATAATATCGGGTTGTACTGCTCCGTCAGCATGAAAATCAAATGCTTCTCGAGATCCAAACGCAGAATCTTTTTTATGCTCAAAATCTTGCTTAGGAAATACGTCTGCTAAAATACGACCACCTCTCACATGTTTGTAGCCGTACGTCAGACCAGCCAATGCGGATAAGGCAATTTGCGCAATATCAAACTGATGCACATCTGCTGACTCGACAGGGCTGTATCTGTTAGGCGTATCAGGTAGCGGTCCAACTAGTGGAATGCCTCGAATTTCAACTACATCCGTTCCTATACTGATGGCCTCTTTGATTTCTTGGAGTTTTGCGGGTAAAGTATGGTGATCTAAGTCTATTTGATTCTCTACCCATTTTATAGCTTCAGACTCACGACCAATTCCTAGCTCTGGAGGAAATTCCTCAGACTGTGTAGTTAAATACTTGCTGGCTGAATTATCAAGATCTATTTTTTCAACCACGGGGGCACTCATATAAGTAATTTATAACATAAATGTAATTATTTATCAATGTATAGAATGGCTGCGTTACGTCCTTCGCAGCTTGAATCATAATAAGCTCGACTTTGTGAGAAGTGTAATCCACTGCCACTGTCAGTTACGTCAATCGATACATCGCTATCTTTTATATTGAGCATGGTCAGGTCATGGATTGTTCTTTTAAGTAGATCTACTTGAACAAAATCATCATTATCATCATGTAAAAAATCTTGCCATCTTGAATCAAATAATTGACTCGCGATGTTTTTTGGAAACCTGTAGTGCTCTCGTCGAATTGATGGCCCTACGTGGATTCGAATATCCTGTAATTCAATTCCTAATTGTTTTTGGTATTTTTGGATGCACTTTTGTAGTAAGGGTGTATCAATAGTTTTTCGGCTAATATGAATCATGCCAACCGTAGATGATCTTTGGCAATACATAATTAGTGGGATGCAATCACCAGGCATTAACCAGATATTTGCTTGTTGCAGATCGGCAAATATGGCATCACACCTATAAGCTTCAAATCCGAGTTCTATAACCGAATCAGGCTTTTCTATTGTAGCGTTGCATACATGTTCAGTGTGTAACGCACTCAAGTAAATATTCCTGCGTTTGGGTAGTTGCGATAGTAATTGCTCTCGACTCAGTAAGTAATCAGTGGTGTCGCCCACGCTGCTACTCATGTTGCCATCAGTTTTATCGGTAAATAAAAGGCGTAGAGCCCCTAGGTTGTTTATGGTCATACTTACAGGATAGCAAATTAAGTATCTATTAGTAATTGTGCTCGATCATGCACCCAGCTACCTAAAATAAAAAACAGAGATCAATGACCTCTGTTAATTTAGTTCGAAAAATTGGCTCCGGGGACTGGATTCGAACCAGCGACCTAATGGTTAACAGCCATCCGCTCTACCGCTGAGCTACCCCGGAATATATCAACAACAGATAAGATTATACAAGAAAATATGCGGTAATCGCAACAAACTTTAAAAAAATGGTTTAATCGCTTTTTAAATGAATTTTTCCATGGTATTTATTTACTAGATCTTGGTATATTTTCTCTATTTTTATTGCTTGTTTTTTAGGGGTATATTCCTTTGCTAGTTCTTTGCCTTTTTCTGACATTTTACTTCTTAGATTGTCGTTATTGAGGATTGCAATAATGGCACTTGCAAGCTCGTCTTTTTCTTCTCTAACAATTATTCCGTTCACATTGTTTTTAACTATCATTGTGATGTCTTTGTCTATCATGACAATCGGTAAACCCGACATTGCCGCTTCATTTAAAACTAGTCCTTGAGTGTCAGTAAGGGATGTAAATGCAAAAACAGATGATAGTTCATATAGTGCACCCAATTGGCTGTGTTTGACATATCCGGTGAATATTATGCCTTTTCGTCTATAGTCGTCTATTTCTTTTTGTTTGTTTACGCTAGAATCCTCAGTCTGACTACCTGTCCCGCCAATTACCAGAAGTTTAGCATTCTCTATTTTGTGTCTAATTTCTGTAAAAGCACTTAGTAGCAAGTCTAAGTTTTTCTCAGTGCCTAGTCTTCCAACGAAAGCTATAATCTTATCTTCTTTAGTTACATCTAGCTTTACTTGCCAATCCATTTTATCCTGTTTTGTCGTCTTGATTCTCTCTACTCCAGTCGGAAGTATTTCGATTTCAGTATTTGTGTTCCAGCTGACCAATTGGTTCTTAACTTTTTTAGATGGTGCGATGACGACGTCACAGGCATCAAGCAGTGTCTTTACTCCATTTTCAACAAGTTTTTGATTCCACTCATCAACGGTTTTCTCGGGTTTAATGCTAAGTAAGGCTTTTCGATAGTCTTTTAAGTTACCTCCAGTGATTGCGGGTGCTAATAAGGATAATGCGATTACACCAGGCAAAGTATTTTTGTAATGCTTAACGTACTGATAGTAGTCCGTATGATATGTCGTTAATAGCGGTAGGTTTCTTTTCATACCGTAATATGCGCCCAGGAATCCAACCTGTCCTAGCGTATGGTAATGAACAATATCAAGATTTAATTCATCAAGCTGCTTTAGTGTTTTTGGTGGAAAAAATATACTGGTTAGGTAGTCTTCATAAAATAGTCCCTTAAAAGCTGGAAACCTTAATATGTGATCCGACTCTTCCTTATATACAAGGTTTGGTGCAGGAGCGATAATGAAAACTTCGTGTCCCATTTTTTCTAGTTCAGTTTTAAAGGTGTCAACCGATATTGCTATGCCGTCTCGACTAGGAAGATAGTTGTCAGTGAAAAAACCTATACGCATTATGAGTTTTTCATGGCCCTATTTATTTGCCTTGTCTCGTCTCTTTCTTTTAGGCTATGGCGTTTGTCGTAATTCTTTTTACCACGACCCGAAGCTATCCTAATTTTTATATATCTTCCTATTGGTAATATTTCTAGGGGAATAATAGTATTGCCTTGTTGTTTCTTGGCTACTAATTTGGCTATTTCACTTTTCTTAACGAGTAGCTTCCTGCTTCTAGTTTGGTCTTCTTCGGCTATTGGGATGCCTTGTGCTCCATTTATTGTTGCATTGGTTAGATATAGCTCTCCGCCTTTTTCCGTTACGTAGGCGCCTTGAAGATGACCATGACCCATTCTAAGGGACTTGGCTTCAGCGCCGCTAAGAACAATTCCTGCCAATATGCTATCTTCTAAAAAATAGTCATGACTGGCTCTCTTATTGGTAATGCGTTTTTTGTCTGGATTCTTCTTTGCCATAACTAGTATATTATGACTTAATTTGTAATATTTTTACAGTTAATTTTTATATATGCTACCAAAGAAGGAGTCAGCTTGATAATTTGTTTTAGAGCTCTTTGAGTTATGTAGTCTTTGTTCAAGCGCAGCATTACTGGCACGTGCTGCTGCAAATTCACTTTTAGCAGCATTCCAAACACTCGGGTCATGATCCTTTATTAGTCTTGCATACCACCATTCTGAGCCCCAAAGGTAGATGGTTTTTATGCCTGTTGCTTCACCATACTGGAATCTTGCCTTTAGTCTTGCTGCATTCATGGATTTATTTTGTTCAGCGATAGTAGCTGTTGCAAGTGGACCGGGTGGCCACGGCTCAGCCTGTAGTTCATGAATGATCATATTCTTGCCGGTTAGTATTTCTCCACCACCAGCTAAGAATCCATAAAACCAGGCTGGAAATGGATATTCATAATATCTATGGGTTATGGTTTCATCATAGACTCTTTTGTATACTGATACTCCGAATATGTCTGGAGTTGGTTTGCCTACTGGAAGTCCTAGCGCATTATTACTTCTGCTAATTATAACTGGATGGTTGGGATCTTTTTGTTTAACAAGGCTAAGCTCATCTATTAGTCTTTCCCTGCTAAAGTCTGTACAAGTTCCGAAGACTTTTAGAAAGTATTCGTTTTCTAGTTCATAGTTAGCTAGGGCCTTATTTCCCTTATATCTATCGATTACCTTGCCCATAAAAGTTTTTAACTGTGGATACCAAACACTTTTAGGCTCACCTATGACCCAGTCTGGCAAGTGACACTCTGGCCACCTGGGTTGTCTAAGACCAATACTGAGACTAATTGTTGAGTCTGTTCTATTGGCTAGTGCAAATTCCCAGTCAAGTTGAGAGAAGTCCCAAACACCTTGTGATGGTTCTATGTCGCCCCAATAGCTGGTAAGTCTAAAGTCATGAACACCTAAATCGGTTACCATGGCTTGCATTGTCTCTTGCGGATCAACTCCAAGATACTGAGCATAATCTGGAACAAAACTTGCTCCAAGCGTTATTGGAGTATTGTTTTGGGAGGCAATATACCATCTGGCTATTCCATACATTGTTCCTACTGTAAGTAATATAATTACAGCAAGAATGGATAGAAGTTTTTGCCATAATTTCCAATCTTTCCAGTTTTTAATTCTTCGCGACTTAAGTCTTTGTAGGTATTTTTTATGCATTGTTCCTAATATTTGTTAATATTTCATTTGATGGAATACAATAATAAACCATTAACACTATCTATAGTTATACCAGCATATAATGAAGAGCGCTATATTAAAAAGTGTCTCGACTCTATAAAAAAACAGACAATCATGCCTGATGAGGTTATTCTCGTGGATAATAATTGTACGGATAGAACTATAGATATTGCTAGTAAATATGATTTTGTGCATATTGTAACCGAATCTAAACAAGGCATGGCTAATGCTAGAAATAAAGGTTTCTCGGTTGCGCATTCTGATATCATTGGTCGAATTGATGTTGATGCTCAACTCACACCTACATGGGTTGAGGTGGTATTAAAAACTTTTAGAAACCCATCTGTTGCCGCGATTACAGGTCCCGGTGTAACCTCGACCACACCAATAATCAGAGGCAGACAAATATTTCCCAGCCTTAGAACTGCAATTTGGTCAAAGCTTTATTTACTGATTTCTAGTTCTGTTATGAGGCTTACGGTACTTTGGGGTGCCAATATGGCCATAAGAAAGTCGACATGGGATCTCGTCAAAGAAAGCGTCTGTTCTGATGACAAGTTAGTTCATGAAGACCAAGACATATCAATATTAATTGCTGGCAAGGGGCTCAGATCAGTTGTTGTTCCA
Source organism: uncultured Candidatus Saccharibacteria bacterium (assembly GCA_903839515.1). Classification (GTDB taxonomy): domain Bacteria; phylum Patescibacteriota; class Saccharimonadia; order Saccharimonadales; family UBA4665; genus CAIYEO01. Next base: position 16,752 of record CAIMCP010000129.1, on the reverse strand, counting down.
GGTCTTGATATAAGAACCGATGGAACTACCTATTTCTTCTGGCCCAAGTTTAAGGAATATTTCCTTCGAAGTTTCAAGACTATTGATTACCATAAGAAACTTGGAACTCTAGATAATCCAGAAGCTATAAGGATATCTACGGTTCGAAGTGTTTTCGTGATTTCACTAAGCCTAATACCGGCCATATTTTTTATAATTGCTAGCTTTCTTTTTTTCTATATTCCTGAGCAGTTTCTGAAGATAGATCGACTATTTAGATAAACTAAGGATTCTTGAGTGTTGTAACGACCTTGATTGGTTCGTTGGCATATCCAATATCAAAAACCGTACCTGGCTTAACTTGCCAAGCTTCGCCGTCAACTTGAGCCTTAACATTATCTGATATTACTGTAAAAGATTTTTGATCTTGCAAGAAACTACCCCTTGCCCTTCCGATTGCGAGTCTAGAGATGGCTGAAACTACTTCTTTGGTACTTTTATGAGCTACTTCAAAGTTGAAGGCGGGTCCTGTTAGCTTAACATCCCTTGCATATACAATTTTTGCATTCCATGGAGAGTTAATGAAGATATTGTCATAAACAGTTCGTACACCATTTTCTTGATCAAGCATTAGATATTCCTGAGAAGCTTTAAGGCTTTTTAGTATTTGAAGTGGATCAGCTATAACTTCACCGCCTCTTAAGTTTCTAATTCTTGAAGTTCTATGTTCGGGTAGGTTTAAATAGCTAGCTGCAAGCGCCATAGCTCCTACACTAAATATTGTGGCAGCTAGTTTTTCTTCTTCTATGCCTTCAGGACTATAGGTTTTTATATTAAGCGGATAAAACTCATCTATTTCCCCGGTTTTAATAACTTCTTCGGGATGGCGATCATGTATGCGATGTGTCAAAGCTCTAAATAGGTTAACAGCATTGCCCCCACCTGGTGTCCAAAGCGGTGAGTTTTTTACGAGTTCGGAAGTATCATCCTCTTGCATAATCTGCATTATGTTATTAATAGCGCCATCGCCGGAGATTGCTCCAGTTATAGTCTCGCCATCTTTTTTCTCGATTGCAGTTACTAGAGTGTCTTTAAAGTCATCTAGATTAGCCGATGTTTTATGATATTCAATTTTTGGTCCATCTTCCCATTTGTCGAATCTCTTCTGTACTAATGATAGGGTATTGTGAGCATTTGTACTGGCATCGTTATAGAAGATGTCTATATTTGGATAGTCATGAGCCATTATTCTAGATTCACTCATCTTAGTAGTCTATGCCTTTGTTGGCTAGATACTTGTCGTCAAAATGATGCTTAACTTTGGTCATATTAGTGACTATATCTGCTTTACTTAAGAGCTCTTCGGGGAAATTACGTCCAGTTAAACAAATACTAGTATTCTTAGCTCTAGCATCTATTAACTGACCTAATTGTTTTACAGTTATTAATCCATCGTGAACGGCATTGTTTATTTCATCACATATCACTAGTTCAAAGTTACCTTCACTGACTGCCTTTAGGGCTTCATCGTAGGTGACTTTGGCAGCTTTTTTATGATCTTCTTCGGTTATATTATTATCACTGAGATCACCGGCTTTGTAGAATCCCTTGCCGCCTTTGTAGAAATATAGGTCATCTTTAAAAAGTGGCGCTATGTCTCTTAGCATTACGTGTTCACTGACTCCCCAATACTTAATAAACTGAATAAAGGCTACTTTCCAACGATTTCCAAGGGCACGAACAAGAAGGCCTAGACCGGCGCTAGTCTTGCCCTTTCCCTCACCCGTATAAACAATAACTACGGATTCTTTTGTCTTAAAATCTTCAAATGACATATTGGTTCTAATATATTAACACTAAAATAAAGACTCTTTAAGCTGAAAGTTTATCTTCTTTTGGTTTTATCTGATTGAAGGTAGCAACTCTTAATAAGTATTTTCCTAACCTATGATTTCGAGTGCGTTTAATTTTTTCTGCATTCAATTCTTTTATATTTTTTCCAAATGCATTGATTCCACTCGGAACATCATCATCATGATTATTTAGACTTTCATCTTCAGCGATTACTTTTTCTGTTTCCGGGTCAAATGATTCAATTTCTGTTACCGCATTCAAATCTTCAACTAGTTTTAAGCTTTCAATAAATTTAGCTTCAACTTCTCTATCTTTAGTTATCTGCTCATCTCTAAGCATTTGTTCTATGTATTTTCTTTCAGGATCTTCTGGGCTAAATAACTGTGAAACGCGTTCAGGGCTTATTTTCTTGGTAATTTCAACTAGTCTTAGTAAGGCATCAAGTGCAACGTCATTAACTGGTTGAAAAACAGTTAATTCTGGTTGGTTTGATTTATTTATCTCATGATTTTCAAATTCACTCATCTTAATCTCCGCATCTATTGATTTATGGCTATATTCTACCATAAATTGGTTATTTTTACAATATTGTTTAGTTGTTAAGGTTTATTTAATTATTTTATGTTTCTTCAGTAGTTCATCGAGTTTCGGTCGGTTAAAGCCAACAATAATATCACCCGCAACATCGATAACCGGGATACCCATTTGCCCCGACTTATCGACTGATTCTTGAGCTATAGCCTTATCGCTATCTACATCTTTATCTACATATTTAACATTGATACTATCCATATAGTCTTTTGCAGCGTGGCAAAATGCGCACCAAGAGGCGCTATATACTGTAACTTGTGGTGTATCACTCATAAGAATATTATATATCAAAGTATATATTTCTGCTAGTCTTGCCACCACAAGAACTAACCTGTTATAATAAGTCGAAATGAATAAAACAGCCGCGCCGAAATCGACGACGACTACTAACACTAGTGATCAGCAGTCAACCACAACAAACCTCATAGCAAGAAGTAATTTTATTGCTGTTGCTGCTAGTATGAGCTGGCAATTAGCCATAGTCTTCCTAGTTCCTATTCTTGGAGGCTATTATTTAGACACTAAATTTAAAGCTACACCTATATTCTTGCTGGTTGGATTTGTTCTGGCTATGACTCTTTCTTTCTTGATGATTAGAAAGTTCTATATTCAGTTTAATAACCTAAATAGCGCAACTAAGCCTGGAGACAGAAAATAATGTTTAGTAATTTTGCCGAATCCGGTCCAGTAGTCCACATCACTTCACTGCCACTATTTCATATCGGCCCACTAGCCATAACTAACTCTATTTTTTATGGATGGGTTTGTTCGGCGATAATGTGCCTAGTATTTATTTTAGCTGCAAGGCATATAACCATAAATCCTAAGGGTGGACTCATACAAGTTGTTGAAGCTGGAGTTGAATTTATACGCAACTTGGTTGAAACCAGCTTTGAGGATAAAGAAAGATCATATAAGTATGTTCCATATTTTGTTACTTTATTCTTTTTCCTACTTATGAATAACTGGCTTGGTCTAATTCCTGGTGTTGGTGAATCGTTTTCTGTTGGCGGCAATCCTTTACTTCGTGCTTTTACGGGAGATTTAAACGCAACCTTAGCCATAGGAATAGTTACAATGGGATATGTTTACTACTCCTCAGTTAAAGAGTCTGGAATAAAAGAGTACTTTGGCCATTTCTTTATTGGTAGCCCCCTAAACCCACTATATTTTGTTATCGGAGTCTTAGAGATGTTAACTGATGCAACTAGAGTTATTAGTCTTTCGCTTCGACTTTTTTTGAATGTAACAATTGGTGAAATTATTATATCTGTATTTTCATACCTTGGAGGCTTCGTGGCTCCATTGACTGCCGTTCCATTTACGTTAATTGAAATATTCATCTGTGCTCTTCAGGCATATATCTTTGTAATTCTATCTGTCATGTATTTGGCAATTGCTGTAAACCATTCAACTGAAGAACACTTGACCGATGATGCCATACCTGAAACAATTAACGGGAGCGCCAAATTGGCAGCATAGTTTGCATTTTTTTAAATGAATCATAAATTAATTAATAAGGAGAGAGAAATATAATATGTTGATACTCGCAGAAACAATCAATACGGCAATAATAGGTAAAGGTCTTATGATCGGTGGAGGTCTTATTGGACCTGCTATCGGAATTGGAATCGTTGGTGGTAGCTATATGCAAGCTGTTGGACGAAACCCTGAAGCTACTAAGTTCTTAGGACAAGCTTTAGTTTTCGTAGCCATCATTGAGCTTATGGCCCTATTAGCCTTCGCATCAATCTTTATCGTAAAGTAGAGGAAAACTTTTTTAAATGAATTATACAAATTTTGCAGATCAATCATCTGGTATAGGTGCTCTTGGAGTTAATCTTCAAGCACTCGTTATTCAGCTTATTACATTCCTGATTGTTCTTTGGGTTCTTAAAAAGTTTGCCTTCAAACCAATCTTAAAAGTTTTAAACGACAGACGAACTCTTATTGAGGCTGGAGTAAAACTAGGTAATGAGATGAAAAATAAAGAACTTGAGATGGAACAGAAGCGTGAAAAGATTCTCCATGATGCTCAAGCTGCTGCCGATAAACTAATAGCTGACTCGAAGGATGAAGCCAAAGAGATTGTTAATGAAAGCGAAGCTGATGCTAAAACTCGAGCTGATGCAATCTTAGAAGCCGCCAATAAAACTATTGACGAGAATACTAAGAGGTCTAAGAAGAAACTTGAAAAAGAACTTGTTGGATTAATTTCTGAGGCTACTGAGGCTATTATCGGTGAGAAGATCGATGCCACTAAAGACTCAAAGATTATCGACAAGGTACTTAAAGGGGAGTCAGCGTAAGAATAATGAAAACTTCTCTAACCCATCTTGCTAGCATTATCTCTTTGAAAACTAAGGGTGGAAAAATGCCCGATGGTTACGCTAAGGAGATCGCTGCATACCTACTTGATGAGGGTCGAACAGGAGAGCTATCTTCCCTGCTTCGTTCAGTTCAAGAAGATTGGGCCCAAGATGGACTCGTCGAAGCAACCATAGCTTCAGCTTTCGATATAACGGATAGCACGAAAGCCGATATTGAAACTGAAATTAGAAAAATTTACCCTTCGGCTAAAAAAATCAGATTAATTGCCGAGCATGACCCAAGTTTAATTGGAGGAGTTAGAATATCGACTGCCAATAACCAGATGGACCTTACTATTTCATCCAAACTCAGTAAATTTAAACAATTAACCGCATTATCTTAAATAGAAAGGACAAAGTTTTGAGCGAATTATCAATAAGTGAACTATCATCAGACATCAGACAAGCCATAGAACAGCTTAAGTCACGACCAGAAATAGAAAAAGTTGGAGTTGTGACAAGAGTTGGAGACGGTATTGCTTGGATTTATGGTCTACGTAATTGTGGCTATAACGAAATAATTGAAATTGAAGGAACAGATAGCTCAAGACTAACTGCATTTGCATTTAACTTAGGTGAAGATGAAATTGGTGCTGTAATTCTTGGTGATGACTCAGCCGTCATGGCCGGAGCTAGCGTTAGATTAACTGGAAAAGTCATGGAAGTGCCGGTTGGACCAGAACTAGTTGGTCGCGTTGTTGATCCTCTTGGAAATCCAATTGATGGTGGTGAACCTATTAAGACTAAGTTAACTTCAAGAGTTGAACGAACCGCTCCTGGAGTACTAGATCGAAAGAGTGTTAATGAACCTTTGATGACCGGAATTACAGCTGTTGATGCCATGGTTCCAATCGGACGTGGTCAACGTGAGCTAATCATTGGTGATCGTCAAACCGGTAAGACTGCAATTACTATCGATACTATGATTAACCAACATAAGCAAAAAACTGGAGTAATAAATATCTACGTAGCAATCGGTCAGAAGATGAGCAAGGTTGCCCGTCTTGTTGAGAGATTAAAGCGCGAAGGTGTTATGGATCAGACTATTATTGTTGCAACTAGCCCTTCAGACTCAGCAGCTCTTCTCTACCTTGCACCATACTCAGGTTGTGCAATGGGTGAATATTTTAGAGACAACAAACAACACGCTCTAATTATCTACGATGATCTTTCCAAGCACGCTGTTGCATATAGACAGATGAGCCTACTACTTCGTCGTCCACCGGGCCGAGAAGCTTATCCTGGAGATGTTTTTTATCTTCACTCACGATTACTCGAGCGTGCTGCTAAGCTAAACGATAAACTGGGTTCTGGTAGCTTAACTGCCCTTCCAATTATTGAAACTCAGGCGGGAGATATTTCGGCCTATATTCCAACCAACGTAATTTCTATTACTGATGGTCAAATTTTCATGGAAACAAATCTTTTCTATCAGGGTATTAGACCAGCTATTTCGGTTGGACTTTCAGTATCTCGAGTTGGTGGAGCTGCTCAAACTAAAGCTGTTAAATCTGTTGCTAAGTCTCTCAGAATTGATCTTGCTCAGTTTAGGGAACTTGCAGCTTTTGCACAATTCTCAACTGATCTTGATGCTGATACTCGTCAACGAATCGAAAGAGGCCAAAGACTCACTGAGCTTCTAAAGCAGCCTCAGTATTCTCCTCAAGCTATTTGGGAGATGTACTCAGCTCTTCTAGCTGCAACTGAAGGTATCTTCGATAAAGTGCCTGTAGAGAAAATTAAAGCAGCCGAAGAAAGCCTTCTTAGAGAAATTAAGAAGAATCACGCAGACGTTCTTAAGGCTCTAGAAGCTGGCAACGAACCACCTGAGGACATTATTAAGAAGATTAAGACTGTCGCAGAAAAAGTAGCTGCTGGTTACGGTAAAAGCGAAGGAAATAAAGAGTAAATATAAATGGCTAGCACAATTGCCTTAAAGCGGCGTATCTCATCAGTTAAAAATACTAAGCAGATAACTAAAGCTATGGAGCTTGTTTCTGCTAGTAAGATGCGTAAAGCACAAGAGAATGCAAAGCGTAGTCGAGAGTACCAGGAATTAGCTTATTCTTTGCTTGCTCGACTTTCAGGCATAGATGAGGTTAAGCGTCATCCTTTATTCGAAGAACGAAAAATTAAGAATAAGTTATATATTTCAATTACTAGTAATAGTGGACTAGCCGGTGCATATAACGCAAATAGCTTAAAAGTTCTTTCACATTCGATTCTTGATGATGAATCTAAAAATATTAAGACTAGTGTAATTACTGTTGGTAAAAAAGGCGCTCAGTTTGTTCGTAGATTAAAAGGCGTTGATTTAGTTGCGGTCTATCCAGCTTTTGGAGATGATCCTACACCAAATGATATTCAACCTATTTTAAATACTATTTTAAGCGAGTATAGAGAGAAGAAAGTTGATGAGATTGTTATTGTCTATACGAAATATGTTAGCAATTTGGTACAGAATGCCATTGGACTGAGTCTACTGCCTGCAAGTACCGAACAAGCTACTGAGAATATTGATTACAAGTATGAGTTTACAAACTTCGAGCCATCAGTGGAAGAAGTTATTGATAGTGTTGCCGAGAGATTACTTGAAGTTCAGTTATGGCAGTGTTTACTCGAGAGTTTAGCAAGCGAACACTCTATGAGAATGATGGCTATGAAGAATGCTAGCGATAACGCTAGTGATATTATTGATGATTTAACATTAGAATTTAACACCGCCCGTCAAGCAGGTATAACCAGAGAGTTGGCTGAAATATCTGGCGGTGTAGAAGCATTAAAGGACTAGGAGGAAATATGGAAGTAAAAGCAAAAACTAAGAATGGAACTATTAGCCAAATCGTTGGTGTAGTCGTAGATGTCGAATTTGGCGGCGGAAAATTACCAAAGATAAATAACGCCCTCCATATTAATGGTAAGGATGGAATGATTGTTCTAGAAGTTGCTCAGCATTTGAGTGAATCTTCAGTTCGTGCTATTTCACTTGGTTCAACCGATGGCCTTGAACGTGGGACTGAAGTCATTGATACTGGCAAAACAATTAGTGTACCTATTGGTAAAGAAACCTTGGGCCGAATGTTTAACGTTACTGGACAGCCAATCGATGGCAAGCCCGATAAGTTCAAGAATTACTCTCAGATTCATAAGTCACCACCTCCACTAACAGAGCAATCTGGTGGTGTTGAGATTCTTGAAACCGGTATTAAGGTTATTGACCTTATCTGTCCTGTTACTAAAGGTGGAAAGGTTGGACTATTCGGTGGCGCCGGTGTAGGTAAGACAGTTCTTATTACTGAGCTTATTAACAACATTGCTAAATTCCACAGTGGCTATTCAGTTTTCGCAGGTGTTGGCGAGAGAACCCGTGAAGGAAATGATCTTTACTACGAAATGGAAGAATCTGGTGTGCTAGATAAAACTTCACTAGTCTTTGGACAGATGAATGAGCCACCTGGAGCTCGTCTTCGAGTTGCTTTATCTGGTCTTACTATAGCTGAAGGCTTTAGAGATGATGGTGATGATGTACTTCTATTCGTAGATAACATTTTCCGTTACACTCAGGCCGGTGCTGAGGTATCTGCCCTTCTAGGAAGGCTTCCATCAGCCGTTGGTTACCAGCCAAACCTTGCTCAGGAAATGGGTAGCCTTCAGGAACGTATTACCTCAACTAAGACTGGTTCAATTACTTCCGTACAAGCCGTGTACGTACCAGCTGACGACCTTACTGATCCAGCTCCGGCAACTACCTTCGCTCACCTTGATTCAACTATTGTGCTTTCTCGTGGTCTTACAGAGCTTGGTCTTTATCCTGCTGTAGATCCGCTTGACTCAACATCTACAATTTTAGATCCTGAGATAGTTGGCGAAGAACATTATAGTGTTGCGCGTGATGTTCAGAAGATTTTGCAGAGATATAAGGACTTGCAGGATATTATTGCAATCCTTGGTATGGAAGAATTATCTGAAGAAGATAAGTTGACTGTATCTAGAGCGCGTAAAATTCAAAGATTCCTCACTCAGCCATTCCATGTTGCTGAAGTATTTATTGGAAAGCCTGGTAAATATGTTTCCCTCAAAGACACAATTGTTGGCTTTAGAGAAATTCTTGACGGCAAACATGATGCTATGCCTGAATCTGCCTTTTATATGCGCGGAGTAATATCTGAAGTTAAGGAAGACGCAAAGAAATAATGATTCATTTAAAGCTAGTAACATTAACTGGTGTGAAGTTTGATGACGATGTGCATGAGGTTCTGCTACCTACTCTCGACGGTAGAATTGGCGTTTTAACTAACCATATGCCGCTTGTTAGTGCTGCTGCGACTGGTATTATTTCCATAAGGAGAAACGCCAAGGATACTGACGCAGTTATGGAACACTTTGCAACCAATGGTGGTGTTATTGAAGTTGCTAATAACACAATACGAGTTATTGTTGATGAGGCAGATAATTCCAATGAGATTAATGAAGCTGAAGTTAAGTCGGCGCTTGATAGAGCTATGAAAATGAAGACTGAGGCCAAAGACCAGGTAAGCTTAGAGCACGCTCAAACACTTATTGATAGAAATAGTGTGAGACTTAGAGTAGCCCAGTTAAGACGTAGAACTCATCGTTAGAGTCTAGTTGGATTCGAATTCTACTGCATTATGTAGGGCAGTTTTCCCTATAGATTTTTGTATGGGTATTATTTTAGCCATATCTTGTTTTTTATGCATTTCTATTACTATTGCCATGCCTTCGGCTACGCCCTTAGCGTAGGCATCTCTAGATATTGGCTGATCTTCACCTAGTTTCAAAAGCTCAAGAGCTAAGTATGGGTCGAAGTCTATAATTTTGGCATATGGTTCTGACTCAATCTCTCTCTCTAGATCCTTAGTAACATTAAAGAAATTAGCTACTCTTTCCATGATAGCCACTTTAGAAGTATTATTAGTTCCTTCTATTGAATCGAATATTTCTTTATCCATATCTTTATTGTCTTACAATCCACATATAGTGTCTGTGATATATCTCACTACACATTATATGTGGCATTAAATATGGCCGCCATAAAACCCCTTGATTTATTAATATCTTCGTTTTAAAATAAAATCTTAATTTTATTAAATAATTTAACGGAGCATAACAATATGACCTCAAGAGAATACACAAGTGCTGTTTCTGATGTGGACAAGTTCGAAAAAATAACTAAAACCGGTGGAGATGCTCTAGTAGACATTAAGAATAGATTAGGTGAAATTTCTTATATGGGGGCTAAAATTGCCAGCCTTGGAAATATTAACCAAATTACGCCAGATGCAATAGGAAAAGATATATGGGTTGGAGCAATTTCACTAGAACAAAGAATCACTGAATCAGATATAAGCAGTAGCGAACTTAGTCATGCGACTGAGATTCTAACCGAATCATTCGTTAAAACTAAGAAAGGCGCTCCAGTTAGATGTATACATGCTGGGCAAAAATTGGGCTATAACCCTAATAAGGTTTCAGATTTTGAGCGACCACTTGGTCCTCAGTTCCCGGCTGGAAATATTGGACTAGCGATTGTTCATGGGATTGTAGAAGTTGGTCGTGGCAATGTAGTTAATGATTCCTTATTTGAATCAGACTTTGAAGCTGAAGCTGAAGTTACTAAGAAATTAGGCTTTAGTGTCGGTAACCATCAAGGTGAACATGCAACCGAGAATAAAACAGGCTGTGGTGCAGTTGATGGAGCTAAAGATATTCTGGGAATATTTGAAGATGAAAAACGAAGCAAAGCGGCTCTAGCTATAACAAGTGAGCTCTTAACGGCTGCATTCGGTGAAGATAAGCATCTTATTAAAGCAGCGACTGAAGTATTTGACGATGCTAAATTTATTGCAACAGATAAAGACATATATCTTCCTACAAAAAAAGATATGCTTGATCTAATCGAGACTTCCAATAAGGTCGGGGCTCCAAAGCTAGACAATAACGCCAATACTACTTTCTTAGTTATTAACGCAGAAGCTGGCACGACTCTTCATACAGATGAGTTTGATGCTAAGACTGAAAATAGAAGCAAAGCGTTTAGTCTTGATCTATGGAACGTAGTTGATGTTGCTGAAGCTAGTTATGATAAGAAAAATGATCAACAAAGATTTATAGCAGCATCGGTTGCTTGGTCAGTTATGGCAGCAATGACACTAACAGACGGCACGCTCAATCTATTAGCTCGTATGTCTGATAAAGTATAGTTTTTTAGCTTTACTTTATAACTGTGCATAACTACTTTACACGTCAGAACTAACATGTTAATATTTTTTTATCAATTAAAGTTCCTTGGAGGGTAATTAAAATGAAGAAAAAAATGTATGCAATGCTTATGACCGAGCTTATCGGAACAGCAATACTTACTCTAGTAGTATTATCTGTAAAGAATTCACCAATCGGTATTCCTTACTTTATAGCACTAGCTATTGGTCTTGCTTATGCTGGACTAATCTTCTTTGCTAATTTTGAAGAAAAAGAATCAAATTCAACTTGGATTCCTCAATTCAACCCAGCTCTATCGCTTGCACTTTGGACTGTTAAGAAACTAAAGACCGTTGAGACAATAACAAACATTGCAGTACAATTCGTTGGAGCTTATCTTGCTTACGCACTTTATGGCTATCTATTCAACAACAAGATACCAAGTGTTGCTGGTCACTACTCTACACGAGTTATGATTGCTGAAGCTGTTGGAACATTTATCTTTGTTCTAGTTATTGCTGCAGCTGTTTACAGAAAAGCTTACGTCGGTGCTTCAGCTGCTGCCGTTGGTGGAATCGCATATGCTTTAGGTATCATTGTTGCATCACCTGCATCTAATGCACTAATAAACCCTGCTGTTGCACTAGGAGTTCATTCCTTTGCTTGGGGAACATATGTACTAGGCCCAGTTGTTGGTGCTGTAGTCGCTATCAATCTATATAGCTTACTCTTCACGGCTAAAGTAGCTAAGGTTAAGAGTAAGGCAAATACTAATACCAAGAAAAAATAAGATAAAACTTTAAAATAAAAAACACCTTCCAAATCAGGGAGGTGTTTTTATTTTCCGTCTATCAAGTCTTGTTCGAACTGTTTAATCCCTTTGAGCGTCTTTGCGTATCCAGATATGTCGGGCATATCTAAGGTGATTATTTTTTTGTAAATTGCTTCGATTAACTTCTTTGTTTGTTCTTCTTTTTCAGGATCAAACTTAATGTGTAATTTGTTAATATTGCCATTTAAATCCGGCTCTACAAATTCTAGGTAGGCATCTACTACTTTATATTTATTATATGACCGTGAGTTCTCAAGTAGTATTTTATAGAAGTAGAGCTGTCTTTCGTAGTTATGCATTTTCACTTCACTAGTCCATTTGGTATGGCTCTTGCCTGTCTTATAGTCGACTATTGATACATTTCTAGTCTTAGGATCAACTATCATCTTATCTATGTTTCCAGTAAGATGAGCATCGCCAACAAATACGCTCTCTGAGACAAAAGGAATTTCTGCAAGTGTCATTAGGCTCGGACTTAAATCTACGCTTTTAATATATGAGTTTAAGCTTTCCTCACCTCGGACTCTTAAAAGTTTCTTCTCAGCCTTAGATATATCCTTAGAGTCTAGGTTTTTATTGAAGATATTTATTATTTTATCTAGATTTGGTATTTCATTATTTATGTCTGCTTGTTTATATAGCCATTCCAGAGTGTTATGCATCGCGGTTCCATACTCAGCAATTGGTGACTTGGCTTTAGGGAATCTCAGTAGACTATCTATAAAGAATGCCCGAGGACCTTCCCTCTCAACATTAGTAAATTTATTTAAATTTGTTGGACTTAGCTTAAATGTGTTTAATCTCTCCGACAGTAGACTTTGCATTTTAATGTCATGGCTTGATTCAATGTGCCTTGTCTGCCATGAGCTTACTATTTGGTCTATAGTCGGAACCGTCTTATGGTCCGAAATTACTAGTCTATATTTTTCTGGTAAGTATGGGCTAATAAGATCTTCATTCTCATCCTGATGTTCGGATAGATACTTTAGTCCCAGAGTGCTCTTATTAGTATTGGTTCTTTGGTAGTCGCATAAATAAAGGATATTTTTAGCTCTAGTTATGGCTACGTAGAACAATCTTATCCGTTCGTCTTCGTTGGTGCCAATAGATTGTAAAGCCTCAAGCGTTGGAGGAGTCGTAATCTTATCCGAGTCGTCCTTTGATTTACTGCCCCAGACCGTTTCTAAGACGTCTAGGACGAAGACAGCCTCAAACTCTAATCCTTTTACATTATGTGCAGTTGAAACGAATACAGCGTCATCTGATTCGATTAATGGGCTATCGTTGGTTATTCTTATATTAGATTGTTTATTATCTTCTATATATTCGATAAAGTCTTCAAGTCCAAGACCATCCTCCATATTTGCGCTATAGTCTCTGAGTCTATTTCGAAGGACCGATAAGTTTTGGAGAAGTTCCCAAAAAGTAAGCGGTGAATTAATCTCTGACTCTTCAGAGAAATAGTACTGATAGAAATTAGAGGTCATTTTTAAATTGTCGTCTTCATTAAGATCTAGCTCATTAATTCCTATTAGATAATCTAGAATGGTCTCAAGTGTTTCATCGTCTGAAATTAATGCAAGTCTGTAGAAAAACAAACAAATTAGCTTTGTCTTTGGATTTTCGAATAAAATTTCACGCCATGGTTTTTTATTGTCATGAGCTGCCCAGGATAGTTCCCAAATAGAAGATGTTGGAATTTCGAAAAAGTCTGCAGATAAAACTTCCGGCCAAAGTTCATCGAGTTCCGAATTCTTGTTATATTTGAGGGCTATAACTAATTTGGACATTGAGATTAGGATATTAATATGGCTATCTTCTAAGATGTTGTCACGTTTGTTGTAGCGAATTTTAATATCTTTTTTATGTAGATATGGAACTATTGGCATCAGATTAGAGTGCTTACGTCCTATAACGGCAATTTGCTTAGCCTTAACCCCGCCGTCAATTAACTTTCTTATCTCATCAGCTATGAAGCCGTATTGAGATATGGCTGATTTAAATTGAACTCTTTTGAGAGCTGATTTGTTATTAGACTTCCTATTTGCATTTAGCCTCTTAGTAAAGTTTTTATCTATGTTAAGTCTTTCTTCTATCTGAGTACCAACGCTGTCAGCTAAACTTAGAATTTCAGAAGTTGATCTATAGTTTTCAGTTAAATTAATTATAGTCACGTCTTCATAAAGTTTTACGAAGTTAGCCATGTGAGAATAGTTAGCACCTTGAAACGAGAATATTGCTTGATCATCATCACCCACAGCCATAACGTTAGGTCGTTTTTCGAATATTTCATTGTTAGTAAGTAGCTCAACTAATTTAAATTGGGCGCCATTTGTATCTTGAAACTCATCAAGCATTAAATACTGGTATTTTTCCTGAATATTGAATCTAAATTCATCGTTGGTTTTAAGTGCACTTAGAGTAAGGCCAATCATATCATCATAGTCATAGATACCCTGTTCCCGTAATTTTTTTTCGTAATTATCATAAACTTCAGCTAGAGCGGCAATCTTTTGATTTTGAAAAATTCCTTTCAAAGTTAACCTACCCTGATTATCTTTTTCAAGCCATTTTTCTTTCCACTTAGTTAATGTTTTTGTTGAGCCAGTTTCATCGAAGTCATTAAGCGTAAAAGTCAGCTCTTGAATTATTATCTGAGCCAAGTCTTGGTTATCTGTTTCGACTCGACTTATCTCTTTTAAGAAATTACTAAATAGTATGACTGTTTTTTTACTCATACGATCGAAACTTGAAAATGTAACTAGCGCAATTAGATTAATCTGTATTAAATAAGCAAGATTAGACTGAGCCTTACTTAGAAGTTCTTCTGGGCTAATGAACTCACGTTTAGCATTTGATATTAGTTTTTTTATCGATCTTATAAAGGTGTCGGATTTAATTGGATTGCCATATGGCAGTTTAGCTTGAATTTGCCTAACTATTTTATCTAATATTAATTGCTCTGCCGGTCTAGTAATCTGAAAGTCAGGAAAATACTGGTAGTAGTCACGAATTAGCTCATTGCCGAATCCATGATAAGTGTTTATGTTAACGTTATATGCATCTTTGCCAATCATGCTTGTCAATCGGCTGCGCATATTAGACGATCCACTTTCTGTGAATGTTAGACAAAGTATTTGACTGGCATCGGTATCTGTTTTTTGTAGTATATTAGCAACTCGAGTTGAAAGAAGCTGAGTTTTTCCAGTTCCAGGCCCAGCGATTACAAGCATCGGCCCATCAATTTTATCTACTGCCTGTTTTTGAGCAGTATTTAGACTATTGTAGGCTCGTTTGAACTCTTCCATATAAACAGTTTAGCAAACTATGGATATTAGTTATCGCAAATAGGACATTTATGATCTTCTTGAAACTCAGTCGCCCATTGTGCTCCAGCCTTCCACCATGGTTGGAGATCGTGGAATGCAATTAAGTCTGCAGCTTCTCTAAGTAGCCAGCCCAGGTAGCCATGAATTTTGACAGTTCCCCAAACAACAGCTGCCCAATTCTTCCCAGCAGGAATGACAGCTATTGGTTTCTTTGGCACATCTTTTATTAGAGTTTTTCCTGATAGTTCCCTAATTATGTTATTTGAAACTAGTAAGGCATTGGATAATGCAGTTTGAGCCATGCCTGAATATTTAGATGCAGCGTTATCTCCTATGACATAAATATTATCTTCAGCCTGGAAGTATTCATCCACCACTACCTTGCCCTTTTCATTTAGATTGAATTTATTATCTTTAAAGAATGGGCTATTAGTTACTCCCGCAGTCCATACAACGGTTCGACTTTGAAGTTTTTTTCCGTTTACGGTAAGGCTATCTATATTTTCGGCCTGAACGGCGTGATCGACGAGTAGATTAACGCCAATTCTGATCAATCTTTTTCCGACTGCCATGGAGGTCGATGGAGGCATCGCCGGAAGAAGTCTGGGGGCTGCTTCGATTAGATCAACATTGATTTTATGATTCTTAATTTTGTGTTTTTTTAATATATCTCTAAGATAAAAACTTAGTTGACCAGCAAGTTCAATGCCAGTTGGGCCGGCTCCAATTATGACGTAATGATGATCTGGCTTTTTGTCTTCTATTAATGTTTGATGAAGGTGGGTTTTAAGTCTTGTTGCCTGTTCATTTGATTTAATACCATAGGAGTATTCATCTAGACCTGGAATTCCGAAATAATTAGTTACAACACCTAGGGCTAGAATTAATTTATCAAAATGAATTAATTCACCCTTATCTGTTTTAATGGTCTTCTTTACTCTGTCTAAAGACTTAACTGAAGAATTGATTAACTTTATTGGGCGGTCTTCTATCAATGAGGATAGCAGAATTGATGATTCCTTTGAACTACCACCAGTTGCCGTATGGTAAAGCCTTGGGTAATATCTAAAGTCTGGCTTATCGCTAATAAGGGTAATTTCGAATGAAGAGATCTTAGATAGCATTAAGGCAGCCTTTATGCCACCAAATCCGCCCCCTACGATTACTATTTTTTGTATTTTGTTTTGCTGCATTTAAGTATTATACAAAAAAAAATAAAATTATGCTTAAGTATATCAATTTAAGCTGATATTATATTATCAATGGAAGAATTCAAAAACTTACTTAACAGCTCTGGATTTAGTGGTGATTTAGATACCACAGAAAGTTCACTCGAATTTTATTCTCACGATGCCAGTCTGTTTGAGATCAAACCTAAGCTAATAGTAGCGCCAAAAGATTCAGGTGATGTTCAGAAGTTAATTAAACTAGTTGCTGAAAATAAGCATAAAATTCACGATTTATCTGTAACTGCCCGTAGCGCAGGAACATGCATGTCAGGTGGAGCTGTTAATGACTCGATAATAGTCGATTTTACTAAATACTTTAATAAGATTGAAGATGTATCGAGTAAGACTGC
>CAIMCP010000128.1 GCA_903839515.1 uncultured Candidatus Saccharibacteria bacterium | reverse complement strand
GCCCACAACATTATCTGAAATACGATTAAAGTTTTTTGCACCATAAAGAGACTCAAGCTCACTTAAAGCTATATTCTTTTGTCTTCCTAGAACCAATAAAGTCTTCATTGTTATTTATTATAGCGCTTAAAATGGTTTTTTAGGTATAATAACAATTATATTTATGAGCGAAAATAATTTCATTTTAAGGCGCTGGAAATTAATTTTAAATTATATAATTATTGTCGGCCTAATTGTGCTTATTGTTGCACTACGAAAAGAACTTGTGCAAACATTCGAAGATCTTCAGCATGTCAACGCATGGTATTTGCTACTCATGATTCCAATCCAAGTTTGGAATTATTATGCTCAAGCTAAATTATTTCAATCAATTCTAGGAGTATTAGGCAATAAATTAAGAACCTATTCGTTGTTTATAATATCTCTAGAGTTAAACCTTGTTAATAATGTTTTTCCAAGCGGGGGATTATCGGGGGCTTCATATTTTGCAACAAGGATAAGGTCTTCAACTCTTACGGTAGGTAAGGCGACATTTACTTATGTCATGAAACTGGCCATGATCTTTTTTGCTTTTCAAATATTAGTAATTTTTGGTTTGCTAGCACTTGCACTTAACGGCAGCGTTAATAGCTTTGTTATCTTTACTGCTTCATTTTCATCAGGTGTAATAATTTTCGGAACTCTACTATTTATTCACATAATCGGAAGTCAAAGTCGGATTACAGCTACATTTACTTTTTTTACGAAGGCTCTTAATAAAATTATTAGTATAGTTATGCGAAAACATCCCGAGGCTATCAACCTTGAAAGGGCAAAAGCAGTTTTTATAGATTTTCACCATAACTATAATGTACTTAAATCTAAATTTAGAGAGCTAAAAAAACCACTTTATTATGGATTCTTAAACAATTTAACCGAACTGCTTTCTATATATGTCGTATATTTGGCTTTCGGTCACTGGGTAAATCCTGGAGCAATCATACTGGCCTACGCCATAGCTAATTTTGCTGGAGTTATTGGTGTTTTACCTGGAGGAATAGGTGTTTACGAGGCGATGATGGTAGCCGTAATGGTAGCGGCCGGTATTCCTGCCAATCTTAGCTTGTCGGTTACTATTATGTATAGGGTCCTAAATACAATAATTCAATTACCACCAGGCTATTATTTCTGGCACAAAAGAATTGATTTTCGGGAAAATTTGAGCGCAGAAAATGATGGTTGAATTTAGCGTAGGTGAGTTTGTCGATTCAATAAACCAAACTTTCGATATTGCATATCCAGTCATTGCAGTAGTCGGCGAAGTCACAAATTTCAAAATCAGTAAGGGAAGTTGGGTTTATTTTGACTTAAAGGATGATGAGGCAAGCATTAGATGCTTCACAACTGTCTATAAATTATCTTTCCCGATTGAAGATGGAATGGTTATAAAAGCTGTTGGTAAGCCAAAGCTTCACAATCAATACGGCCTTAGTTTTACGATTCAATTAATTGAACCAGTTGGCGAGGGGACTATAAAGAAGGCGACTGAGCTTCTTGAAAAACAATTAACCAAAGAAGGTTTATTTGATTTAGCTAGAAAAAGAGCTATTCCATATCCTCCAAAAACTATCGGACTAATTACATCTTCAGAATCAGCTGCATACACTGACTTCACAAAAATTATTAATGAAAGATGGAATGGACTTGATATTAGTTTATATAACGTTCTAGTTCAAGGAGAGAAAGCGCCCGACGATATTTGTGGAGCAATAAAATATTTCAATGAGTTAGCGAACCCACCAGAAGTCATTGTAATTACACGTGGCGGTGGATCGGCTGAGGACCTATGGGCATTTAGTACTGAAAAAGTTACTCGGGCTGTTGCTGCTAGTAGGATACCTACAATTGTTGCCATTGGCCATGAAGTAGATATCTCGCTAGCCGAAAAAGCAGCCGATAGAAGGGCAAGTACCCCAAGCAATGCAGCCGAAATTATAGTTCCCGACAAGAAACAAGTTTTAGTTAATATAGCTCAAATCAATCTTCAGCTTAGCTCACTAATGAGTAATTTGTTTACATATTACTCAAAGGAATTAGATCAAATTAAAGAAATGTTGGATAAAATAATTATTCTAAAAATTAATACAACTTATGAAGCTATTCAAACACAAAGTGTTTTATTGGATGCTCTCAGTCCTAAAAAAATTCTCGAAAAAGGCTATTCGATTATAAAAATAAATAATGTTTTAGTGCGAAATGCTAAGCAATTGAAAAATGGCAATGAATTAAATCTTCAATTTTTCAATTCGTCCGCAGGTTTCACAATTGATAAGCTTAATATAAAGGAGGAAAAATAATGGGTGTTAAAAAAGATTATAGTGACATGCAAAATGAGCTAAATGAAATAGTTAATGATTTGCAGAGCGGTAATATTGACGTAGATGATGCGATGAAAAAATACGACAGAGGACAAGAGCTTGTAAAAGAAATCAGTGAATATTTAAAAAATGCTGAGAATAAGATAACTAAAATTAATAAGTAATATGTTGCTTCTGATTATTTTTATAATCCTAGCATTTTGTTTTGGCTTTGTAATTTTATTCGGCCCTCCTTATTTGCCAACATTAAGGCCTCAAATAGAATCAGCATTTGAACTTTTAGATTTAAAACCTGGTCAAACTATTATTGAACTTGGATCCGGCGACGGTAAAGTCCTTATATATGCTGCTAAAAAAGGCTTTAAAGTAATTGGCTATGAATTAAACCCGCTCCTGTATTTTCTATCCTTAATTCGAACCTATAAATATAGAAAAGATGTAAAGATTCATTGTGCTAATTTTTGGCAAGTAGATTGGCCCAAATCAGATGCTATATTTACATTTTTACTAAATAGACAGATGTTAAAACTAGATAAAAGAATTAACTCAAATGCGCATAAGCCTATAAAGCTTGCTAGTTTTGCTTTCAAAATACCTGGCAAAAAAATTCATAAGGAAAAAAATGGAGTTTTTCTCTATGAATATAAATAGACATATAACTATTATGCACTTGATTAAATAAGATAATATAAGTTACCATAAGCTTAAATGAATTTGAAAAGTAATCAGCAGGGCAATACGACCGGGATAGCGCTAATAATTGTTAGTGTACTGTTTATAGGTGCGTTCATATTTGGAATATGGGCTTTTTCTGGAAGACAAAACTATAAAAATAATACTGAGAGCATTGCTACTAAACAGGCAAATGCGGCAGTGCTTGTAACTCAGGCCAAGGATTTAGCTACTTATAACCAGGAACTCAAGAATCCCTATAGGACTTACGTAGGGCCCGCTCAATACGGAGCAGTAAAGATTACTTATCCAAACACATGGAGTGCCTATGTTGATGACACAGGTAGCGGTGCGGCACTTCTGGATGCCCTTTTTGATCCAGGACATGTTCCATCAATTAGTTCTAGTAAATCAGTATTTGCTCTAAGGACTCAAGTCATCCAACAGCCATATGCTACGGTAGTTCAAAACTTCAATGGTTTTGTCCAAAATAAAACAGCTACAGTTTCGGCCTATTCACTACCGAACTTACCTAATACTGTAGGAATTTACGTTACGGGCAATATAGGAAATAGTCAGACTGGTCAGATGGTTGTTTTGCCACTCAGGACCTATACTATCGAGATTTCAACAATGGGAACAGGATATGTCTCAGATTTTAAAGACATAATACTTAAAAACTTCACTTTCTCTCCCTAAATTATTTATATTTTTATAAAGCAATATTGTATAACTAGATTTTTTTAGTGATATACTTTTATTTATAAGAGGGGTAAGAAATTGAAGGATAATGCAATAAACTCTGATCAGTTTTTACTTAAATCAGTTGCTGAGGAGCTAAGACTACCTTTAGTGCAGATTTCCAGGCTAGCAGAACTGTCCAGAGGTTCAGAGAATGATTTAAGTTCTGACATGAAAACCATTGAGAGCAGTGCAGATCTAGCACTACAGCTACTAGAGAGTTACATTTTAGGTGTTGAACTTAGTGACAATCAAAGAGAGATTGCATTAAGTCCTATCACTATAGGTGCTGTAATGAATGATGTAGCCCATCAAGTTCATAAAATTGCAGCCCAGAATAATTGCGACATTGAACTTTCTATCAAGACATCTAAACCAATCATGGGTAATTACGAAGCAATAAAAATGGCATATTTGAACATAGCTCACTCTATAATACTTGCAAATAATTCTCAGGTTCATAAAAAACGCAAATCGATAGTTTTTGCAGTATATGGAAAAGGTACTAAGAATATGGCCGGAGTTTACGGTAACGATATTCAAATTAACAAAACGTCTTGGGAAAAATCTATGTCAATGTTCCATAAGACAAGACAAAAAATACCTGAATTTTCATCAATCAACGGGTCAGGATTTTTCGTAGCTTCATCAATATTAGAATCAATGTCTTTGTCGCTTCATCCTTCTAAATATAAAGGCAATAAAGGTTTGGTTGCTGGCTTTCCTTTAAGTCAACAGCTTCAGCTAATATAAGACATGAAAGAATTATTATTTATTGAGCCAGATAAGATACTAGGCAATACCTATTTAAGATATTTCGGGTCCAAGAATTACAGTGTTAGAGTCACTGGCAGTGCCCAGGAGGCTATAATTTTGGCCGATGATATAACTCCTGATCTTGTTATAGTTGAGCTTCAGCTTCGGCTGCACAACGGCATAGATTTTCTATATGAATTTAGAAGTTACTCTGATTGGCATCAAATACCAATTATTATCCTTTCTATGGTTCCATCTAATGAGTTTCCTTCTGATAAAAATTTTTGGTCTACATTGAATATTCATAAATACATATATAAGCCAAAGCTTAAACTTTCATCACTTCTAACAGAAATAAATGATATTACTCTGGAAAAAACCCTATGAAACAAAATGTGGCATCTGCAATCGTCCTAAAGAGAACTAATTATGGTGAAGCAGATAGGATAATTCAGGTTTTAACCCCAAACCACGGAAAATTAAGTTTAATGGCCAAGGGTGTTAGGAAAGTTAACTCAAAATTAGCCGGAAGTATAGAATTATTTTGTATTATTGATATTACATATTTAGTCGGAAGGGGAAATATTGAGAGGCTAATATCAGCTAGATTGAAAACCCATTTCTCAAATATTTCAAAGGATTTAGATAGAACAAATACAGGATACGATTTTATTAGAATAATTAATAAAATAACTGAAGATGAGGTAGAAGAGGATTGGTTTAATCTTTTGCTAGAGTCTATGCAGTATTTAAATGATTTTTCTATAAATTTAAATATTATAAGAGTATGGTTTTATTTGAATATATTTAAGTTAACAGGCCATTCACCCAATTTATCTAAAGATAGCTTAGGGAGTGAATTTGAAGAAAATAATAAATATGATTTTGATTTTGATAGTATGACTTTCGTTAATAATAACTCAGGCATATATTTGGCCAATCATCTCAAGATATTAAAGATAGCTAGCAGCTTTAGTCCTAGTAAGATGGCCAATATCCGGGATGTTGAAAAACTCACAGAAGATTTAGTGCCATTAATTAGAACAATAGCTAAAACCACACTAGATATATAAAAACTGTACGAGGTCGACTTATTACTTTATAATCTGGATATATGGAAAAAAATAAACTAGAAGATATTGTAAGTCTATGTAAAAGACGAGGATTTATATTCCCTGGCTCAGAAATTTACGGTGGACTTGCTGGAACATTTGATTATGGTCCACTGGGCGCGCAGCTTAAACGTAATATAACTAATGCCTGGTTAAAGTTTTTTGTTGATGATTGGGATGATATTTATCTTATTGACTCACCCATAATTTCCAACCCAAAAGTATGGAAGGCTAGTGGACATGTTGATACATTTCACGATCCATTAATTGAAGATGTAAAGAATAAAAAAAGATATCGATTAGACCATTTACTAGAAAAGAATGGAATTGAAAACGTCGATGCTATGACTTTGGAGCAAATGGCACAAGTTGTAGAAGAAAAAAGCATAAAGAGCCCTGATGGCAACGAGCTCGGCTCACCAGCATACTTTAATATGATGTTTAAAACCCAAGTTGGCCCTCTGGAAGATGGTGATTCTATCGCATATCTTCGCCCAGAAACAGCACAGGGAATGTTCATAAACTTTAAAAATATTGTTGATAGTTTTTATCCTGACCTACCATTTGGCATCGCTCAGGTCGGCAAATCTTTCCGTAACGAAATAAGCCCAGGTAATTTTATTTTTCGACTTCGTGAATTAGAATTAATGGAATTTGAATATTTTATTAAGCCTGAAACATGGGAAGAAACCTTTGAAAAATGGCGAAAAGATATGCATGCATGGTTTGATAAAATTGGCTTAGACAAGACTAAAATAAAGGAAGTTGAAGTTCCAGCTGAAGATCGAGCCCATTACAGCAAACGAACATTAGACTGTTATTATGATTTTCCATCTTTAGGTTTTCAGGAAATATCCGGCCTGGCATATCGTACCGACTTTGATCTAAAAAGCCATCAGGAGCATTCTGGCAAAAACTTGGAATATCGACCTAAGGATGGGGGTGCGCCTTTCATCCCTCACGTAATTGAGCCAACCTTTGGGGTTGATCGTAATGTTATGGCAGTGCTCAGTAATGCTTATACTGAGGATGAAGTAAATGGCGAAAAAAGAATCTTTCTTAAGCTTCCAATAGACTTAGCGCCAGTAAAGATTTGTGTCAGCCCACTTCTTAAAAATAAGCCAGAACTTGTAGATAAGGCTAGGGAAGTATATATAACCTTAAAGAAAAAATACGGCGCAGTTATGTGGGACGATAATGGCAATATCGGCAAAAGGTATAGACGTCAAGATGAAATTGGAACCCCTTACTGTGTGGTAATTGATTTTGATAGTCTAGAAGATGATTCTGTTACTGTTAGAAACAGGGACGATACATCTCAGGAAAGAGTAAAAATATCTGAAATAGACACTATTTTTGCTATCTAAAGATAAAGTATAATATATAGAAATGAAGATTACTAAATACCCACAAAGTTGCATAGTCATCGAAAACGGGGCGGAAAGATTAATCATTGATCCTGGTTCTTTTGTAAGTCAAAAATTTACCGCGGAATCATTATTACCAGTCGATGCAATACTTATTAGTCATGAGCACCAAGATCACGCCGATCCAGGTTTAATCCAGAATTTGCTTAAAAACAAAAAAGTTCCAGTCATAGCAAATGATAGCACCCAAATAGTCCTTGGTGATGTAGTCAGTAGAGTGGTTAAAGATAACGAAACATTAGAAATAGGTAGCTTTAAAATAACCTGTAGAGAATTGCCTCATGTTGATATGATTGATGGTACTAAGGGACCTAAAAATACCGGATATATAATTAATGATATATTTTTTCATCCAGGTGATGGGATAAAAATAGATAATCTTACAATTGACTCCGCAGCCGTACCAATAGCTGGTCCAGATATTTCCCCTAAAGATATTTTCGGTTTCATTAAAGATATAGGCGCCAGCACAGTTATTCCTATACATTATGATTATTTCCCAGCAAATCCTAAATTTTATGAAGAGATCTTTAAGAGCCAAGGTTTGGTAGCAAAATTCGTAATATTAGATAATGGCCAGTCTTGCGAAATATAATAATTAAACTCCTCATCTGATACAATACTTTAATGATTACTACAGAAAAAAATAATAATTTATTTAAAAAGAAATTTCTCTGGGGAGCTTCAACTGCCAGTCACCAGGTCGAGGGCAGAACTATAAATCAATGGTCTGTTTGGGAGCTCGAAAATGCACATCGTCTTGCAAGTAAGGCATATCCAAAATTAAAAAAATTATCTAATTGGGAGGATATTGAAAAACATGTCCATAATCCTTCTAATTACGTTTCAGGTGAAGGAGTCGATCATTATAATCGATTTAAAGAAGATTTTAAGTTACTAGAAGGACTTAATTTCAATTCGTTTAGATTTGGTATTGAATGGTCAAGAATAGAGCCTGCAAAGGGAAAGTGGAATCAAGATGAGATCAATCACTACCATGAATATATAGATGAACTTATTAAAAGAGATATTAAGCCTATTATGAATATCTGGCACTGGACTATGCCTGTATGGTTCACCGACGAGGGTGGTTTCACAAAAGCCAAAAATCTTAAGTATTTTGAGGAATTTGTAAAAAAAATAACAGATGAGTATGGTTCTAAACTGGAATATATCATAACCTTGAATGAGCCTAATGTATACGCAAGCTGCAGTTATTTAACCGGAGTATGGCCTCCCCAGGACAAGAACTTAGTGAAGTTTGTGAAAGTTTTTTATAACCTCTCGCGAGCACATAAAAAAGCCTATAGAATAATCAAAAAGGCTAATCCATCAATAAAGGTTGGAATAGCTAATCAGGTGGCAAATATACAAGCTAAACGTCCCCATAACTTGTTTGATGAATTGTCGACTAAATGGATGAGATATTTTTGGAATTGGTGGTTTTATGAAAGAATTAGGAATTATCAAGATTTCGTAGGCATGAATTATTATTTTACTGATTATTACACTGGTAAGATACAAAAAAGAAATCCAGAAATTCCACTCAGTGATACGGGTTGGTATATGGAACCAGAGGGTCTTTATCCTATAATACTCAGGGCTTGGACTAGATTTAAAAAACCGATAATTATAACTGAGAACGGCGTAGCAGACTCAAAAGATGAATATAGGCAATGGTGGATCGACGAGTCCATACTTGCAATGGAACGAGCTTTAAGTGAAGGAGTTGAACTTGATGGTTATATGCACTGGAGCTTGCTAGATAACTTTGAATGGGATAGTGGTTGGTGGCCTAAATTCGGTCTTATTGAGGTGGATAGGGCAAATGACATGAAAAGAACGGTCAGACCTAGTGCAACTTATTTCGCTAAGAGAATCAAAGACCTCCAATTAAAACGTACAGATTAAAATATAAGCTTGACCATTAAGGTAATTAGTGCTATAATACTTAGCATGATGAATAAAGAACAAAACCAAATAACAAGCGAAAAACCAAACAACAAGCGAAAAAGTAGTTTAAGTAACAAGTTAGGTAAAGTTGCTTTTGCAGGTTTCGTTTTTCTAGGTGCTGCTAACTTAGTAGATGCTGTAAGTCATGCAGGTCAAAATGCTCAGGTTTTGGCTGCATCTGAGAATCCAGCACCTTCCAAACCACACGTTATACCCTCAGAGACAATTACCGCTCCAGATGGTTCAAAAACAGTAATTGAATTACCTAAAGTATATTTTACTAAAGAGGGGGATACTATTTTGAGCGTTTCAGAATCAGCAATTGGCTTTAACGCTAAGAGTAATTCGTCTAATAGTGCTCAGAATCTGCAACAAACTGAGGGGATTATTAATTCAGAGCTTCAATCTAAGAGTGGAATAGGACTTAATGACAAGTTAACCGTGCATACTCAAATTTCTTTACCAAAAGATTCTCATATAGGTCAGTTGCCTAACTAGAATTAAGTCAATTTTTTTAAAAACTAAAAACTCACTATAACAAAAGTGAGTTTTTTAATTCAAATAAATAAATTAAAATATAAGCTTGACCATTTAGGTAATTAGTGCTATAATACTAAGCATGATGAATAAAGAAACGAACAAGCAAAGCACTAGCAACGAACAAAACAAAAAACCTAATTTCGCAAGAAGAAGAATTGCAGCTGTGGGATTAGCTTTACTAACCTTAGCTGGAGCAGATGCTGCATATCATGGGACTGTTAAAACAGTTCATGGTATTGAACAGTCTTTCAACCAGGATCAAAATGGTCCAGCACCGTTAACAGCTGAGCAAATGGTAGAATTACCTAAAAAATATGTTGTTCAACCAGGCGATACAGTATGGAGCATTGCAAGCGCAGAAGGGAAGGCAGTTGCTAACAAACCCGAGGCTTTATTTGAAGCTAAAAATCAGATAGCAGCACAACTTCCTACAAAAGAAGATCGAATAAACGATATTCTAGTACCCGGCGAAGTAATCAAATTACCAGCAAACTCAGAGATTGGTACTTTAGATTCCAAATCAAGTGTAGAAGTATCTACAAAAAAATAAATTAGCACTAGCGTAAAACTAGTTGTCCACAGCACCATATGTTGTGGACAACTTTTTATTTTAGAGCAAACTGTGGATAACTTTCATTCAAACACTCATTTTATAAAAAAAACTACTTGTCGTGGGTAACCGTGGGTAGTATATTCATGTCAGTGGGTAATCGTGGGTAACACGATAAAACAAAAACCACTTACTTAAAAAATATATGGCTACAGACTACTTCCAGAGAAAACTCGACGAGAAGCGTCGGTTAACCATACCGACTGAGCTTCGAGCTGAGTTCAAAACTGGTATAGTAGTAACCAGGGGCTTTAAAAAATATCTGCACCTTTATCCAAAAACAATATGGGATAAACAGATAGAGCCGCTACTCGAAGGCAATATGCTAGATGAGAGTATAGCGGATCTGAATGTTCAATTCCGGATGGGTAAAGAAGAAAGTGTAATAGACCAAAAACAAGGTCGAATCACTTTAGAGCAGCACTTGCTAGACTATGCAGGTATAAAGCACGAAGTTACAGCTATAAGAGTAGGTAAATACTGGCGAATTCAATCAACTTAAAATAAGTTTTTAGATTCGATAGAGTAGTTCTTTAAAAATAAAATATAAAAAGGCTCGAGATCAGCTAATTGGCAGTCAACAGATGGACCAAGGGCACCATTGAAAAAACCCTCGCACATTTTTCAAAAACACCTCCCAAAACTCCACCTCACACATAAGTCTCTCAAAAGAAACTTTCTTAATTACTTAAAGTATTTATACGTTAAGTGATTGACTACAAAAACAAAAACAACTCACAAAAACAAAGAGTTGACTGCTAATTAGGTGATCTTGCAAAAATAAAAACAAGAAAAAGATGCACCAAGACAAAAAACACAATCCGGTTCTATTAGAAGAAGTTTTGCATTATTTAAATCCTAAAACAGGCGATAGATATTTAGATCTAACGGCTGGTTATGGTGGGCATGCAAAGCCAATCTTAGAGATAACTGGCAATAATAAAGAAAGCTATCTTGTAGATAGAGATCCGTCGGCAATTGAGTTCTTGAAATCTGAATTTAAGAATCAAGAAGTTAATTTAATGAATCAGGATTTTTACTCAGCTAGCGAAGAATTATTAAGTAGTGGTCAGAAATTTGATTTAATTCTGGCAGACTTGGGCGTATCATCACCGCACCTTAACGAGCCAAAGCGTGGTTTTTCTATAGGCCAAGAGGGTCCATTGGATATGAGAATGGATCAAACGCAAACTCTTGACGCCTATGAAATAATTAACGTTTATAGTGAGAAGAAGTTAGCAAAGATAATTAAAGACTATGGTGAAGATCCAAAGTACATTAAAATTGCTAACCTAATAGTTCACAATAGACCAATTAAAAATACCACTGAATTGGCAAAAATAGTTTCTAAAGCATGGCCGGGTCATTCAAAGACTCATCCTGCCACCAGAACATTCCAAGCTATAAGGATTGCAGTTAATGATGAACTTAATCTCATCAGCAAAAGCGTTCCAATTTGGCTAGATCTGTTAAACCCTGGCGGAAGGATTGCAATTATTAGTTTTCAGAGTCTTGAGGACAGAATAATTAAGCAGGCATTAGCCGATAGAAGTGGCAATAGACTAGATGCAACTATTGAATTACTTTCCAAAAAGCCGGTAATTGCCACAAAAGATGAATTAGTTTTTAATCCGCGTTCTCGTAGTGCAAAATTACGGGTCGCAGCGAAAATAAATAAACAAAAGAAAGGGGAGTACAATGCCTATACAGGTCAAAAGTAGCTCCCGAACCTATAAAGTAAGAGTAAAAATAGTATAAAGCTGTTTTTGCTCGCTGAGTAGGCGAAGCAGTGAGGGTGCTTAGCGATTACATCAAGAGCATCCTCGCGGAAAAAATAAAAATAAATATGACATATTCAAGTTCTTTATCAGTAAATAGACAAAGTTATACCAAGCGTAATCAAAACGCAGTTAGTTTTAGGTCACGAGAAAAAGTTCTCGGTCCTGTTAGTAACACCATAATATTAGTAGTCTTAGCTTGTTTATTGGGTCTTTTGTATCTAACTCAAGTTACGAAAACTAACAGTTATGGAAATAAAGTTTTTGCTCTAGAGCAACAACAGTCGCAGCTTCAAAATCAGCATCAAAATCTGGAAGTATCTTCTGCCCAGCTTCAATCTTTGAATAGAGTGCAAGATAGTGCAGTTAGTAAAAGCCTTGCGCCGGTAACCCCAAGCACAACTATTAATAATTAGTTATAATTATTAATGAGCATGAATAATACTAATAAGTCTTTTGCCTTAAAAGCCGTTAAAAACATTAATATAATATTTATTTTGTTAATGTTAGTCATCGGTTTTTTTATCATTAGGCTTTTTTATATACAGGTTATTCGCTATAGCTACTACAAACACAGCGCCCTAAGTGATCAATTAGCGCAATCTAAAATTCCTGCAAGTCGCGGACTTATAGAAGCACATAATGGTAGTCAGATAATTCCAATCGTCTTAAACCAGGAAAAATTCACAGTTTATGTTGATCCAACTTTAATTAAAAATGTTAACAATGTAGCAGATAAGATAGTCAATATTTTAGGGGGATCCAAAAGTAATATAGTTTCATTAATTAAAACAAAAAACACTAGATACGTAATAATTTCCAAAAAAATATCTCAAGATCAATCAAATAAATTACTCGCTCTTAAGTTACCGGGTCTAGGTACAATTGGACAGGATTATAGAGTATACCCTCAAGGTGATTTAGCTTCTCAGATTCTTGGTTTTGTTGGAGACAATAGCCAGGGTAGTTATGGAATCGAAGAGGATATGAATAAAAGACTCTCTGGAACCCCTGGCTATCTTAAAGCTATAACTGATGTTAATGGAGTTCCTTTAGCTGCAAGCAAGAATAATATCAATATAGCTCCCAAGAATGGTGACAATATAGTGTTAACAATTGATGTAGCTATACAAAAACAGCTTCAGGAGATAATCCAAAAAGCCGCACAGTCCGAAAAGTCTCCACTTATAAGTGCGGTTATTATGGATCCAAATTCAGGAGCCATAAAGGCAATTGCCAATTATCCTACATATGATCCGACAAATTATTATAATGTTAAAGATTCCAGTGTATTTAATAATGCGGCAGCCTCTAATCCAATAGAGCCCGGATCAACAGTAAAAGTATTTACAGCTGCAGCTGCACTTAATCAAGGAGTAATCAAGCAAAACACAACATATTATGATCCTGGGCATTGGCTAATAGATGGATTTAAAATTACCAATATTGAAGAAGATGGTGGAGCAGGGACTAGGAGCATAGAGGATGTATTGAATCAGTCCCTAAACACTGGAGCTACTTGGATGTTGATGCAAATGGGCGGTGGACAAATTAATTCGAAGGCAAGGGAAGCCTGGTATAGTTACATGACGAATCATTTTCGTTTTGGAAAAATTACTGGAGTAGAGCAGGGATTTGAATCTGAAGGTATAGTTCCTAAACCTGATATCCCATATCAATCTGGGGATCAACAGGACTTAAATTACGCAAACACTAGTTTTGGCCAAGGTTTAACTATAACGGCACTTCAAATGGACTCTGCTTTTTCTGGCGTTATTAACGGCGGTAAATATTATAAGCCATACCTAGTGGACGGTACTTTAGATAGTCAGGGTAATATTAGCTACAATCATCCAGGTGTGGTGAGTAACAATGTGGTTAATGCCGGCACTTCTAAATCTATAATATCTTTACTGCAACAAGTTGTTATAAAACATTATCAGTCGGGATTTGCATATTTAAACTTTCCATCTAATTACATTGTTGGTGGTAAGACTGGAACTGCTCAAGTTGCTAATCCTAAAGGTGGCTATTTAGAGAATGAATACAATGGAACATATCTAGGTTTCGTAGGGGGTAATAAGCCTCAATACGCTATAGCGATTTATGTAACTACTCCAAAAGTATCAGGATATGCTGGAAGCTATGGAGCGCAACCAATTTTTGGTAGTATTGCCCATATGTTAATTAATGAATCATATGTGAGCCCGATTGGTAATTAACATGTATAATATTAAGAAGGAAATTAAATGATTCAAGTTATAAACTTCTCGGTCGAAACAAATACCATTATTAGAATTCTTACACTAGGATTTTTGGGCTTCGTACTCAGTATGATAATTACTCCTATATATACTCATCTATCCTATAAAGGGCAGTGGTGGAAGAAGCCTAGGGAGAAGTCGGTCACCGGCGAACAAGCAACTGTGTTTAACAAGTTGCATGGAGAGAAACACAAGCGAAATATTCCAACTATGGCTGGAATAATTTTTGTTTTATCGGTTTGCCTGGTCACAGTTCTGTTTAACTTAAGTCGCAGTGAAACCTGGTTGCCAGTTGCGGCTTTTGCTGGTGCGGCTCTGATTGGTCTTGTTGATGACATAATAAATATCAAAGGTGATGGTCTAGGAGTTGCCGGATTACCTTCAAAGCTGAAATTTCTACTAGTTACTATAGTCGCTTTAATAGGAGGGCTATTCTTTTACTATAAGTTAAATGTGAACTATATTCATATACCTGGCATTTTTGGTAACCAACATATTGGATGGTTAATAATTCCTCTGTTTGTCTTGGTAGTAGTGTCAACAGCTAATGCCGTTAATATCAGTGATGGACTTGATGGGTTGGCAGGTGGGCTAACATCAATAGCTTTCTCCGCATACGCAATCATAGCTTTACTTGAGGGCAGATACGGAATAGCTGGTTTTTGTCTAGCTATCGTCGGCTCGTTACTTAGCTATACTTGGTTTAATATTTTTCCCGCACGCTTTTTTATGGGCGATGTTGGATCGTTTGCTCTGGGAACAGCACTGGGGGTTGTGGCCATGCTGACAAACACAGTAGTCTTGTTGCCAATAATTGGACTAATGTTTGTCGTAGAAGCTGGATCGACGATCCTTCAGGTTGCATCCAAAAAACTTAGAAATGGAAAAAAGATATTTAAAATTGCTCCAATACATCATCATTTTGAGGCAATTGGATGGCAAGAAACTAAGATTACAATGCGTTTTTGGATCTTAGGCCAAGTATCGGCGGTTATTGGGCTAATTGTCTTTTTACTTGGTAAGTACATATGAGACCATCGAGTCAATATCAATCCCGGAGAGGCTCAAGGTTAAATAATAATTTGGAAATGCCAAGAAAGCATAAACCAGATTATATTTTACTGGTATTAATAATTCTACTATTATCAATTGGACTTGTTGTTATTTATTCAATTGGACCTGGCTTAAGTGTTAATAGCGGGGTTGGGACTAACTATTTCATAAATCGTCAAATGGTTTCAGTTTTTCTGGGAGTTATTGGATTTGGTATTGCAGCATTTATGCCTTTAAAATACTGGCATAAACTAGAGAGACCTTTAATTATTCTTGCTGCTTTTTCTGCTCTTATGGTTAGGGTTCTTGGTCAAGAGGTTAATGGAGCCTATAGGTGGATTCAGATAGGTGGTTTTTCATTTCAGGCTGACGAGTTAATTAAATTCGCATTACTTATATGGCTTGCAGGTTTTTTGGCTAATAATATTAAGGCTGGCACAATTGCTGACTTTAAGAAGACTCTATTGCCAATAATTACCGCTCTATTCATTCTAGGAATCGTTGTGGCGGGCGTTGAAAGCGATTTAGGAACAACTGCCGTTATGATGGCAATGATGGCTGCTATGGCTTTTGTGGCTTCCGTTCCACTGAAAAAAATTGCCATTTTTGGGGGCATTGTTGTGGTATGTGTGATTCTGGCGGTGGCTACAAGTAGTTATAGGCAACAAAGAGTGGCAACCTATCTTCATCAATCCCAGGATTGTCAAAACAGTGGTTACCAGACATGTCAGGCATTAATAGCCGTTGGTTCAGGCGGAATTTTGGGTCTTGGTTTGGGGAATAGTGTACAGGCATATGGATACTTGCCAGAATCTGCCAATGACTCTATTTTTGCTATATATGCAGAAAAATTCGGCTTTCTTGGTACTACTATCTTATTGGCTATATTTGCTGCACTTTTTGTAAGGCTTAAAAATATAGTGGAGCGTTGTCCGAATAATTTTTCCAGACTATTAGTTACAGGGATTCTAGCTTGGCTAAGTTTTCAAGCATTTCTAAATATTGGCGCCATGATTGGGGTTTTACCACTCAAGGGAATTACTTTGCCCTTTATAAGTTATGGCGGTACTAGTATTATGTTTGTTATGGCCGCTTTAGGTATAGTCTTTCATATTTCTAGATATACAACCTATACAGTGCCTACTAAAAATACAGAAGGGGATGATTATGACAATAGTCATAACGGGCGCAGGCTCAGGGGGTCACGTAACCCCGCTACTAGCAGTCGCAACTGAACTCAAAAAGATTGATCCGAAAATTAACGTGGTTTTTATAGGCCAAAAAGGCGACCCTTTTGGACAGCGCCTAGAGAAGTCGGACATTTTAGATCAGTCTTTATATATCAGTG
This sequence comes from uncultured Candidatus Saccharibacteria bacterium, assembly GCA_903839515.1. Taxonomy (GTDB): domain Bacteria; phylum Patescibacteriota; class Saccharimonadia; order Saccharimonadales; family UBA4665; genus CAIYEO01. Next base: position 1,682 of record CAIMCP010000128.1, on the reverse strand, counting down.
CAGGGAAGTTCAGAAGATATCATGGAGCTGGACTATCTCAGCTTTTAGACTTTCCAACTATTTTTAAAAATATTATAGATTTTTTTAAATTTATAATTGGAATAATCCAGGCATTTTTTATTCTTTTCAGGATTAAACCAAGTATTGTTTTCATCAAGGGTGGCTATATTGGAGTTCCCGTAGGGCTTGCAGCTGCTGTTCTTGGAATTAAGTATATAACTCATGATTCAGACACTATGCCAGGGCTTGCTAACAGGATTATTGCACGTTGGGCGCTAAATCATGCCACGGGAATGCCAAAAGAGCTTTATAGCTATCCTCAGGATAAAACTATATATGTAGGAGTGCCAATATCAGATAAATATCAAAAAGTGTCCGATTCAAATATGTCAGAATACAAGGAAAGTCTTGGGATAGATAAAAAAAACCAGGTAATTTTATTTGCTGGAGGCGGTCTTGGCTCAATTACCCTTAACGAGGCACTTTTATCTATTGTTGAATCAATACTTGAAAAAAATCCAAACGTTGTCCTTATAAACATCGCTGGCAAGGATCACGAAACAGAATACAACAAAAAGTACGACAATAAGATAAGCGCACAAATGCGAAAAAGAGTTATTGTAAAGGGGTTTGTTAGTGATTTATATAGATATTCGGGAGCTTCCGACTTAATCATATCCAGAGCAGGTGCAACAAATCTAGCAGAGTTTGCTACTCAAGCAAAAGCCTGCATTATAATACCGAGCCCTTATCTAACAGGGGGGCATCAAGTAAAAAATGCCAAAGCACTCGAAGTTAGCGGGGCAGTGGAGATGCTTGATGAAGATGTAGTTACTTCGAATCCATCGGTACTTTTAGATAAAATAAATATTCTAGTGAATTCTAAGCAAAGAAGGCAAGAATTAGCTGAGAATTTAAATAGTTTCACAAAAGAGGACGCATCCTTAAATCTGGCCCAATTGTTAATTGATAAATCTTAAAAAGAGAAAAAATATGTTCCAAAAAAAACAAAAAAAATCCGGAAGATTTTCCTCGCAAAAGCAGACAGATAAGTCTAACAATTTCAGTTACTATTCTTCAAGAACATTAAAAAACGATCCGCGCAGGACTAAGCCTAAAACAGATGATGTTATTCTTGCTCTATCTAAGAAATCGAAAAATACTATAGGTAGAATCCCGGCTATTCTTTTATTTTTATTAATAGTCACATCACTTTGCTACTTACTTTATTTAAATAACAATGTAAACATTAAGGTCATATCCACAAATCATAAAAATTTTATAGTTAATACAGATACTTATAAGCAGGCGGCTATGAGATATCTATCCAATTCAGTCGCTAACAATACTAAAGTTACTATAAATAACATAGGTCTTTCTAAATATATGCTTTTGAGGTTCCCGGAGCTTTCGAGTGCAATTTCAGGAACACCATTTTTCGGTCATTCACCAACGCTAACTATCACAGAAGCTAAACCCTCATCAATTATTACGGATAAGAATAAAAATTTCTTCCTACTAAAGAATAACGGAGTTGCTATGACAGTTGTTTCTTCAGCAGATAGCAAAAATTTTACCTACTCAATGCCATTTATAATTAATTCCTTTAGTAAGATAAATATAAATAAACAAGCCCTTTCAAATAGTGATCTGGCCTTCATACTCTACGTCTATGATGAATT
>CAIMCP010000127.1 GCA_903839515.1 uncultured Candidatus Saccharibacteria bacterium | reverse complement strand
TTGTATAGGTACATGTAGAACCACCATCTCCACCAATAGATTTCACAGAATGGCCTATATTAACCAATGTGAATATAGCTGTTATTGAAGCCGCAATTGTTAAACTAATAATAAGTTTTTTAACCATTACTAAAATTATACACTGGTTTTAATTAAGTCTAGGAGTTATTTATTTTTCTTATCTTTAGAAGATTTCTTCAATAGTCTCGGAATACCAAACTTAAGTCTCTTAGCTCCAAGTGCTGCTTCTGCGCTATTTTCAGCCTCATAGAAGAAGTCTGGCTGTGAATATTGGTCATATGTCACCATTAGGGCTCTCGACTCTATAGCACGCAATGTTTCAAGCGATACAGACACTAGGATTAGAACACTAGTTCCACCGATGGCAATGTTGGTATTAATAAATATCTGAGCAATGATAGGCATTAACGCTAAAACTCCAAGTGCTGTAGCTCCAAATAGAGTTAGTCTATTTACGATCTTAGATAAATACTTTTCTGTTTGCTTACCAGATCTTACGCCTTCGATAAATCCGCCTTGTTTTTGTAGGTTCTCGGATATTTCCTTGGCGTTGAAAGTAATACTGGTGTAGAAGAAAGTAAATATAAAGACTAGGAGGAAATAGGCTACTGGATAAATATATGCTTTCATACCCTGGGTTGCAAAAGTTTGAGCGGATGGAGACTGGAATAAACTTGTCACTTGAGTACCAAGATGCTGTAGATTAGCACTTTTCATGCTCGATAGTATTTGACCTACAAAACTCGGAACACTAAGGAATGCAACGGCAAAGATGATTGGAATAACACCAGCCGTTATTAGTTTAACTGGTAACGTTGTAGTCACTCCACCATAGGCTCTATTTCCTTGAACTCTTTTTGCATAATTAACAGTAATTCTTCTGGATGCCTCGTTAAGTTTCACCACCAGCCATGTCAGTACTACTATGGCTAAAATTACCATTGCAGTCGAGAAGGCCTGCTGATATGTAAAAGGCAAAGATTGACCAAAAATCTGAATATGCTGAGACTTGGTTGTTGTAGCTGAAACAATTCCAAAGACAGAAGATGGAAGACGAGAAACAATTCCAACAGTAATTATAAGGGATATTCCGTTACCAATGCCCTCTTCGGTAATAAGCTCACCGAGCCACATAAGTAGCATAGATCCACCAGTTAAGGCAGCAACCATGAGAACCCACTGCATAATAGATGTATGGGCAGTAATATCGCCAATTCCACTTATAGACTGAGCAGATTGTCGAACTAAGTAGATAGCACCAATAGACTGAATTATAGCCAGTGGGAACGTAAGCATTCTAGTGTATTGGTTAATCTTCTTCTGGCCAGATTCGCCGTCTTGTCTTAAGGCTTCAAGCTTTGGAATCGCCTTAGTTAGAAGTTGCATAATAATCGAGGCGTTAATGTATGGGCCAAGACCTGCAAGCATAATTGAGAAGTTAGCCAGCGCTCCACCAGATAAGGTGTTAATAAAGCTTAGGAAATTAGAATTATTTGAACTAGTAAATAAGTTATCTAAAAGTTGTTTTAGGGTATGAGCATTGGCTAGTGGTACTGGAATATGAGTAAGGATACGAAAAGCTAAAAGCATTCCAAGAACAGCTAATATGCGCTTACGCATTTCCGGTGTATTGAGTGATCTTCCGATTACTTTCCAGTTCATCCTTCGCCTACTCTCCCCTTAACTAATATTTTCTAATTATACACTAAACTATTTTGAAACAGTTTTCGAAATCGTGTCTTCTTTAACAGAAGTTTTTGGACGCTTAACTTGTTCTATTTGAACAAATTTACCACCAGCTGCTTCAATAGCTGCAATTGAGCTAGCGCTAGCTGATTGTAAACTAACAGTAAACTTCTTCTTAAGTTCACCTTTTAGAATAACCTTAGTAATAACAAATGGTGAGCTAATAAGACCATTTTCAGCAAGTACGTGGTTGTCTACAGTTGTACCCTTAAGCCCCTCTAGTTGTCCAGTATAAACAACTTCAGACTTAGTTCGATATGAACGAAATCCATGAAGCTTAGGTAGTTTCTGCATAAGTGGGTTTTGACCACCAGCGAAACCTGGT
>CAIMCP010000126.1 GCA_903839515.1 uncultured Candidatus Saccharibacteria bacterium | reverse complement strand
TTAGTATGCTTGTCTCTAACGCTTAATAATTTATTTTTAACAATTGTAGCCTGTATTGGGTCGCCAATATCAGCTCCAATAACATCTTTATCTTTGTATATATTTGCGGTATTACCAATACCAAATGCTTTAATAGTATCCTTGGTTATTGTTCTTTGTGCTTGAGCTTGTTTTTCAAGTGCTATTTGTTTAAACTGTTCTGCTTGCTGAACTGCTTCTGGACTTGTTCCAACATCGCCCATTGCCCCACCATACATGACTTCAGGCGTTTGTACTTCAACGTCTTTTACTGCTTGTGGAGGAGCTGGCGATACAATAGTCCCTTGTTGTGGAGCATATTTTTGTTGTAATCCTTGTTGAGATAGTTCACTTACAGGATTTTCATAAAAGTTATTAACTTCGCTTGGAAAGCTTGTTGAACCATCAGGATGAACAATGATTGCTTTTTGATTAGATACATTGGGGTCATGTGAAAGCTGCAATACCGTCTGTTGAGACTCTCCCGTGTCTTTAGCTTTTTGTTGTAATTTTTCTAACTCACTTATCTGTCTATTATTTAACATTCCGGCAGGAAGTCCAAATAAAGCTCCGCCCATTACTCCTAATCCAGTGGCAGCTCCAGTACCTTTAAATATATCTGTTTCTGGAATAACATCTTGTACAGCTACGTTTGATGCTAATTTTCCTGTAAATTCCTGCAATCCCTCTGAAACAGGTTCTCCCGCAAATCTTTCAAAACCTCTAGCATATTTATTTGTTAATTTGCTTGGTCCCGTTGCAGACCTTGTTAATGCTTGTTCTATTTTTGTTGCGCCGGGTATTAAGGATAGTAACCCAGTTGCCGCCGCCGACTCTATAGTAGCCGCCCTAGCTTTTTCTAAAGCCTGTACTTGTGCTTGCGCTTCTGGAACTCCACGAGCTTTTAACTCGGCATAAATTCTTTCATAAGCATCACTACCGGAATCAACACCTTGCATAAGCGCTTCAGCACTAATAGCTCCTCCAACACCCGCTTTTGAAAGAGCTGATTCAGATGCATTTCTTAACAATAACTTTACACCACCCTTGGCAAGCATTCCAGCGCCCGCAGAGCCAATGAAGTTTGGTATTTGTTCTGTTATAAAGTTGGTTAATAATGCTGGGTCAGTAAGCGTTCCAAGAATAGCAGTTTTTGCTTCATTTAAAAATCCTTCTTGACTCTGTATCTTCTGACCAAGAGCTTCTTCTTTTTCTTTTAATGCTGGAGATTTTATTTTCTCTCCAAAACCTTCTAATTGTTTACCCAATCTTGTAGGTAATAAATCATCTATTGGTCTTCCAACTACCAATTCAGTTAATTTTTCTGGTATTTGAGCTAGTGAACCAACGGATTTCATTAATCCAGCAGGAACATCAATTGCCGCCTCACCCCAAGTTCTTTTAGGAGCTGGTTTATTTAAAAATTCAATAATCTGAGAATCATTTGCTCCGTCTTGTCTAGCAGAAGCAATATCAAATTTTTTCTTTTCAGCTAAAAAATCAGCAATTTGTGTTGGAGAAGCTCCGTCAGCAATGGCTCTGTCAACATCAAATATCATATGTTAACCTTTTTTAAGATATTTATTTAAATCTAAATCTTTATTTTCTTGCGGTGCCGCAATTGGCGAATAATTTAATTTAGCGCCTAAATCTTTTAATGTCGGGTCTATTTCTTTTAATCTAGAAATTTCTGCATCAAGTAATTGTCTGCGTTTTGCTTCTGGCATCATACTAGTATCCATAGATTTATTGATGTTATTTAACGCTTGGGTTTCTATAGCTCCAAGTCTTTGCGCATATCTTTGAATATTATTTTGAGTTTCTTGAACTCCATGATAACGTATAGACTCATCTAAAGCAGCTTTTCTTTCCGCCAAAGCCCCTGTATTTTGTTGTTCTAAAATATCAAGTCTTCTAGTTTCTTGGTCGTATCTTTGTTTTCTTTCTGCTTCTGTTGCACCTAAAGCAGTATAGTGATAATTCAATTGCGCTCTTTGGTTTGCAATATCAGCAAGAGTTTTTTGTCTTGTTAGGTCTTCCAAACCTCTAACTTTTTCTACGCCAATCATTTGACCGAATATATCTTTATTTTCTTCAGCACGTTGTTTATTAGATGCGGCATATGCTCCAACACCTTTTAATGCACCTTGTGCTATTCCTGAAAACGGCGTTTGAACTTCGCCAAATTTAGGCGTATAAGCTAATGTACCTAAACTACCCTCTAATAATGCCATCCATTTATCTTGCTCTTTTTGTTTGGCTATGTCTTTATGTTGTCCTTTTAACATATCCATTAATTCAGAATATCTATCTGTTGAAGCAGTTATCGGGGTTGTAGAAGTTGGTAAGTTATTCCCCATTAATTCTTTAGGCGGATTAACGACTTTTTCTTGACCGTATAATGCATTTGCAATACCGCCGTTTGGTATAATGGGTGGAGTAATTGTTTTTGTTAATGTAGTATTTAACTCTTGTGGCTGCGTTGTTCTGCCACTTATAATCCTATTACGTTCATCCTCAAATGCATTCATGCCTTTATACTTTGCATATTCTTCATCCGTCATTTCTCCGGCTTTTTTGATTCTTTCATTCTTTTCTTTATCTAATTTTTCTTGTTGTTTTTTAGCCATTAATTCTGGATAATAATTTTGGGCTTGTTTTTCAACCGGAGTTTGTCCCCAATTTATAATTCCCTTGCCTGTATTAATAAGACTAGAAATAGGATTTACTATTTCAGGAATGGATTTTAAATAATTTCCTATTTTTCCATATCTAGCCGCATCTTCTGCAATTTGTTTATTTGCATAGCTTCCTGAACCATCAGATTTAAGTAAACTATCATCTTTTATTTCACTTTTATCTGTACCGTTAAAATGTTGCACTTCACCACCGCCAGCAAAATTATTTTTAACAGCATTTAATAAATCTTGTTGTCTATTATTCCATCCCTTAACAAATACATTTTGTGATGGATTTGCTTTTGGAATATCATGCGTCATATACTTGGTATGTTCTTGCCACATTGCATAAGGGTCACCCTCATGCTTTGCAATAAGTTTATTAGCATATCCGGGACCAGAAGCAATCGCCGCATTAAAAGCAACCATTTGTGCTTTAGGGTCTTTTAATTTACTCGCAATAGGG
>CAIMCP010000125.1 GCA_903839515.1 uncultured Candidatus Saccharibacteria bacterium | reverse complement strand
TCCTAAAGAAAAATTAGTACTTATACTTGGTAATGAATTAGATGGAGTGGCAAAAGAAATATTAGAAATATCAGATAAAGTTATTGAAATTCCTATGCTTGGTAAAAAAGAATCATATAATGTAGCATCTAGTGCCGCCATAGCCTTATATCACATGCGATTTATCAAATAAGCATATGTGATATAATATTAATATTATGGCTAAGGCTAAGAAAAATAAAAAAACTACCCAATCACACAAAAGAACAGGTTCTCACCAAAAAAGAACTCCTAATTTCATGAAGACCTATTGGCCCTACCTGCCTATGGTAGTTGGAGCTGGAATATTTATAGTTGTCGGAGTCTCATGGAAAATAGCTCATTCCAATCTTGCCCAGAATAACAATGGACAAGCAGCGGCCGGAATAAGCGAGAAGGCACTTCAACAAAAAATAAATGCCCTCGAGCAAAAACAATCAGAGGTTATTAATTCTAGGCCTCAAAACCCTAAGGGCGACTAGCTCTATTTAAGAACGATATTCCCTTCGCCAACAATATCTTCAATAATTGAAATCGTCGAAACATCTGCAGAAACCCTTACTGGAAGTCTTATTGCCTGTTTCTTATCGTCATCACCTATGACCAAGATAACTTCTTTATCTCCCTGATTTTCATCAATTATATGCTTCAAATTATTTAGCTTGCTAGTATCAGAAGAGTCTTTAAGTTTAATATAGACCGATTTCTTATTTAGTTCAGAGTTCGGATCATTTTCAATTTCTGCCCTTTCAATATCCTCCTTACTATCCTTGGCTATATTACTAGCCGCCTCAACAGAAAACTTAAGTTCTCCATTTCTACTATTAACAGTACCATTTACCTTAACAACCTTATCCTTAACCCAAAATGACTGAGTATCCTTAAGTACCTTAGGGAATAATACAAGCTCAATTGATCCAGTAAGATCCTCTAGGATAATAAATGCCATTTTAGAACCACTACGGGTATTAATGATTCTAACATCGGAAATCATGCCACCAATTGTCATTTTTTTATCTGGAAAATCTTCTGTCAATTCATCTATTGGGGTTGTCACATTCTTAAGAGAGTACTTATAGTCATCAAGTGGGTGCTGAGTAATATAGATGCCCAGTAATTCTCTTTCCCAAACAAGTTTTTGCGAAGGGTTTGGTGGTGTAGTCATTTTATCAATTCGTAGGGTTGAGGTTGATGAATTGATCTGATCACCAAATAAATCGATCTGACCATTTTCAAGTTCTTTTCTAGATCTTACTGCAAATGCCATAAGGTTTTCTAGATTAAATAGTATTTCTTCTCGGTCACCAAATTTATCAAAAGCACCGGACTTGATTAGACTTTCAATATTTTTCCGGTTAATTATACGAGGGTTTATCTTACTGAAGAAGTCTTGTAGAGTTTTAAACTGCCCCTCTTCTTCTCGAAGCCTAAGTATTTCATCAACTGTATTTGAGCCAACGTTTTTAATTGCAAGCATTCCGAAGCGAATCTTCTCTTGCTCACCCTTAACAATTGCAAATTCAAGATAAGATTCATTTATATCCGGAGGCAGAACTTCAATACCCATCCTCTGACATTCACTTATTTCAATACTTAATCTGTCGGTATCATCATAGTCACTGGTCATAATGGCTGCCATGAAAGCACTTGGATAATGAGCTTTCAAATAGGCAGTTTGGTATGCAATGAGTCCATAACAGGCAGCGTGAGATTTGTTAAAACAATAGGCCGCAAAATCTTCGAGCTGTTTCCAAAATTTTTCCATGAATTTTTTGTCGATACCACTGGTTTCTAAGGCACCATCAATCATCTTGTCTTTCATTTGGGCCATCATCTGAGCATTCTTTTTACCAATTGCCTTCCTCAGCATATCGGCATCTCCACCAGAAAAACCAGCAACTTCTTTGGAGATCTGCATAACTTGTTCTTGGTAGACTAGGACACCGTATGTATTTTTAAGAGAGTTCTCCATTTTTGAGTGCGGATATTTTATTTTCTTCTTGCCGTGTTTTCTAGCAATAAAATCATCAATAAACTGCATTGGACCAGGCCTATAAAGTGCCACCATTGCTATGATGTCCTCAAACTCAGTAGGCTGAAGTTCTTTTAGATATCTTTTCATTCCGGCAGATTCAAACTGAAAGACTCCAGTTGTATCTCCGTCGGACAGAAGCTTAAAGGTTTTTTCGTCTTTTAGGGATATCTTATTAATATCTATTTCCACGCCGTAGATCTTCTTAATTGTCCTGAGGGCATTATTAATAATAGTAAGGTTAGATAGACCTAGAAAGTCCATCTTAAGAAGACCTAGCTCTTCAACTGGACCCATTGAATATTGAGTCGCAATGACCCCTTTTTGGGCCATTTCAAGAGGAGCATACTTAACAATATTTTCTGGTGCTATAACAACTCCAGCAGCATGTACACCGTGACTTCTAATGGTTCCCTCTAATTGAACTGCTAAATCAAAAATCTTCTTAGTTTGCTTGTTAGTCGCGTACTCATTTTTAAGGTCAGCATCTTCGACCAAATGAACAGCCAGTGGTGTATGACGACCCTGAACTGGAGGTGGAATCATCTTCGACAATCTGTCTGCTTCTGAGTAAGGTATTTCAAGAACTCTAGCTACATCACGAATTGCATTCCTAGCCGCCATCCTACCAAATGTAACAATATTAGCTACTCTTTCACTACCATACTTTTCTACGCAGTACTGTATTACCTCATTGCGTCTAGAGTCCTGTATATCTATATCTATATCCGGCATAGAAATACGATCAGGATTTAAAAAACGCTCAAAAAGAAGATCATAAAGAAGAGGATCGAGTTCAGTTATTTTAAGTGCATAAGAAATAATCGATCCGGCAGCACTACCTCTACCTGGACCGAATACAATCCCTTGGTTTTTGCCCCAATTAATAAAGTCAGAAATGATTAAAAAATATCCATTAAAGCCCATTGAGCTAATAACTCCCAGCTCAAATTCGGCTCTTTTAAGAACATTAGCTGGTAGTGTTTTTTTAGCCTCAGAAAGATTAAGTAAAGCGGCTTCTTCTTCGGTTTTACCACCATAGCGGAATGCAAGTCCACGATACACATTTTGATCTAGGTAAGTTTTTTCGGTCATACCCTTTGGAACATCAAACTTAGGAATCAAAATATCTCCAAGCTTAATACTTACGTCACATCTATCAGCAATTGCTCTGGTGTTAGTAATAAGCTTAGGGTATTCCATGCCCCATCTCTCAATAACATCAGCTGGGTCGGTTACGTTAAGCTCAAAATCTTTTAGTGACATTCTTCTCTCGTCAGACAAAAAACTGCCCGTTTGAACACACAGAAGTATCTCATGAGCCTCTTCATCCTCTTTTCTAAGATAGTGCGCATCACTAGTAAGAACACATTCGATAGATAGCTCTTTAGCTAACTCAAGAGCTTTTTTAGTAACTTCTACCTGCTCATCCCATTTAGATGGGTGATTAGGGTGGCCATGATCTTGAATCTCGATATAGTACCGATCGCCGAATATAGACTTATACCACTTGGCAATTTTGCGAGCCTTGTCTATTTGGTTTTGACGAAGCAAATCTCCTAGCTCACCACCAATACAAACACTAAGCGCTATTATGCCCTCATTATATTTTTCTAAAAGTTCATGATCAATTCTTGGCTTATAGTAAAATCCGTCTAAGTTGGCAGTTGTAGATAACTGCATTAGGTTCTCGTAACCCTTGTTGTTCATAGCAAGTAGTATTAAGTGGAAGTTAGGCTTATCTGTTTGTGCATCTTTGTCAGTATGAGACCGAGCAGCAATATAGGTTTCTATTCCAATAATTGGTTTTATATTTTGAGCTTTTGCAGTCTTATAGAATTCAATGGCGCCAGAAAGAGTTCCATGATCCGTAATAGCTACAGCCGTCATAGATTTTTCAACTACATAATCAATCAGTGCGGGCACCTTAGTTAGACCATCTAGAAGACTGTACTGAGTATGGTTATGCAAATGCACATAATCACTGGCAGTTAATTTCACCTTTTAAAACCCTCTTTTATTTATATTCTCAAGATATATTATAGGCCAAAACTAGGTACATATACTAGTTTTTCTTTTGAATTAATAGAAACTTTTAAACATGCGAATGAGCTATTTTAATAAATTTTAGCTTGAGTAAATAATGCTGCTACTGAATCTGAATTAACCTGATTGAACACCCATTCTTTTTGACATGCATTATTGTGATTAGCGTAAATCT
>CAIMCP010000124.1 GCA_903839515.1 uncultured Candidatus Saccharibacteria bacterium | reverse complement strand
TTCAAAATTGCTAGTTTTACTCTGACAGTGGATGCAGGCCCCAATATCTTTAGCATCTTCTGAAAATTTTTGAGTCATACGCTTATCGAAAACATATAGAGAGCCATCCCAGTAGCCCTTGTCCCCAAATTGCTCACCATATTTAACAATTCCACCATCAATTTGATATACATCCTTAAAGCCATTTTTTTTCATGAGCATTGATAAAACTTCGCACCTAATCCCACCCGTACAGTAGGTAATAACTTTTTTATCTTTCAAATCATCATATTTTGCTTTTTTGAGTTCTTTTTTAAAATCACTAGTTGTTTCAACCTCTGGAACAACTGCATTTTTAAATCTTCCAACTTCGGCTTCATACTTATTACGACCATCAAAGAATACAACTTCATCCTCGCCATATTTTTCTACTAATTCATTAACTGCTTTAGGGCTAAGATGCTTACCACCACCTATAACTCCATTTTCATCAACTTGAATATCCTCGGCTGCATTGAAGGTTACTATCTCATCTCTAACCTTAACCGATAATTTTGGAAAGTCTGATGCGCCCCCATCGGACCACTTAAAAGCCATACCTTTAAAAGATTTAAAGGTTTTAGTTTCCTTAACATATTCTTTAACATTCTTTATGTCACCACCTAGTGTTCCATTGATGCCATGACTAGAAATTATTATTCTACCTTTAAGATTTAATTTCTCACAAAGGTTTTTTTGCCATAGACGTACAGCATCAGGATCGCTGATTGGCGCAAACTTATAATATAAAATTACTTTCTCCATATTTTCATATTTTAACAGATTAGACTCATTTTTTTCAAAAAGCCCTATATGATGATATAAATAAGATATGAAGAACTTTAAAATAGTTGCAATTCTAGGTCTTGCTCAATTCGTAATGGTTCTGGATAGCACTGTTATGAATGTATCAATTTCCAAGGTAGTTTTAGATCTTCACAGTTCAGTTACGGCCATGCAAGGGGCGATTACATTCTATACGCTAACTATGGCAGCTCTAATGTTAATTGGGGCAAAACTAGGTGATATTTGGGGCAGAAAGAAAGCTTTCATGATAGGTTCAGTGGTATACGCCTGTGGCTCATTGATCACAGGACTCAGCCCCAATATGACAACTCTATTTATTGGCTGGTCGATAATAGAAGGACTTGGAGCGGTTCTAGTCATACCAGCAATAGCCTCATTGGTTGCAAATAACTATTCAGGAAAAGAAAGGGTTAGTGCCTATGCAATTCTTGGAGCGATTACGGGAGGTGCAGTTGCTGCCGGACCACTCATAGGTGGTTTTGTCACAACCTATTTCTCATGGCGATACGTTTTCTTCTCAGAAGTTTTAATCATGGCTATCGTGCTTCTACTAAGTGGCTATGTAAAAGATACTGTCGCTAAAGTCCAATCAAAGATAGATGTATTAAGTGCAATATTGTCTGGTGGTGGTTTAGTACTAATTGTTTTTGGAATGCTACAGAGTAAAACTTGGGGTTGGATCTTACCCCATGGAGCTCCATCAATCAACGGACACAATATTGAGCCTCTTGGATTATCCGTCGTGATCTACCTAATAATTATTGGTTGTGTCTTAATTAAATTATTCTATAACCGTCAGCAAAAACTAGAGGCTGAGAATAAAAATCCTCTGGTTAAGGTATCATTACTTAAAATATCTCAACTTAGAAGCGGACTAGGAGTACTTATCGGTCAATATATGATTACTGCTGGGCTCTTCTTCTCGATTCCAGTTTATCTTCAAATGACACTGGGTTACGATGCTCTAAGTACCGGGCTTCATATATTCCCATTATCTATAGGCCTTATTCTCTTCTCTGTCATTGGCACAAAACTGACTAAAAAATATTCTCCAAAAAAGATAATTCGACTTGGTCAGATTATATTAATTATTGCCGTCACAACTCTTCTTGGATCTGTATCTTTAACACTTAAAAGCTTAGTCTTCTTATTTGCAGCTTTCTTTGCAGGAGCAGCGCTTGGACTATTAGCGTCGCAAATAGGCAATGTTAATATGTCATCCGTTGAAAAGGAGGACTCAAGCGAAGTAGGTGGACTACAAGGTCTATTCCAAAACCTTGGATCATCTCTTGGTACCGCTCTAATTGGCTCGATATTTATAGCATTCTTAACTTCATCTTTTGTTAATAATATTCAATCCAGCAACCTACCATCCAACATTAAAACAACTATTAGCAATTCTTCAAAAGCTGGGATTCAAATTATTCCAGTCAGTGAAGTTAACAGTATTGCCGAGAGCAAGGGTGTATCAAGCTCGGATAGTGAGCAGATAAAAAGCATCTATACAAATTCTCAAGTTAGCGCTATGAGAATTGCTCTAGCAGGCCTTATTATAGTTTCTCTACTGGCGTTACTTTTTTCTAAGGGAATACCTGATACAATAATTAAATAAACATGGAAGCTTACGACAAACACGCATATAAAATTATTCTTACATCAGCGATTGTAACTGTCGCTGGAGGTAGTCTTTTTTTTCATGTTTTCGAAAAGTTATCATGGGTAGACGCCTATTATTTTAGCGTTGTTTCTCTAGCGACCGTAGGTTATGGCGATATAGTTCCAAAGACTAATGGTGAAAAGCTATTTGCCACTCTTTACATATTCGTAGGCGTAGGAATAATAACTGCTTTCATTTCTGCGACTATGAAAAGACGCGGCTATAAACTCAAAGAAAAATACGAAAAAAAACAAAAAGATAAGTCCTAGTCTTCAATTTTTCCAGACTTAAATAACTGCCAAGCAATTTTAGGGAATTTTCGAAACTTTTGGTGCTTCATATGAGAAACCATTGTTTTGCCAACTAGAAATGCTCCAATGATGCCAAGTATCGATTGAATAACTATTGTCGCTATAAGAACGTTTCTTTGATGAGCAGCTTTATGAATATCATCTGCTTTAATTATTATTCCCGTCACTAGCCAAAACGGTATCCACCAAAGAAATATAAGCGTTATGCCAATACGAATTCTAATTTTAGTTTTTTGCTGCTTATCTTCCATGATTATTAAAGTATATATGAAAAAATATTTATATTGTTTTAAATTGCTCAGTTTTTAATTTAGATTCATCATCCTCGGATAAAAAAGTATCTCTTGGTGCAAAACTGATTTCATGCGGCCTTTTCTCATCTTTATTATCATAAAATGAAATTGAAGACCATTCACATCTCGAAACCTGTTCAGCAGATAAAAGTAAACCCCTTAGCGAAGCCCTTGTATCGCTAGGTGGTACCTTAAATGACTTAAGGACCTCATTTTCAGGAACTACTTGCCTAAAAACACCTTTATCTCTTAATTTATAGCCAAAGCCCTCCTTGCGACTTATTATTTCCCCATCAATAGCTTTAATTTCACGATAATCATATTTAAGGTCTAGGGATTGAGATTTTACATCTAAATAGTCTCTCCTTATGCCAAAGCCCCTGTCTTTTTCGATACTATTTCTAACGGCTGCAATTTTTGCAGCCCAATCTGCCCGATCGGCCAGAATATCTAAGTCCTTATCGCCCTTTACAACAGCTCTATAGTCATCACAAAATTCATAAATTTCTTGGGCTATCTTATGGTATTCAAGAGGAACCTCACAATATACACCCAGACGCTTTAATGCCAGCTCAGCAACTCTTTGTTGGTAATCAACGGATTTAAGCTGGATATTGCTAGCTTCTATGGTTCCGCTATCCATCAGATACATCTCGTTCAAAGTCTTAATCCTTGCCAAAAAATCTGTTTCATTGTGAGTGCGTATAAATTTATTTAATTGATCTAATTCTTCCGTTTCACTTAGTGCCATCAATATTCCCATGCCACCGAGCCGTATTTTTGTTGCCCAGTCGGATATATTTATGTCATTTGATCTAATTTCCATCCTAACAGTTTCCATAGATGGTACCATTCTTCCAACGGTACCCATGTAACCATATCCCATGATTTGAACCAGGCCATTAACTTTTTGTGAATAAAAAACTCCTTGATTCTGATCTATGTGGCCCGCACCTGTCATAAATAATCTACTGCTAACAAACTGCTGAACATGAGGGCTTAAACGGGTAGAATTTGCTAGGTCATTTTCTCTATCTATACCAAAATTATCATGACAGCCTTTTCTGTTATTTTGACTATCTACAACCCTTCTTTGTAACCTAACACTAACCTCATCTAGTTCTTCTATAGATGTTTCGCGGGCATAGTTTTCGGCTATTTTATCCATTATTAATTCGCCAACTCGAATATATTTAGTAAGATCGGATGGCAATATACACTCAGGTGTTGCCCTTTCAACATTAGTTGGTCTATCCATTTCCTCAGTTCCACCAACGTAAACTCTAAATCCATTAATTAAGTATTCCTCATGGCTTCCCATAAGTTGTGGAGGAATATATCTTGGCAAATTATCTGCCATGTCATAAGGCTCATCAATACTGTCGCCAATTTGAACAATCATTCCAGTTTCCTCCTCATTACCCATGACTACCGGAAATGGTGGATCAACAGACTCTGACTCAAACCTCATAAAAAGTACCTCATTAATGCTTTGATTAAGATAATATGCTACTTAGGTCAGATTGACAAATCATTAGCCAATAAAAAAAAATATTAATACTGTATATTAGTATTATGAAAAGAAGCGCAAAAATAATAATTACAGATGATAATGACAATATTTTAGTACTCCGAAGAAGCCTTTCTCATCCTTTTTGGGGTAAACACTTAGACTTCCCGGGCGGAATAATAGAAAAAGATGAAACGCCAGAGACTGGAATACTTCGAGAGGTTAAAGAAGAAACGGGTTTGGATCTTGATGAAGATAATCTAAAACTAGATATAAGTAAGAATAAGAATTTCGGATACCATGCTTTCGTATTCGAATATAATTTAAAAGGTAATGAGCCAGATATTAAGATTAGCTGGGAACATGATAAGTATCAGTGGATAAGTAAAAAAGAATTAATCGACTTATCCATGCCTGAAGAAGTAGATTGGTTCTATAAACTAATTGTTGAATATTTAAAGAATAATAGTATATAAAATGCTTGTACTGATTCACTCTTCAAAAACCATGAAGTCTAGTAGTAATTCGAAGAAAAACCTATCGACTCCTATTTTCATTAATGAAGCCAGAAAACTCTCAGATAACTTAAAAACTTTGAGCATTTCTGATATTGGAAAATCTATGAAGATATCAAAAACTCTTGCCGAAAAGACAAAACAAATAATAACTAATTGGACGGATGAAAAAGAATCACAAACCATGGCAGGTGAAGCCTTCCTTGGGGATATATATTCAGGACTACAATTTAATACATTCACAAAATCCGATCGAGAGTATGCCTATGAACACTTGAGGATTGTTTCGGGTCTCTATGGGCTTCTTGGGCCTAATGATGGTATTTATCCCTACCGCCTTGAGCTTGAATACAAAATAGCTCCTAGACCATATAAGACTTTATATGAATTCTGGGGGGATAAGTTGGCACTTAGTATAAAAGATAAACTAATACTTAACTTAACGAGTAAAGAATATGAGAAAGCTATTATTCCCTATGTTAAAACTGCAACTATAATTAGCCCAATCTTTAAAACATATAGCCCATTAAAAAAAGACTTTGTCTCGGTAGCAGTTCATTCAAAAATAGCTAGAGGTAATATGGCATCTTGGGTCATTAAGAACAAAATCGAAGATCCGTCCGATTTAGATAAATACTCAAATCTTGGTTATATTATCGACAAAAAAGGAAGCACTCCAAGTAGCCCCCTATATATTACAAAAAACTTCGAAGGAATTGGCCTTAGTATTAGAAAAAAATAGTGGATATATTTAATCACTTATGTTATAATTCACTAATGTAAAGGCGATGCCATTGTTGCATCGTATTTTTTTTATGAAACAAGACCCTAAATATATTCGAAACATTGCAATCATTGCCCACGTTGACCATGGCAAAACTACTTTAGTTGATGGTCTATTAAAGCAATCTAATATTTTTAGAAGCAATCAGTCTGAAATGAGCCAAGATCTAATTATGGATAGTGGTGACCAAGAAAAAGAACGTGGTATTACAATTACCGCTAAAGTTACTGCTGTTGAGCATGATGACTACAGAATCAATATAATTGATACGCCAGGTCACGCAGATTTTAGTGGAGAAGTTGAGCGAACTATTAATATGGCTGATGGCTGTATTTTAATTGTTGATGCTCAAGAAGGACCAATGCCACAAACTAAGTTCGTTCTTGGTAAGGCTCTAGCTAACGAACTAGCTCCAATTGTAATTATTAACAAAATAGATAAACCAGGTTCACGAATTCAAGAAGTTGAAGATGAAATTGCAGATCTATTCTTAGAGCTAGCCGTTCATGAAAATCAGCTTCACTACCCTACTTACTATGCTATTGGTAGAGAAGGAAAAGCTTGGACTTCACCTCCATCAGACGCAGGTGAAGATACAGACCTTTCTGTAATTTTCGACGCTATCATAAAAGACATTCCAGCACCAGACGTTGAAGTAGATAAGCCTTTCCAAATGCAAGTATCAGCTCTAGCCTGGGATGCCTTCAAAGGTAAATACGCAATCGGTAGAATTGCTCGTGGCAAAATAAAAACTTCAGATAAGGTAGCTCTACTTTCTAGCGATGAACCTGCCAGTAAAGGTCAAGTTGATGGATTATTTAAAAGCCAAGGTACTTCAAAAATCTCAATAGATGAAGCAATTGCAGGCGAAATTATACAACTGACCGGTCTTTCTAATGTCAAGATTGGCGATACTATAACAGATGTTGATTCACCGGAAGCTCTTCCTAATCTTGAAATTGAAGCGCCAACACTAAAGATTTATCTAGGGCCAAATACTAGCCCATTCAAAGGACAAGAAGCTGAATTCTCTACAGGACGTCAACTAGGCGATCGACTAAACAAAGAACTTGAAACAAATATTGGACTTCGTGTTGAAGAAGAAGGTATTGGTTATCTAGTATCTGGACGTGGCGAACTTCATCTAAGTGTACTAATTGAGACTCTTAGACGAGAAGGTTATGAATTTGAAGTACGAAGACCTCAGGTTGTTACTAAAGAAGAAAATGGAAAAACACTTGAACCTGTTGAAGAACTAATTATTGAAGTACCGGCAGAATATGTTGGTGCAGTACAAATGGAACTTGGAGCACGTAGAGCCACTCTAAAAGAACAATTTGCAACTCCTAAGGGTGTTACCAAATTAATCTACGAACTGCCTACAAGAGCTCTACTTGGCCTTAGAAACATTCTTACTACCAATACTAAAGGTACAATAATCATGAACAGCCTTATGGTTGGCTATGAACCAATGGGATCAGCTCTACAGAAGCTAAGAAATGGTGTAATTGTTGCCTTCGAAAACGGTGTGACAACTCCATATGCACTTGAAATGCTAGAAGAACGTGGTGTTTGTTTTATTAAACCTGGTGAAAAAGTATTCGCTGGACAAATAGTTGGACTTAACAAACGTAATGACGATATGGAAATGAATGTATGTAAGGCTAAGCACCTGACTAACATGCGAAGCTCATCAAGCGATGGCACAGTTCAGCTTACTCCACCTGTAATATTCAGCCTAGAAGAGTGCTTAGATTTTCTTGAAAATGATGAATTACTTGAAGTTACGCCTAAGAGCTTAAGACTTAGAAAAATAGAACTTGATCACAACAAACGAAGACGTAGTAATAAATAAATATTACTAGAATTTATAAAATATTTAAGCTAAGATTATTTGTATGGAAACACACAAATATATACAACCAGAATTAGCGTTAAAACATAATAGTGAAAAATCAAGAAAAAATTTAGAAGTCATAAATGCTGTGGGTAGATTTGCAGTAGATGCAGTTTCGGCAATTGGTCATTCTATAATGGGGAAAAATAAAGAAGCAGAAACTGGACCTCAAGAAGATAGAGTAGTAATTGACCTCATAGAAGGATCAACAGTTTATGGTTCACTAATGCACCCTGATGGAAATGAACATCAACTTGTATTTGCCTTAGATGGAATTCACTTAATTAGAAATAACGAAATATAAATAAACCTGTATAGTTTCAGGAAAATATAAGTAAAAGACTATATAATGTAGGCTTATGGATAATTATAAGTTAAAAGATATAACCTGGATGAGCAAAGATAGTGCTCTATTATCACTCGAGCCTAAAAATGGAAATAAAAAATTAGACTTCTACCCGGGACAATATCTATCGATAGGCTTCCGCAAATTTGGACGCCCTTCACCTGTTCGTTGCTTTTCTATAGTTAGTTCTCCAAATAGTCATCAATTACAGTTAGGCATTAGAGTCTATGGTTCATTCACAAAATCCTTAACAAAATTAAAGCCTGGAACAAATATGTTTGTGATGGGCCCTTACGGTAATTTCGTTATTGATGAGGAACAAGACAAAAATATAATAATGATGGCTGCAGGAATCGGAATTACTCCGTATATGAGCATGCTCAGATATTTAACCGAAGAGAGAATAAAATTAGCAGTAACTCTTGTATATGCGGCCAGATCTACAGATAATATTCCTTTTTATGAAGAGCTAATTGATTTGCAAAAAAAGAACCCTTATTTGAAGATTACATATTTAATTTCTGAAAACATCAAAACAGTGGGCAATCAGAAATTCATTAAAGGCCAAATCAATAAAGCAATAATGGATAGGATTACTAATAATTATTACTCTAAATATACATTTTTCATATGCGGCCCTAAAGGCTTCAAAGAAACGGTTGTAGAAATATTAGCAGATAAGAATGTAGATAAAAGTAAAATAATAACCGAGGAATTTACTCCATCAACTCAACTAGGAAGCGATCCCGAAGGTGAAACTATTAACATACCAAATGTTACCTATGGCTTATCCTTTTTAGCCCTAGCATTCTTAAGCGCCTTTATTATGACTATTGATTTAGTAAGGCAAGTTCCAAAACTGCAAAACACAAGCACAAGTACACCAGCCTCAACAACCAATAACAGTAGTAATAGTAGCTCAACCTCAACCAACCAATCAGTACCATCTACGACGACAAATACTACCTATTCAGCCCCTCAGCAAAGCCAAAACACATATACCCCTCCAACAACTAGAGTGTCGTAAGATTCATGCAAAATAGGTATCAAAAACACCTCGACTGTCTCGGTTCAATAGCCTTCTTAACAATCATCACAGATAAAAGTAGTCTTTTTGTAGATGAAGTATTCACAAGCCTAATCGGCAAGATAGAAGATTTTGAAGAAAGATTTAGTAGGTTTTTGGGTGATAGCGAATTAACAAAGTTCAATCAGTCTTCGGGCAGAAAAAATGCAATAAGTCCTCAGCTAAAAGACATATTAATCGAAACAAATAAAATGTCAGATATTACCGGCAACATATTCTCGCCTTTTATTCTCCCTAGCCTCCAAAAATCAGGCTACACTTCATCTTGGACAAATAAAGATCTTATTTCGCCCGACTTTTCAAACCGGCAAAATAATTCAGACTTCAAAATAAAGATAGGCGAGAACTGGGCGGAAATACCAAAAAACTCGGCTATTGATCTCGGAGGTATCGGTAAGGGCTATCTCCTTGACCAACTATCTAACCATTTAGACAAAACAGATATATCTAACTATTGGCTATCGTTAGGTGGAGATATAATTTGTAATGGTCACGACATGAATAATAAACCATGGCAAATAAGTATTACCGATGCTCTAGATGATCGATTAATCTTAGACTACACAGAGAATAAGCATGGGTTAAAAATGGCAATTGCAACTTCAGGAGTTACTAAACGAAAAGGAATTCATAATAATAAAGCCTGGAATCACATAATTGATCCTAGGACTAATGAGCCGATTAAAAATAACATATTAACCGTCACAGTCACCGCCAATAATTCAGTGACTGCTGATGTTATGGCGAAATGTATTGTTATTGAGGGGCCCGACAAAGCTCAGCAGCTATACGACAATAAACGGATAAGTGGTTTTTTAGTGCAATACTTAGGTAAAAGCTCTAAAATAGAAATATGCAAGGAAAATATAAATTAATATGATCCATTTAATAGACGTAAATTTAATAGCCTCGACCACTCAGATTGTTCAAAGCAGGGTATCTTCAGTTTGGCCCTGGTATATAATCCGAGCATCAGGTTTCACCGCAGTTGCACTTCTCATCATGTTAACAATCTCAGGAATTGGTCAGGTTACTGGACTAACATTTAGATTCTTAGAGCCAATTAAAGCCTGGGCATTTCATAAGGCTCTAGCCTTTGCTCTTTGTACGGCAGTTATAGTCCACGGAAGCTTTCTGCTCCTCGATCACTATATAAAATTTTCAATACCTCAGATTCTCATACCGTTTGTCAGTCAGTACAGCAATAAGTCTAGTTTACTCGGGTTAAACTTGAGCTGGTTCGCGGTTGCTTCTGGAATACTAGCATCCTACGGAATCGCAGTTATTGTAATTAGCTCGCTTGGCTGGATTGATACAAAGAAGAAGGCCTGGAAACAACTCCATTATCTTAGCTACTTAGTAGCAATACTAGTTTTTGTACATGCCCTATCTACAGGAAGTGATCTAAAATATGGAACCTTTAGACTATTCTTTATATTCCTAGGCCTACTTACAGTCGCCGGAGTTTTATCTAGAATTTATAGATCTGGACTAATAAAAGAATAAACATAACTTCTTGCATATTTTAAATAATTATGCTAAGATATAATCTATTGTTTTAAATGAATCCTCGGAAGTTAAGTTATTCGATTTTCATAAGGAACAATCGATTAACTAAACTAAACCAAGAAAAGGATTCATTTTTTATGTCTTATTCACAATCAAACAACCGCGACCGATTTAGTCGGGGGCGATCTAGTAGCTATGGCGGAGGTTCAAGAAACAAACGAAGAACTAACCAATACATAGATCCAAACAAATTTATTAAAACTGCCAAGATGACTGAAGCAGAAGTTTACGTACCTGAAAACAAGTTCGCAGACTTTGTAGTCGATCCATTAATTGCAGTAAACCTAAAAGCTATGGGATATGAACTTCCATCACCTATTCAGGACAAAACTATTCCTGTTGCACTAACAGGCCGAGATATTGTTGGTATAGCCAACACCGGTACTGGTAAAACAGCTGCCTTTCTAATCCCTGTCATCGACAAACTAATGAAGAATAGAAACTCTAAGGTAATCATCCTAGCTCCTACAAGAGAACTAGCTGAACAAATCGAAGAACAAACTCGAGCTATCGCTAAAGGTAGTGGCTTAATGGGTGCTCTACTTATGGGTGGTGTATCAATGCAACCTCAACTTAGTGATCTTAGAAAAAATCCTCAGATTATAATTGGAACTCCAGGTCGAGTTAAAGATCATATCGAAAGACGAACTCTAAAGATTGCTGACGTTAACGTAGTAGTACTAGATGAAGTAGATCGCATGCTAGACATGGGCTTCATTGATGACATTACTGAAATTCTAAATGCTACTAACCAAGATAGACAATCTTTCTTCTTCTCAGCAACACTAGAAGGAAAAGTTAGAACTAGTATTGAAGATTTCTCAAAAGATCCAGTTCACATTATGGTTAAGACTGGCGATACAAGTGACAATGTTCACCAAAACGTCGTTAACTATAATACTAAGGACGAAAAAATTAATAAGCTGTATGACATCCTAAACGATGAGAAGGTTTCTAAGACACTTATTTTTGATGACACACATCATAACGTAGAAAGACTTAATGACGAGCTTAGAAGCCGTGGATTTGACTCAGAAGCCATACATGGCGGTAAGAGTCAGGCACAACGTCAACGAGCTTTAAAGAAATTTAAAGATTCTAACGTTAAAGTACTTGTCGCTACCGATGTTGCTGCTCGAGGAATCGACGTTTCTGACATCACTCACGTAGTTAACTTTAGCCTACCTCAGACTTACCAAGACTATGTTCATAGAATTGGACGAGCTGGTCGAGCAGGACGTGTTGGACACGCCCTAACCTTCGTAGAACAACGAAGAAACTACTAAATATTACTATTTAGTTTTCTAAGCACTAGGCCAGTGGCTAATAAGGTGCTTACTATTATCCCGTAGATCATAACTGTTTCTGCGGGATTTTTAGTTGTAAATCCAAAGCCAGTAACCGGAGACTTAGCAGTGACAGTTAGTGTATAGCTGTTAGTGTCTTTGTAGTATCCAACTGTTCCATTATCGTCCTTAGCAGTAATAGAGAAAGTGTAGCTTCCGCTAGTTGTTGGCGTGCCAGATATTAGGCCTGTAGCGGGATCAAAACTTAGCCCGAGTGGTAACACTCCGGAAGAAAGGCTGTAAGTTACACTACCCTGTGAATTAGAATGACTTATAGTTTGAGAATATGCCTGATTAAGTGATGGATTAGGAAGGACGTCCTGATTTATCTTAACGAAGCTAAACAGTAAAGTTCGGTTATCATATCCATCTCCAAAATAGAATGTATTATTAGTGTTATCAAAGTCGATATTCGTATCATATGGATATTTGATTGAGGATTGTGAAGTAGCGGGATAATTGTTTGAGGTAAAATCTGGTTGGCCGAGAACCATTGATGCGTTCATGCCGTTTATTATTCCCTGGCTAAGATCGAAGATCATGACACGATTACAGCTCTCATCTTCAATAAATAACTCTTGGTTTTTTGGGTCGTAGCCGATTCCCTCATTATACTCGAACGAATTAACACTACAGCCGCCATTGTTATAAGTCGTTAAATCTGGTTGGCCGAGGACATAGCTGGCGTCCATATTGGTCGATACCCCATGGCTCATATCGAAGATCATGACACGATTATAATAGCTGTCAATTACGAACAGCCTCTTGTGGACATTATCGAATGTAAGACCACTATAATCTGGTGCGTTAGTTGAATTGGCAGTAAGTTGATTGCTGTTTGAAGTTGTGAAATCTGGTTGGCCGAGGACATAGCTGGCGTCCATGCCGCTGCTAATCGTTCCAGGATTAACATTAAACACCATTACCCTGCTGCAGCTACCGTCATTCACATACAGAAAACCGCCCTTTTGATCTAACGCTACCCCTCCATAGACGCCG
The DNA here is from genome assembly GCA_903839515.1 of uncultured Candidatus Saccharibacteria bacterium. Classification (GTDB taxonomy): domain Bacteria; phylum Patescibacteriota; class Saccharimonadia; order Saccharimonadales; family UBA4665; genus CAIYEO01. The sequence continues at coordinate 54 of CAIMCP010000124.1, read as the reverse complement.
CAAAACTGATTTTGAGTTAATCCATTGCCATGGCTCGCGAAATCTGGTTGGCCG
>CAIMCP010000123.1 GCA_903839515.1 uncultured Candidatus Saccharibacteria bacterium | reverse complement strand
CGATTCAGGAAATTTACGGTAATTCATAGTATGAACTATTATTTCTGCCGGTATAGCAGCAATTAAAAGTGAAATTGTTGCAGAAGAATAGGCCAGGGTTAGGATACCAGGTTTTCATCCTGGACACAGGGGTTCGATTCCCCTTGGGATCACCAAAGCAGAAGAATTAGATAAAGCACCCGTAAGGGTGTTTTTGTTTTACCTTGTAAATTAGTGGAAGTTGACTGGTTCCAAATTTTTCACCGCCATAATCCAAGCAAGCGGGAAAAGCAGAATCTGTAGCAGACGCTCTAAGTGGTACACAATATGACTATTACATTAAAGTTGATGCTATTATTAATGGCAAAACCTTTAACCCGTCAAAACAAATTAAGATAGACTATTTAAGCCTCAAGATATCGGTACTGGCTTCAATACTCACACGTAGATAATTGATAAATCTGGGTTTTACTCCCTGCGGGAATACCATCGCTCACCCTACTAACCCTGAGGAGCTCATATCATTGATCTATTTAAAATAAGATTTGGTTCCAACTCGATTTTAGCTGGCTCACTATTGACATAATTATACTACTTTGATACCATTAAAGTATGACTACGAAACTACAAGTACCTATAGATAGTGATGTTAGAGACGGCCTTGAGCTACGTGCAAAAGAACTTGGATTTGATTCCGCACAAGCTTATATTAGGTTCTGGGCAAAAGCTGAAGTATCTGGAAGAAGGATAGACTTTGGTTCCCCTACTATTATTCTTAGTGATGAATCAGATACTCGTTATGAAGAAGCTGTATCCGACATGGCTAAACTTAGAAAGACAGGCAAGCTAAAAACCTACACCACAGTAAGTGAGTTCATGGAAGACCTTAGGTAATGAAACCTATACAAAGGGATAAAAACTTTGATAAACACTTTAAGTCACGCATTGCACCTAATGAAAATTTAGTTAAACTATTTGAACTAAGACTTGAAATGTTTATGAGTGGCGTAAGAGGTAATCCCATTAATGACCATGGCCTCAAAGGTAAAAAAAGAATGTTTAGGGCTTGGTCTGTTGCGGGTGACGTAAGGGTAGTATATAGAGAAACCCAAGACTATTATGAGTTCCTTGATATAGGTTCACACAACCAGGTATATTAGTTAATTCCACTCCTTGTGGTAATGTTTGTTAAAGAAGTACTACCACCAGATAACCCATACCATTGGACTATCTCTCCTAAGTTATGGTTCCAATTCGATTTTAGGTGGTTCACCATTACGCTTATGATTATTGTAAATTGGTATTATTGTGTTATTGTCTAATAAATGAATAAAGTAAATAAAAATATTAAAACACTTGAAATTATCTTTCTGGTTTTATTACTTGGATTTATTATTTCTATGATGACCATTTTTAAGGGAAATAGCGTAAAGCATAATGAAATTATAGGTAGTGGTTTATTAGCATTGTTTGCTTATGTCTTATATAAGTTTTTGTTTTTAATTAGAAAAGAGAAATACTTTGCCCTGGTCCTAATATTAAATGTAGTAGGTTTTCTTTTTATTATTTTTCAAACATATAGCCCAAAAGACAGAAATGATTTTTCGGGACTTTATCAAGCTATGGGAGTGGCGTCAGTTTTATTCCTCATGTTTATAATAAATTCTGTAATTTTTGCTATACACTCAAGCCGAAAATGAGGCAATGTAACTTTAAGTATATTTAAGTAATTCGTTCCATCTAATGATTTCACCTATTATTTTCTTATAAATCGAACCCATCAGGCCTTGACTTAATTGTACATCTAACTGTACAATAGAAATGTAATAAAAAGGATAAACTATGAGCACAAAGACTATTGACACCACAGATTTACGCAATAACCTATCGGCAACTATCGGAGCTTTAGGTAAGGATGATATCTTATTTATTAAGAGTCGTGGCAAACTTACAGGTAAGGCCATCATTGACGACGAATTACTTGAAGACCTACTCTTACTTAAGGATGAAGAATATATTATCAACATTGCTAAGGCGCGTGATGAGATAAAACGAAGCGATATTTATACTTTTGACGAAGTATTCGGGGATGTTCTGTAATGATTCAGTACCGCATGGTGTTTGCGGGTAGTAGCAAGAAGGATATAGGAAAGCTGGACCGTGTTACGAGGCAACGAATCGCGAGGAAGCTTCAATATTTCCTAGAACAAGAAGACCCGCTAGCTTATGCTAGGCAGTTAGCGCACTCAAACATAGGTAGCTATCGATTCCGGATAGGTCATTATCGTATAGTGTTTGACATAGATGGCCACACACTTCAGGTGCTTAGTATTAAGCACAGGAAAGATGTATATAAAAGCTAGAACTTTATCCCGCCCAATTATTCCTTTTACTTAAGCTCCATATTCCACCTGATGATTTCACTAACAATTTCCTTATAAATCGAACCCTTCAGGTCTTCAAAAGGGAATCCTCTGACTTTGAAGAATCTTTTTTATGTCTCCGATGAATGATCTTAGCTACGTATTTAGTATCTAATATTACTTCAAGAATAAATGATTTGACAATAATAGCTAATGTTAATAACATTTAAATAATGGATATAAAAGACAAATCACCTGAGAAACAAGAATCATCTAAAGAAAAAGCATTAGAAGAATTAGAATCATTTGCAAATAACCCTGGTCTAGAGGAATTAGCTAGTCTTTTTGGAACAGAGAGTTTACCAGAAGGCACTTCAGAAAGAATAGCAGTTTTGCAGGAATTAGCTGGACAACATTGGGATTTTCGTAAAGGAGCTGAAAGACAAGCAGTTGACTGGTCGGAAAGTGGCGAAATAGAAGAAGGAAGTGAACAATGGAATACTGTATTTAACTCTGCAGAAAAATTAGGCTTAGTTCAAGACACCGAACCTAAAAACAAAAATCCAGATTTCCTAGTCATATTGGGTGGTGCTAATAAGGCTCCACTAGATCGCTTAAGGTATGGGCTGAGTGTTGTAGATGACTTTGATCAAGTAGTTTATCTTGGTTCTTCTAGAGTAGTGAGTGATGCAGAGCGTGAAAAAGCTAAAGATTATGCACCGGATGCTAAAACTGAATTTGATCTTGGTAGTGGCGCCTTTGAAACATTATTAGGAGCAAGACTAGTTGATGAGATTACTATCGAGCGTGATGGTGATACTTGGGGTATGAGAATGTACGAATTTGAAGTAGATGGAAAACCCAAAACCGGATTTGTTTTAAGTACTCCTCAAACTATTCAAGGAAATAGAGCTACAACTTATGATAACTACAAATTCTTTGCTGATCGGGCT
>CAIMCP010000122.1 GCA_903839515.1 uncultured Candidatus Saccharibacteria bacterium | reverse complement strand
TTTAAGTATTTTTTGGCTAGAAAGACCAACTGATTTTCTTTTATTGACAACATATAGCGGTCTACCCTTTGACTGATTATGAATTCTAGAAATGTATACCGATATTATACCCTGAGACATAAGAACAATACCAACTAAAAAGATAATTAGAATTCCAAGCATTGCTGTTCCCGTAAATTTCCAACCCAGAGGATCACTCAATATCAACTGCTCTAAGATTACGGCAATCCCTAAAAATAAAGATAATAGGCAAATCATCACTCCGAGATATGCAAAAAAATATAATGGCTTAGGAGATGATGAAATCATAGAATTAAAGGCAAGGTTAATTAATTTTCCTGTAGAATATGAAGCTTCACCATGTTCACGTTTTTTAGCGTTGAAATTAACATATGATCTATCAAAGCCAAGCCAATCTATTAAAAATCGTGTCATTCGGTGATCTTCACTAAGTTTGTTGAACTCATCCGCAACATCTCTGTCTATCAATCGAAAGTCAGTAGATTCAGGAATTAATTTTTGACCAGATATTAAGTTGAAAAGTTTATAAAATAAATATGAATTCATTCGACCAAGGGCAGACCTACCAGAGCTAGCTTTTCTAAGGCCTATAACAACATCAGAGCCAGACTGCCACTGAGATATAAACTCTGGTATTAGCTCTACTGGGTGCTGACCGTCACCATCGAGCATTATTATTGCTTCATACTTACCAGTAGCAACTCCCGCAGATAAGGCAATCTCTTTGCCAAAATTTCTAGATAAAGCTACCAGCTTAACTCTTTTGTCTTTAAATTTATTGATTACATTAGCAGTATCATCAATAGATCCATCGTCAACATAGACTATCTCAAATTCCAATTTAGTACGACTAAGCACCTCAACCAAGGATTTATGAAAGCTTCTAATAGACTTTTCTTCGTTAAATAAAGGAACAACAACAGATATTGATTTTTTCTTATTTAGTGGCATTATATGCATATTATATACTATAAACTCCTTAAATAATATTGCTAGTGTAATTAAAAAGAGATGACATTTGCCATCTCTTTTTAATTATATAGTAGATAATATATTATTCTACGTTTTTTACATCTTTCATATAAAGAACTAAGAAAATACCAAATACTGCTTTAGCGCATAAATCTAGAACAGCATAGATAGATACTTCTGCTCCCAGGCTAATCTTGTCATAGCCACTTGTTCCGAGTAGCCAAACGATTGGGTAGATGAACCATAAAACCAATAGATATGTAAGCATGTTAGTGAAGAACTTATTAGCTCCAGCTCCCAGATTTTTAGCTTGTTCACGTACAGGTCCATACATTTGCCAAATTACTACTAGAAAAGCTATAAAGCTAAGAACGAACCAAAATCTTTGGTTGTTAGTATTAGATGACAAATTAGCAAATAGACCAGTTACAATCATTACAATGTCCGCAAAAATAACGGTTGCAAAAAGCCCGACCTTTTCGCGCAGTTTTGCAGCATCCTTACCGGCTGGAAATGCTATCAGTAAAAGACTTAGAAGTAGTAGTGGGGTTGTTAGAACCCAGTCTATGTATCTCGCAGCAAAAACTTCCTTTCCGCTAACTATAAATATTCCCTGATTATTAGCCATTGCATAATAGGCTATTGTAGCTATCGAGGTTATTATCATGGCTAGGTAGACATGATATTTTTGACTTTGTTTTAGTTTTGAGCCGATTAGGTAAATTAGTGCTGTTCCGACTAACATACCAAAGAAACCGACCCAAAGCCAATTTGTTACTGCAGATGTAATTTGCATCTTTATATCTCCTTATTATTTATAATATGTTCTTACATTAAAGATTAGAAATGTCTTTGATGTTGATTTAATTAAAGCATAAAAATTTTACGTCAACAATAGACAGTAATTATCAATATATATTCATAAGTAATTTTATGTGTAAAATAAATATGGTAGAATGTTTTTTTATCATCACAAGCAAGGAGCGTTATGTCTGAAAATAGTAGTAATTTACCTTATGAATTTGACACAAGCAACCAGGCAATCGCATTTATGGATGATCAGGCTCTAACTATTACGGATTTTTATCGTAGAGATTTAATGGATCCAAATATTCATGAAAAAATAATAACTCCTAGAAATAATAATAGCGGCATTTCAGGGTCGTTAATCTCTGGCCCAAATAAAAGAATTAATATCGAGTCGAGTCGCAAGCAAATTAGCGATACCCAGATTAAATATTATTCTTTGAGATCACTGGCAAAATGTATAGGTATTAAAAGTGAAATGTTTTTTAGTGAAATAGCAGACGAACAGCAGGAAGCTAAAGAACTTTGCCAAGATTGTAGAATTAGACCAGCCTGCTTAGAGTATGCTTTAGAGGCTGAAGAAAAATATGGTGTGTGGGGCGGCATGACTCCAATTGAAAGAGCCAAAGAGATAAAAGCCAGAAAAGAATTAAGCAGTTAATAGATGTAAAAATGGAAATACTTGCAACAATTATCGACCTAGAAGATTATAGAAAAAGTCATCCTGAGAAAGTTGTGGAGAAAAAATCAGATGAAACCCTATATGGAGTAAGTGAACTAGAGAGCTATGTAGTAGCCGGCACCGTAACTCCAAACACATTAAACCCAAACGACATAAGGGAAGTGTTAAGTAGATTAAATGATGACAGATCATTAAACGACAATAGGGTTTTGTTTAGATATGCCAGGATTGCTAATTATCTACTAGAATCTGGTGAAGATATTATAGAAGAGAATAAGGCGCCACATAAAGGTGATGATAAAAAAGTTCCAGTAAAATTAATTGGTAAAGCAGCCTGCCGAGGCCTAGATAATCGACTATTCTTTACAAGCAGCAAGAAGATTATTGAAGAGAGTGTAAAAATTTGTAATAGCTGTCCGGTTAAAGCAGACTGCCTAAATATAGCTGTTGAGAATAATGAGAGTTTCGGTATATGGGGTGGAGTTCTTGCTAGAAAAATAAAACGTAAAAAAGTTTAAATCATAATCATTGTTATGATAGTATATTTATATGATAACAATTCTAATTACACACATAGCATTCGCAGTATTTTGTATCCCCCTAATGCTGGGAGCAACTTTAGTAAAATATTTAGGTTCTTCAAAGAAGGCAGAATCACTGGCTAAATATTCAGCATATTCATTAACAGGATTGCTTGCAACTGGTACTGTTTTAGTTATAGCATTCAATGCTAGCCTAGTAGGTAGCTGTTTCGCAGGACTTGTTTATACAGCTTTCTTCGGAGTATCTTTCGTCGCTTACAAAAAACTACAACCTCAAAAAGTAAACAAAAATTAATCAACCTAAGATTAATTAAAAAATGATATAATCATTATGGTTATATGATTTTAAGGGGTTTTAGGTTTTAATGAAAAAAATTAAAGTTATTTTCTTAACTGTAATACCGTTACTGGTTATTTATATTAGCTATCTCTACTTGAAGACTGTTAATTTTGCGGTATTAAATCCTAAGGGTCAGGTTGCTTCAAAGGAAAAAGATATAATACTTTTTGCAATGATGCTATCTTTGTTTGTTTTAATTCCAGTATTTATTATGCTGGTAGTTTTTGCTATTAGATATAATGAAAAAAACGTAAAGGCAAAATATAGCCCTAACTTTGATCATAGTAAAATATTCGAATCAATCTGGTGGGGAATACCAACGATTCTAATTATTATATTATCAATCGTTACCTGGCAAAGTAGTCATTCGCTTGACCCATATAAGCCCATTAGTTCTTCTAAAGCCCCACTTAATATTCAAGTAGTGTCCATGAATTGGAAGTGGTTATTTATATACCCAGATTCACAAGTAGCTGCTGTTAATGATCTGACTATACCTATCAATACTCCTGTTAATCTTGAGATGACTTCAGATGCACCAATGAATCAATTATGGATTCCTCAGCTAGCTGGCCAAATCATGTGTATGCCTGGAATGGTTACTCACCTCAATTTAATCGGCAATACGGCCGGAACATATCGCGGTGTTTCATCTAATATATCCGGCAAGGGCTTTGCTGGCATGACGTTTAATGCTCATGTGGTTAAAGATAGTGAGTATAAGAACTGGATAAGCCACGCCCGAAAATCTCCAAATGTACTCAATCTTAAAGGCTACCAAGAACTCAACGTACCAAGTGAATATGTTCCGCCCACGTACTATTCATATGCATCGCCTGATTTATTTAGCTATATTTACAACAAGTATATGAGCCCAGCTAATGATAATATGAATGTAGGAATGAGTTATTAGTATGTATATTTTCGCTGGAATATTAGGACTTCTAAATATTGATGCTTTTAAACATGATTTAATTCAATATTTTGGTGTTGCAGCTATGACTCTAACTGCAGGTTTTGTAGTTTTAGCACTTACATATTTCAAAAAATGGAAATGGCTGTTCAGTGAGTGGTTGACCTCTCTCGATCCTAAGAGAATTGGCGTAATGTATATTGCCGTTGCCGTTCTAATGCTCGTAAAAGCTGGTACAGATGCCGGAATGATGAGACTTCAACAATCAATCTCAGTTGGAAGTAATCAAGGGTTCCTTAAACCCTCACACTACCAGCAAGTATTTTCAGCTCACGGAACCACAATGATTTTTTTCGCAGCCATGGGGCTTATGTTTGGTCTAATTAATATCGGAGTTCCTCTTCTCATCGGCTCCCGAGACGTTGCCTTTCCATTTTTAAACTCTGTTAGCTTTTGGTTATTTGTAGCCGGAATGTTACTACTCAATACATCTCTTGCGATTGGAGATTTTTCTGGTGCCGGCTGGTTAGCTTACCCACCACTTTCCGAACTTCAGTTTAGTCCAAGTACTGGGGTAGATTATTGGATATGGAGCCTTCAAATTGCGGGTATTGGTAGCTTATTATCTGGTATTAATTTCATAGTTACAATTATTAAAAATAGGACTAAAGGAATGAGCCTTATGAAAATGCCAATGTTTGTATGGAGTGTTTTTGGCTCCATGACACTTGTTATTTTTGCCTTTCCAATTCTTACAGTAACAATAACCTTACTATATTTAGATAGACTTTTAGGAATGCATTTTTTCACAGGAGCTGGTGGCGGGAATCCTATGATGTACGTTAATTTAATTTGGGCTTGGGGTCATCCAGAAGTCTACATTCTAATACTTCCAGCTTTTGGTATTTTTTCGGAAATTGTAGCAACATTTTCACGAAAAAGATTATTTGGATACACGTCGATGGTCTGGGCAATATGGGCCATAGTACTGTTATCTTTCACCGTCTGGCTTCACCATTTCTTTACCATGGGATCCGGTGCCGATGTCAATGGTTTCTTTGGTATTATGACCATGATTATAGCCATTCCTACCGGTGTTAAAATATTTAACTGGTTATTCACAATGTTTAGGGGTAGGATTAAATTTGCAAGTCCAATGATTTGGTTTATGGGTTTTATTATCCTATTTTCTATCGGGGGAGTTGCTGGTGTCTTATTAGCTGTACCACCTGCAGATTTCCAACTTAATAACAGTTTATTCTTGGTCGCTCACTTCCATTCGATGATAGTAAGTGGGGTGCTATTTGGATATTTTGCTGGTCTTACATATTGGTTTCCTAAAATATATGGCTTTAG
>CAIMCP010000121.1 GCA_903839515.1 uncultured Candidatus Saccharibacteria bacterium | reverse complement strand
GCTTTGATAGTATTTCAAGCTGCTAAGTCAATCGAGCTAGCTCTTTTTTAAGACTTTCGGTATATGCATTATATGCAGCTAACGTTTTAGGTTCTCGTACTACTTCAGTTTGTTTGATCTCTTTCATATCACGTCCCCACTTATACAGATCAAATACGCTCACTCCTAGCTCTTTTGCTTTCATTTCTGCAGATCTTCCGCTTTTCATCGACATGCGTTTTGCCTGTTCTTTGAATGCCTTATGATAACGGTTATGTCTTTATCGGATTATACTTTCTTTTTTCATGTTAGGTTAATTGTTTTTATAACTTAAACCGTGTCCGTTAATTCGGGGTCACCTCACTTACCAAAATAGTATATATGTTAAATAATTTAATTAAAAAACTAAAGAAAGAAGATCGCAAAGTAGCAGGAGGAATGCTTTTTTTTAGTTCTCCTGGTCACATGCTTGGAGAAGCTGATCTATTACTAAGGTACGTACTAATAGGGAAAGCGAGTAAAAGTACGATTGTAATACTCCCCCCTACAGATATGTGTATATTCACAGGTAAAGTTTTAACACATTTAGGTGTAGAAGTTTTGTACCATCCAGATGCATACAAAATAATAGCACAAATCAGTATTTTCTTTCCTGAGTTAATTATAGATATAGGTTTTGCAACTAGCAAACTGAATAATAATAAAGAGAAAAGTAGAATAGCTGCTGAGCATTGGAATAATGAAGTATTCTATAATTTAACTGCCAACGAATATTACACTTCGGTAATTGAATATTTTGCAGTCTGGAACGTTACCAAGGGTTATTATCCTTTCAGAATAGCTCTTGATACATTCCAGAAACCCGATGAGGTGCAAAATATTATTTCCAGAGGGAAATATGTTATGTTGAAAATAGAATCCTTTATAAGAAACGCTACTGGAAAACTTATAGATCCATCAAGTTATGTACGCACAATTATAAAATTAAAAGAATTGGGATATAATATAGTACTAGCGGGTAGAGAACACATGCCTATAGAATTTAATAAACTCGGAATTTATGACTATGCTAATTCTAAATTTGCTAGTGCATTGAATGATGCTATGTTGTTTAGATATTGTGAATTTGCTATATCAACAGGTTCAGGAGCTACTTTGTTCGCTGAAGTATTAGGAATAAAATCTTGTTCTCTGGGCACCTTTCAGATGATACCGTATCCTTCAGGTAATAATTTAACGGTGCCCACTCGTTTAAAAATTCGTTCAAACAATAAAGTATTAATTTTTTCTGAGCATATGATTTTTCTTTATAGTAATTATCATCCTATAACTGGTATTTCGAGATTACCCTTGAATGAAAATGGGATAGAACTACTAGAGCCTAATGAATTAGACATATATGATACTGTAGTAGATTTGTTATACAACAGAAGGTTGAGTCAAGAATCCGACTTGAGATTAAAAAATCTAGATAAAACAGGTGTTTATTTATGCAATTTGGGTTCCTTAGCTCCAAGCTTTCTTTTTAACCACTTAGATTATTTTAACTAATTATTTGTATCTGTAATAATATATTGTTACCTTTTTTGATACATTGTACGTTGTGCATCGCATATTTTAAAATAGTCCATTTGGAAACCCGAGTATGGAGAAATTCCTTATTTGATCTGCTTGCTAAGAACTGGCCATGACTAAGTTAAAAAATGCGTAAGCTGGTCAATCTAAAAAGGATAAAACGTGAAAAAGAAACATACTAGTCAGAAGGCATAAGATATATGCATTGAAGCAAGTAAAACTGGCGGAAAAGTGCTTGAAGTATGCCGCCAGCTAGGGGTTAGTCTAGCTACTTTTAATGTATGGAAAAGATCAATGAGACAAATGGGTATAAGTGAGCTTAACAAGCTGAATGTACTGCTAGACGAAAACGGTAGACTAAAGAAATTGGCAGCAGATTTAACTCTAGATAAACATATCCTGCAGGAAGTACTGGCAAAAAAAGTCTAAGGCCTACTCACTTCAGGGGTTAGACTCCATTGATGCTAGAATCCTAGGGAATAGATGTGAAGCATGCCTGTGAATTGGTTATGTTAGCCCGCTTTAGCTATTACCATCATTGTCGTCCACAAGACTAAACAGCTCTTATACGGCGTTTACGT
>CAIMCP010000120.1 GCA_903839515.1 uncultured Candidatus Saccharibacteria bacterium | reverse complement strand
GTTAAGTCGTTAGGGTTATCCACAACCGCACTTACCACCTTGCCATCTTCTTTATATCGCAAATTAGCGTCAGGGTCGTTGTTCTTAACAACTCTAGCCAAACCTAAGCCTTCTAACTGCTCTACGGCTACACGTCTAATTTGGTTTTGGAAGCCCATTGATGTCATGGAAGCATAATGCCTGTCCATGTTTTCCCAAATGTTGCGGATGGATTCAGAACCTTTTAAATGCTTGATAGACTTTGTACTCTTTAATCCTGTGCCTGTGCCAGAGAAGAATCCCTCTTCATTGAGTTCTTCTAATGACTTGTAGAGCGGTAAATAACTTTTATTAGAGCGGTACTCATTTGCTTTTTTCTCATCTAGTAAGCCAACTTCTTCCCAAAAATCTACAAGGGAATTGTTAACATCGTTCCACACATTAAATATTTGATTTAACTCAGGTACTTTAACTAACTGTTTGTTTGCCCAAGCAATATGAGCTGGAGTAACCTGCAATTCTCGGTTTTGTTTCTTTAGTTTAAACGCTTCTTTGCGTAAATCTCTGGCTTTTTTTACTTCGGCATTTGCTTCACGTATTTTGTTTTGCTTGTAAAGTTTTCTAGCTTCTTTCATAGCAACAATAGCTTCAGCAGATTTTCTTCTACCTTCAGCTTGAGATTTAGCGTCTTCCTTTAAGATATCCTCACCACGCTTGATTCTACCCACCTCAGCGGCTAAGAAGCGACCTGATATACCTAACGCCTTTACGTTCGGGTTACTATCTAATTTGTCTGCTAAATATAACGCTCTTGCTAAGTTGCTTTCGGTACGCTCAATCATTAATCCACCATCTTTATTCAAGATAGGAACGCCAGAAAGCATACCGTTTTTAACAAAGTTACCCATTTGACTGTTTATACGCACCAACATATCAGCACGTAATTGACCATTAACATCAAATCTATCCAAACCTTCTACGGTTTTACCGTTCACTTTTTGTTCGGTAGATAACGACTTAGTCAGCCACGCTGCGGCGTCAACCAGATTGCCTCGGACGCTTGTCCAGAATTCATTGGATTGAACTTGTTTAAACGCTGTCTGCATAGCGTCTGTAGTAGCTTCGTAAGCACTTTTAGATTCTTCTAGTTTGGTTAATTTTTTAAGTGGTGAGGGTAATGAGTACTTTATATTAGGTGATGTAATATCATATGTGCCACGGTTGCCTGTGGCAGATTTAATTTGATTAGGCTCAAATGCTACCCAAGTTTCATTTTTTTCAGTATTTAAATACTCACTCAAGTCTAAGTATCCCGTTACATATTCTTCTGTTTGCGGATTGGGGTAACCATCTGTTTTTCCACCATATAAATCCAGCCCGCCATCTTCTTTATTCTTAGATAAGGTATACCATCTTCCCGATATATCTTTAAATGATGTATATCCCTTTTCATTTAATTCATTGGCATTAACATCTGGTTTTCCAGAAAATTTAATGCCGTCATATCCCATATCTTGCAATCTATGTCTTACTTCATCATTTTCAGAACGAGATTCTTTACGTATTTTTTGGTCAGAGTAAACTTCTTTAGCAACTTTTTTCCAAATATTGCTTGGAGCGGGATTTTTTATGCTTAAATAAACAGGAATAACATT
>CAIMCP010000119.1 GCA_903839515.1 uncultured Candidatus Saccharibacteria bacterium | reverse complement strand
TAACAAATTTATTACTTTTCAGGTTCATCTCTATACCCCTTATTAATTAAAGGTAGTATACTATCTAATTTACAATTTAACAATTATAAGTATTAATTATCTTAAACTAATAGATTACTAATGGAGCCGAAGTCGGGGATTGAACCCGAGACCCCGTCATTACCATTGACGTGCTCTACCACTGAGCTACTTCGGCAGTTGTCCTACTATTATATATTGATGCTTTTTATTATGGTAGTAGAAATAAAAAACCATCTACGTTCGTAGATGGAAATAATCAAATTATGGTGCAGGGTGTAGGATTCGAACCTACGAAGGCATAAGCCAATAGATTTACAGTCTATCGTGTTTGACCGCTTCACTAACCCTGCAAAATAAAATGGAGCCGACGACAGGACTCGAACCTGCGACCCGCTGTTTACAAAACAGCTGCTCTACCAACTGAGCTACATCGGCACATCTGTTATTTTACCAAATTTCTCTGTTAAATAACAACTCTTGGGCGTCTTTTCATTCTTTTTGGCTTAGGAATTGTTATTTTATCATACTTTTTCATCTGTTTTGCCATCTCCCTAGCCTCTTTTTCCATGCCTCGGTTTAGATATGCCTTCGAAAGTAAGCTATAGGTTTCCTTGTTTGGCTCAAGTTCGACTGCTTTCTCAAGCTCTGCAAACATTGCCCTGTCATTTCCTAGCTTTTCTTGAACTTTAGCGTAGGCAACGTGTCTGGAGGCTAGATCGCTATCTATCTTCAAGGCTTGCTCAAAAGCTACAGCAGCTTTGTCATAGTTCTCTGTTTCAAAATAAATAAGGCCCAGGTTATGAAGACTTGATGGTGATGCTTCAATACTACTAGCAATCTCAAAACAATCTATAGCGTCCTTGTATTCTTTTTGTTTGGCATAGAGAATTCCAAGTCTGTTGTAGGCAGCCGCATTCTTTTCATCAATTTTAAGAATAGTTAATAGAGCTTTTTCGGCTCTAAGAAAACGGTTGTCTCGCATACCCTGGTGAGCTATATCCCAAAGTTTCCCCATCCTATTACCGAATTTACCGGTTATGTGTGCAAACTCGTCTTCAATAACAGTAGTGTTGCGCCACGCTAGAAACCCAAATCCTAAAACTATCAGTAATCCATACATAATATTATCCATAGTATATCAGCTTTATATAGCCAAAAACAGTTTTGTTAGGACTAATTTTTTACTGCCGTTAACCATTAACGCCTGTTTTGCAGATAACGACTCAGATAAGACATTATTCCAAGTAGCTACGGATTTAGAATTATCTCTATCTGCCGAAGCATTTAGTGACGCCCGAGCAATATTAATAAGTCCATCTACTAGAGATATTAGATCAGACCTTTCCTGTTTAGATAAAGTATTTATTTTAATTAATCGATCATTCTTACTCATGCCAATTATTTCCTTGGCTGATTTGAGTACGGAAAGGTTAATATCTGCCTTATTTGAGAGAATTGAATTAACCATACCAATCCTGCCATCACTTACAAGGACTGCTAAAGTAACTTCTTTTTCGGAATATCCCTTGTTAATAAAATATTCGGTTAAGTCAGATTTTGGAACTTTTCTTATATCAATAACACTTAGTCTAGATAGTATGGTTGGAAGAAGTGACTGCAAGGAATCAACACATAAGATAATCAATGTACCCTCAGGTGGTTCTTCTAGAGTTTTTAGTAGTGTGTTCTGTGCAGCAACATTCATTTTTTCTGATGAGTCGATAATAATACATCGATTAAAACTGCCACTACCCGTACTTTTAAGCTTTATGAAAGATCCAATTGACCGTATAGATTCAATAGATATAAGTCCTTCAATTGGCTCTACCAGAAGGAAGTTACTCCCAGCCATTATTTTAGCGTCACCTAAAACACGACCACAGATATAATGGGCAATTGTAGATTTACCTGATCCGCCTTGGCCGACTAATAACAGTGAGTTGCTTGGAGATGATATAAAGTTGTCTATTTGTTTTTTAGTCTGCTTTTGAATTAGTGGACTGTCCATACTAGTCAACCTTAGATAAAAACTCTTTACTTGGAGGTGATGTAAATATTTTCTTTTCTTTTGATGGTAATTGAATTTCTAAGGTTTCAGCATGAAGATATAGTCTATCTGCTTCTTCTCCTTCATAAAATAAATCACCAATAATTGGGTGCTTCATTTGAGCCAAATGAACGCGCAGTTGATGAGTTCTACCTGTTTGTGGAGTCATTTCTACTAATGAGTACTTACCCTTAGATCTAAGCTGCTTATAATGTGTTACAGCGCTCTTACCATTAACAGATACTTTAAATCTTGAAGGACGGTTTGGGTTACGCTGAATTGGCATATCTATAATAGCTTCAAGTGGATCCATACTGCCTTTAATTACAGCTAAGTACACTTTTTTAACCTTACGTTCACTGAATTGCTTCTGAAGGAATAGCTGTGCCTTATTTGTTTTAGCACAGATCATAACACCACTTGTTCCACGGTCTAGTCGGTGAACAATACCAGCTCGGTCGCCTGGAATGTCCTTAATTCGACTCTCTAGCCAACTAGCAACAGTAGGTTCCATATTTATAGCACCTTTTGAGTGAGATAATATCCCTTCGGGCTTATCGATGACAACACAGTCATCATCTTCATAGAGAACCTTTAAATCTAGATCTTTAGTAAAGTCTAAATCGGGCTCAGATAGCTTTAACTTATCGCCTTCTCGGAGTTTATATGAAGATCTAGATGGAAGCTTATTAACCAGTATATTTTCGCTTTTTAGGAGTTTCTGAATAGTACTACGACTATACTGCGGAAACTGGCTCTGCATAAATATGTCTAGTCGCTCACCAACGTTTTCTTCAGTAATTTTAATTTGGTTCATATATACATTCTAACAAAGGAGAACAGTGGTCTCCTAAGTTTTTAATTATTAAGAGAGAACTAACGCTTTGTAAACTGTCTTTGCTTACGAGCTCCACGTAGACCGAATTTCTTTCGTTCACGTTCTCTAGAGTCTCTTCCAAGTAGATCAGCACGACGAAGTGTAGACTTATAGTCTTCATTCATAATAGCTAGAGCCTTAGAGATACCAAGTCGGATTGCTTCAACTTGTCCAGTATGGCCACCACCACTTACCTTAGTTGAGATATCAAACTTATTAGCCTCAAGATCAAGTGCCGTAAATGGTTGAGTTAATAGTACTGTGTAATGCTTTGCGTTATCGAAATATTCATCAGAAGATAAACCATTAATAACAATGTTGCCTTTACCAGACTGTAGTTTAACTTGAGCAGTAGATCGTTTTCTTCGACCTAGTCCGTAAAAATATGTATCAGCTTTAGCCATTATTTAACATCCTTTAAATTTAACTTTTCAGGTTTTTGAGCCTCATGAATATGAGCTTCACCTGGATAAACCTTAAGTCTTGCAAGTCTTGCGTCTCGTAGTTTATTTACAGGTAGCATACCACGAATTGCGTGGATCATAATCTTAGTAGAGTCTTTTTCTCTTTGTGCCATTAAGCTAGTCTCAGTTAAACCACCAGGGAAACCAGAGTGCCTATAATACATCTTGTCAGTTTCTTTCTTACCGGTTACAACTAGTTTGTCGGCATTAACGATAACAACGTGATCACCACAGTCGATGTGTTTAGTGAACATTGGCTTATCTTTGCCGATTAAAAGCTTAGCAACAGTTGTAGAAATTCTTCCAAGTGGTGCATCAGTAGCATCAATTAGATACCATTTTCTTGTTACTTCGGATGGTTTTGCGCTATAAGTCTTCATTATTTTTCTTCCTTAGTCTTAGCTGCTGCTTTTGCTTTAGCTGGTGCCTTTACGGCTTTAGTTTCAGTTTCAACCTTAGCTTTTGGCTTAGTTTCAACTGGTTTCTTTTCCTCAGTTACTACTTTAGCAGTCTTCACTTTAACTTCGTCATAGATGAAGCTAACACTAGCTAGTTGAGCGTTATCGCCACGGCGTAATTTGGTTCGTTCGATTCGAAGGTAACCACTATTACGGCTAGATAGTTTAGGAGCTATTTCATCTACTAATTTATGAGCAGAGCTTATAGTTTGTAGATTACTAATTACCTGGCGCCTTGAATGAAGAGTATTTTGCTTAGACTTAGTTACAAGCTTCTCAACATAAGAGACTAAGTCCTTAGCTTTAAATATAGTAGTTTCAATTTTCTCATGGATAATAAGAGCTTCAGCTAAACTCTTAATTAGAGCTTCTCTTTGATCTCGTTCTCTATGGAATTTTCTACCTTTGTAACCGTGTCTGTGCATTTATATCTCCAACTCAGCCATTTTTTCCTTAACTTCGTCTAGTGCTTTGTTTCCAAAACCTTTAAGGTCTCTTAGTTCTGCATCAGATAAGTTAAATAAATCTTTTAGCGTGTGAATATCATTATTGATTAGGGCATTTGAAGTTCGTGCTGAAAAGTTTAGATCTTCGATAGGCATCATAAGTTCAGCAGAGTCTTCACCAGCATCATTTTTCATACCTTCAAGGTCTAAATCAGACACTTCTTCAACTACTGGCTGCACAACCCTTGTTTGTCCGGCAAGTGCAGTATATTGGTTGATTAGGATAGCTGCAGCTTCTTCAAAGGCATCACGAGGAGATATAGAACCATCAGTATCA
The DNA here is from genome assembly GCA_903839515.1 of uncultured Candidatus Saccharibacteria bacterium. Lineage (GTDB taxonomy): Bacteria > Patescibacteriota > Saccharimonadia > Saccharimonadales > UBA4665 > CAIYEO01. The sequence goes on along the minus strand of CAIMCP010000119.1, from coordinate 2,748 downwards.
ATAGTGATGATTAGTTTATCTAGATCTGTGATTTGTCCAACACGAGTGTTTTCAACTTTATATCGTACTCTTAGAACTGGGCTAAATATTGCATCAACAGCTATCATATCTGAAGGCTTCTTTGCAGTTCCTTCTTCAATTGTTCGGTATCCGCGACCTTTTTCTACAACTATGTCCATAACGAACTTAGATTTATCGTCATCAAGAGTAGCAATGATCTGGTCTGGGTTAACAATCTCAACATCAGCACTAGTCTTAATATCTTTAGCTTTAACTGCGCCCTTACCAGTCTTAGTAATTCTAAGAGTCTGTGGTTCGTCAGCATAAACCTTAAATCTAATGTTCTTTAGGTTTAACATTATATCTATTACGTCTTCCTTTACACCCTTAACGGTTGTAAATTCGTGAGTTGCGCCTTCAATTTTGAAAGCCGTAATAGCTGCACCAGCAATACTGGATAGCAGTACTCTCCTTAGGCTGTTGCCTAAAGTCATTCCATAACCACTGTGAAGAGGCTCAATGCCAAAAGTAGCACTTGTGTCGCTGTGATCATCTCCACTAACGATCTTTGGTGTATGGATTGTATTTGACATATTTTCTAGTCCTTCCTTAGCGTGAATAATATTCCACAATTAATTGCTCATTAATATCTGGCTCTACGTCATCTCTGACAGGTAGGCCAACGATTTTAATATCAAATTTCTTACGGTTAACTTTTAACCAGTCCGGGATAATCGAAGGTGCGGGTGAAACATCATCTAGTTTCTTGAAATATTCATTAGACTGAGATTTAGTTCGAAGTACGATTTCATCACCGATTTTAACTCGGATAGAAGGAATGTCTACTCTTTTACCGTTAAGCGTAAAGTGACCATGAGATACAAGTTGACGTGCAGCTTGACGGGATGGAGCATATCCAGCTCGATATACAGTGTTATCTAATCTTTTTTCTAGGTTTACTAGTAAGTGCTCACCAGCTTGTCCCTGCATCTTTGAAGCTTCCTTCATCATATTTGAGAATTGCTTTTCAAGAAGACCGTACATTCTTTTAGCTTTTTGCTTTTCACGAAGCTGTAATGAATACTGACTAGTCTTAGCTCGCATGTTTCGTTGCTGTTGTCCTGGAGGTGATGGACGCTTGAGTAAAGCCTTATGAGCTTTAGGGTGTAATGCATAGCCTTCACGACGGCTCATTTTAACAACTGATTGTAATGATCTAGCCATAACTAAACTCTCCTAGCCTTTCTTGGTCTTACACCACCGTGAGGTAGTCCGGTAACGTCAGCAATACTTTCAACTCTAATTTCTGCAGCGCCGACAGTTCTAATAGCAGCGTCTCGGCCAAGTCCAGTACCTTTAACAAAAATTGCAGCAGTATTGAAACCATAAGTTTGTTTCGCGATCTGAGCAGCTTTCTCGCAAGCAACCTGAGCTGCATAAGCTGTTCCTTTTTTAGATCCACGAAAACCACAGGCGCCGGAGCTACTAGCAGAAAGTACGTTTCCTTTTTCATCTGAGAAAGTAACGATTGTATTATTAAAAGTAGCTAGGATATGTACCTGTCCAACAGCTACAGTCCTTTTTGCCTTCTTCTTTTTAGTTGTAGTTTCTTTAGTTGCCATAATAACCTACTTAGTTGTACCCTTCTTAGCTGTTCCACCAACAGTTACCTTACGACCACGCTGTGTTCGAGCATTAGTCTTTGTTCGTTGACCACGTGATGGAAGATGAGCTTTGTGGCGAAGACCTCGGTATGAGCCAATCTCCACTAGTCGCTTAATGTTCCCAGTAACTACTCTTTGTAGTTCACCTTCAACTGTATACTTGTCACTGATTTCATTTTGAATTAACGTAATTTCGTTATCTGTAAGATTCTTAACTCGAACCGTAGGATCGACCTTAGCAACTGCCAAGATGTCTCTTGCAGTCTTAGGACCAATACCATAGACGTAAGTTAAGGCAACCCAAACTTGCTTTTCATTAGGAATAGTTACACCAGAAATTCTTGCCATTTCCTAGCCCTGCCTTTGCTTATGTTTAGGTTTCATTTTATTGATAACGTAAATACGTCCTTTTCTTCGGACGATTTTATCATCTGGACTAATCTTCTTTACACTTGCACGTACTTTCATACGGATCATGCTCCTTATTCCTCAGCGCACATGACACACTGCTTATTTATTATGATTTCCGATAGGTGATTCTGCCCTTAGTTAGATCGTAAGGGGTCAACTCAACCGTAACGGTGTCACCAGGTACGATTCGGATAAAATGTTTCCTCATCTTGCCAGCAACGTGAGCTATAATTTTATGGCCATTCTCGAGCTCAACGCGGAATTGCGTCCCTGGTAACGTCTCTACGATCGTTCCGGATAGTTCGATTACTTCTTTTGATTGCGCCATAAATATAACAGATTCAAATTATATCACCTATGACATCTGTTTGTAAAGTCTTTTTTACTACTTTTTTATAGATTGATTAGTTTTACCAACAGATAACCGTTTTCGCACCAATGAGTAGCCTTCGATTAGGCCAAATGTAATCAAGAACCAGATTACTAAGTTTTCAATTATTCCTAAAACGGAATATGTGTGAGCGTTATTATTGGTGCACGAAGTATCACCAGATTGATTTACTTGCCCATCATGTATTGGAAATCCATTATATGAAACTACAGATTTACACGGAAAAGCGGTGTTACAGCCAAAATTCGGGTCCGTTGTATAGGTACATGTAGAACCACCATC
>CAIMCP010000118.1 GCA_903839515.1 uncultured Candidatus Saccharibacteria bacterium | reverse complement strand
CCATTAACGCCAACATTGGCGAATGTGAGGTTATGGCCTGTATTAGTACTTCCTTGTTTAGTTACAAATCCAATTATTTGTCCTAGAGCTTGAGCTGCCATGGTTGTGCCTGAGCCGTTGAAAGATGGGGAGTTAGTATTCCATGCTAGTATTCCGTCTGGGTCTGGAGAAGTGTCTTTACAGCTACCTGGAAGAGCTCCTATTTTTGATCCGACTATTACGTCGCCACCCAGTACGGAGAAGAAAGGCTTACTGTTAAGTGAATCCTGATCAGGCGCGAAGCACTGGACTACAAGTCCAGGAAAAGTCCAATATACATCAAAATTACCCGGCTTTAAGTTGGCAGAATTGAATAAGTCTGTTTGAGTATATTTCGCCGCTCCTAAAATAGGAGTTCCAACTATTCCAGAATTATTAACTCGAACTGCTCCCTGTTTTATATAGAAAGGATTTATAGTATCTCCCCCTATGTTTGAAGGTGTGCTTCCAGGTGATGCTGGATTACTCACGGCAGTTGGAGAAAAATTAATAGTAGCTGTAATATTCATTTGCGAACCCAAAGTAAAACTCTGTGTTGGCAATATTCCACATCGAGGCACGTAACAGGCCGGATAATCTGGAATTGATAGAGGCTCATTATAGATAGCATTGCCTCTGGAGTCGTAATGAAAAATTAATATACCAGTTATTTTATGACCGGCAAGCTGATCATAGCTACCCATTGATATATTGAAACTAGTGGATGAAGATTTCATCGATCCCGTAGTGTAATTAGTATTAGATGGGTCATCAATTGAATATGAATAATATGTTTTGTTATAAGGATCGTGATAACTAACTTTATAGCTTTGAGTGGAGCAACTATAGGTTATTTTTGGAGGTTTAACTAAATTAAAATCAAAACCTGTATCGGTAGTAGGGCACTGGGTAACGCTAGTAACAATGGCCTGATTCGCTCCACATTCAGCAATTCCATCACTAAAATGATTCAAAACTTGTGCAGAAACAGTTATGCGTCCAGTACCGGCACATCCAGAACCGGAAGGTGGAGTGAACTGGAAATTATATGACCCAAACCAATATCTCTGATTATTGGGATCGCCCGGGGGATTTAATCTTATTGTAGACGGGCCATAAGAAATCGATCCCCCACTACATCCAGGCGGTAGTGTTCTTGAAACCGAAACTATGTGCCATTCAGAGTATGCCAATCCACCACCACTAGATCCATCGCGAGGCAATGGTGCATTATAAAACTGGCCGGCTTGATTACTTATAGTCTTACAAATAAAAGTACCGTAATTAACCTGAAGATCAGTTGCTTGTCCTGGGGTTAATGAGGTTTTAGTTAGCAAAGTCGAAGGATCTGCTGTAGTTGTCATATAGACCATGAGCATTTCTTGAAAAGGCCCAGGAGGTCCTTTATAGCACCCACTTGTTCCATTCGAATTATTATCATAATTATTTATTGCATCCTTATATTCAGATGGAATATCATTTGGTGTCGTGATAGTTGCTGCCGATACATTATGATTTGATAGGTTAAAACTTATTGCTAAAGCTATAAAAAGCGGAAGTATGCCTACGAGAAATCTCTTAAAATTTTTCACTTCGATTTTCCCGTAACAAAAAAGGTGTTATTTTTTATTTCATTATCTATAGATTTCGCT
>CAIMCP010000117.1 GCA_903839515.1 uncultured Candidatus Saccharibacteria bacterium | reverse complement strand
TTTAGGTAGGCTAAAGCCGAATGTACTCCCCTTGTTTTCTTTAGTTGAAAAAATTATAGATCCACCTTGAGCAATAATTACCTTCTTGGCCATAAATAAACCTAAACCTGTACCATCTGGACGAGCCTTTTTGGCATTTTCAGCTCTGTAGAACTTAGTGAATAGATGATGGGCAACTGATGCTGGAACTCCTATACCCGTATCCGTAACTTTTAGCTCCACAATCTGATCCTTATCTTCTATAGATACAGTAATTTCGCCTCCGGGAGGAGTGTAGTAAATCGCATTATCTAAGAAGTTCATGATAACTTGGCGAGTCTTTATTTCGTCAAGACTTAAGACCGGGAAATGACTTGGTTTTTTATATGATATCCTAATATTTCTAGCTTCGGCAGTTTCATGGACTAGATTAATTTCCTCATCAATTATCTTAGATAAGTCGCAATCTGTTCTCTCAATAATGAACTTGCCTGTTTGAAGTCTCGAGATATTTAGTAAATCGGATATTAAGTAGACCATTCGCTGAGAGCTGTCAAAAGCCTGTGTAAGCATCTGTTCCTGTTGTTTAGTAATCTTACCCACATCACCCTCCAAAACCATTGAGACATAGCCCTTTACGGATGTAAGTGGTGTTCTAAGCTGATGAGATGCCATGCTGATGAAGTCATCTTTATTTTGATCAAGAGTTTTTAGCTTTGCGTTAGCTCTAGTTAGTTGTCTAGTGGCAACTTCTATTTTTTCTTGCAAGGTTGCGTTGAATCTCTGAATTTCTTGGTATCTTAGTGCATTTTGTAAACTTATAGCAATTTCATCCGAGGCAATACTCATAAGCCTTATATCTTTTTCGCTATATACTGCTCCCGATTCTTTGTAGCCAACGAATATATATCCAATCTCATCATCACCGGTTCGTAGTTTCATGACCACAGCAATATCTTTTTTAATCAAAAGATTGTATAGACTTGAGTCATTCATCTGATTGATTTCATCTAAGACGATAACACTGTTAGATTCTTCACTTATTAGTCTATGAAGCTCATTTAAGTGCTTGTCTTTTGATTGGTTTTTACTAAAATCGAACTTCAAAAACTTGGGACGCATTGCTTCCTCTAATATTTTAGAACTTCCTTCTATGATTGACTTAGAGTTAATACTACCTACAAGTAAATTACTTAATTTATCGAGAACAATCTGAGGCTCATAATAATCTCTATAAAATAACCTATTTGTATACTTATTGAATAGAATTGTTATTGGCTGAAAAATTACAGAAACAATAAAGGTAACCAATGATATTAAAAGAATAGCTCCAAAACTGAGATTTATATTGAGTATCCTTGTGAGAATCATAATTAGAGGAGTAATTAATATCAAAGAGATAAAAATAAGAGTTAAGAAATAAGAGAAAGATCTAGCTATAATGAGTCTTATATCGAATAGTTTATGCTTAATGATTGCATAAGACAGGAAGAAAACTACAAAAAGTGAACTAACTGCACCAAATTTGGATATATACCAATTATGAGTAATCGCAGGAATTATAGCAGCAGTTAAAATTGACCATATAAATGATAGAAAAAAACCAAGAGAAAGATAAATTACCTGCTGTCTCTGTATCTGCGATAATGATTTTAATCTATATGATTTGTAGAAATTAAAACTAAGAAATACTAGAAAAATAAATGATGTGAATATATACAGAAAATACAAATTACCATTATTAATCTGAGCCACACTATCTGATTTTATATATTTTACACTCGATACTATTTCATTCGTAAATAAAGTCAATACAAGCAAAATAGGAGTCACAATAAGAGCAATAATCTTTTGAATAGGATGCTTGATTATATGCTGAGGGAAATAAATAGATAATAACCAAACACTAATGACTAGCAGTAATCCAACGAAGAGACTTAACTTATTGATGAATAATAATAAATCATACGAAGAAATATGATTGCTAAAGTAATTAGCGACAAACCAGGTTACGGCTATAATATTAAATAATCCAAAAAGTTGAAATGATAGGTTTTTGATATTTCTAAAAACTATCAAAGTACCTAGAATGGTTATTATTAAGATAGAGATTAGTAAAACAATTAGGTCCAGCATTTACTAAATATAACCTTATTAAGCATAATCGTAAACTATATTGTTAGTATTTATATACTATCAAAACCATTTATCTCGTTTGAATATACTTCAGGCATATATTCATTTGGCAATAAGGCATTATCATTCAAGCTCAATCCGTCTATAAAGACCCTGCCAATATCTTTAGAATTATCTCTAATTTTATTCATTCCACGCTCAATTACACAATACGCAGGTAATGTATCATAAGGACCTCCGTAAGGATGGGGGTTGAGCTCGCTATAGGTTTCAAAAGGATTACCAAACTGCTGCAAGTTTTCTAGTGGTGGGATATCAAAAATAGCCAGTAAGTTATTTTTTTGATGAGCTAGGGCATATCTTAGGCATGAATGATAGAAAAGCATACTTACTCCATTTATATCTCCATGAGCACCTCTGTATTCATCAGAAGATGCATGTGTGGCTATATCAAGAGATTCATTTAAGACTAGATTAACGCCCTCCCTTTCTCCTAGCCTTGCCCATGCTAACGATGGTGAATATTCTTCGTCTTTAGAAAAATATTGAGATTTAATCTCATCAATCCAGGGATTATCTACTACGTCCTTTACAAGGTCATTGACATCTTTAAAGCCAACTTCACTATGGTGCTGTATAATTCTCAAAATTCCTGCTGGAACAGGCCTTTCAGCTGAGGCGTCAATAACTGTTGCGAATATGCTTTGACTGTCATACTTACCATAATCTTCTATAATCTGACTAGGTTTTTGTTTAAAGATCTTGGAAAATACATCAGTTTCAACTGATAATGGTATGTCTGCGAACTGACTATCACCTTTTATATAGGAAACGACAAATTTTCTATCTCCTAATTCGCTCTTAATGTCACATTCAATACCTTCTTCTAGGTATTGTTCAGTTAAATCCATTATTCTATCCTTCTTGAATCTTTGCGCTATTGTTTCGTCGCTATCATATGGAAAATCTGAATAAGATTCTCTGGTAATAATTTCACTCATAATTGATCTCCTTGATTCATTTTATCTTTATTCCTGGCTTTTCTTTTATTGACATAGCCCATTGATCTAGTGATAGCAAAAAGGCCTATATAGGTTAATGGACTCTTCAATACTGGTAGTGCGATATTGGACCCTTCTTGAGAATTAAGCATGTTATTTGTTATCCATAATCCTCCAGAAGCAGCAATGCCAGCAGCAAAATTTGAAGCAGCTAGTGCACCAACAGCAATAGATCCAGTCTTCATGTCCTCTTTAAAAGTTTTAGTGTTATCTCTAGCATGATTTCTAATAATAACCCCTGGAGAACCAAGACCAAGTGCTAATCCTGCGGTATCAGCTGCATTAATTAAATTATCCTTAATCCCCTTGCCAGTTTTCGAGACTGAATCTGAGATTGAATCAGAATTGCTATTAAACCTTTCGCCCATAGCTTTGGATGCTCTTTTATTATTCATAAGACTAGCAGACACACCTAAAGTTAGTGCACCTTCAATAACGGCACTAGTAGCACCCATGGCGCCCCCAGTTATAAATGGATTGTTCCAATGCTCAAAAGACCATACACCAACTCTACCAAGCGTAAATTCCATGCCAACTTCATGAAAGCCCAGTAAGGCAATACTTCCTATTGTGGTTATTCGATTAAAAACAGATCCTTCCGCAAGATCTTTGCGTGCTTCGTGACCCACTGCTTGTGTATCGGAAATGAAGATCTTTATATCCCTAATAGCATCCTGTCTTAAATTACGATTTAATGATGAATCGTCTTGATCTTGAGTATTATTAGATAATATTTCTGACATATTTTTTCCTTTTCTTAATTCTAAAAATAAAAAAACGAAATCCAGGCATCCAAACAATTTTTGAATACATAGATTTCGTCTTATCTTCTAAATTACAATTCTATATTACAACAGAATATTACCGCTATTATAACTGAAAAATGTAAAAAACACAAGTATTATGGTATATACTTATTTTTAGATGCATAAAATAGCAATAGTGGAAGACGACGAGCCAATAAGAGAAATGTATAAGTTTAAGCTTGAAAGCTCAGGCTATGATGTGTATTCAGCCAACAATGGTCAAGAAGGTCTTCTGTTGGCAGAAAAAATTAGACCTGATTTAATTCTTCTGGACATAAAAATGCCAATCATGAACGGTGATGAGATGCTGAAAAAAATGAGAGAAACAGTTTGGGGAGCACTAGCCAAGGTCATAATTCTAACCAATCTTAGTAAAGATGAAGCTCCTGCAATCCTAAAACTTTTAAATGTTGAAAGATACATTGTTAAGGCTCACTACACCCCAAAAGAAGTCATCAAAGTTATTGAAGAGGTTTTATCTTAATGATGTACAAAAACCTAAAATAATTATAGAATTAACTTACTATGAAAAAGATAGCCATCATAGAAGACGATCAGGCCATTTCTCAAATGTATCGAATGAAATTTGAAAATGATGGTTATGAAGTTGAGACGGCTGAAAACGGCAAGATTGGTCTAGAACTAGTCGAAAAGATGAAGCCCGACATAATACTTCTAGATATTATGATGCCCGAGATGACTGGTGATGAGATGCTGAAAAAATTAAGAGATGAGCCTTGGGGGAAAAACATTAAAGTTCTAGTACTAACTAATATTGGTGAGCAAGAATTACCTAAGAGCCTTAGCACAATGGATGTACTAGGAATTATTATGAAAGCTGAACTGACACCAAGACAAGTTTCCTTAAGAGTTAAATCCGAACTTGAGAAAATAAGGAATAGAGTTTCGAATCAAGAGACTGAGTTAGTTTAATATGAAAATTGCAATTATAGGCTATGGTCTTCAGGGTGCTTCTTCTTATAAGTACTGGCGCAAAGACAACCAAATTACTATATGTGATCAAAATGAAATCAAAGATCCTCCAAAAGATGTCGAACTACGCATTGGCGAAGATCACCTAAACAATTTGCAAGACTTTGATCTTATTGTTCGCTCCCCTAGTGTTCACCCAAGAGATATAATTTCGGCCAACGGTGAGCAAATTAAAGATAAAATTACCACCAATACTAACGAGTTTTTCAAGGTATGTCCATCTAAGAATATTATTGGCGTGACTGGAACTAAAGGCAAAGGCACTACTAGCTCTCTAATTACTAAGATGTTAGAAGCCGAAGGCAAGAAGGTTCACTTGGGTGGCAATATTGGAACACCGCCGCTAGAAATGCTTGAACATGGAATTAATGAGAGTGACTACGTAGTTCTTGAACTTGCAAACTTCCAACTAATTGACCTTAAATATTCTCCGCACATTGCAGTTTGCTTAATGGTAGTTCCCGAGCATCAGGATTGGCACGAAGACATGGAAGAATATGTGACGGCCAAGAAACAACTTTTTATTCATCAAACACCTAGCGATATTGCTATCTACTACTCTGATAATGAAATATCTGAAGATATTGCGAGCTCAGGAAAGGGAATTAAAATTCCATATTTTGAAAATCCTGGAGCCAATATTAATAATGAACTAGTAGTTATTGATGGACAAACAATTTGTAGAACTGACGAAGTAAAGCTGCTTGGGCGTCACAATTTACAAAATATATGTGCGGCTGTGACTGCCACCTGGCAAATAGATCAAAATACAGAAGCAATAAAGCAGGTTACTGCATCTTTTAGTGGACTTGAACATCGACTAGAACTAGTAAGAGAACTAAATGGAGTGAAATATTATGATGACTCTTTCGCTACAACACCTGAATCTGCAATTGTCGCCATCGAAGCATTCAAAGATCCTAAAGTAATAATCTTAGGTGGCTCAGATAAAGTTGCAGAATATATTCAACTAGCAAAGACTGTCGCAGGCGGAAATGTTAAGCACGCAGTCCTAATTGGTGATACTGCAAAATCTATCGAACAAGCTCTAAAAAATGAAGGCTTTAGTGACTACTCTTTTGGAAGTAAGGATATTAATGAAATAGTTGGACTTTGTAAAGAAAAATCTAGTCCAGGTGACGTAGTACTTCTCTCTACCGGATGTGCTAGTTTTGGAATATTTAAAGACTATAAAGACAGAGGCGAAAAATTTAAGAAAGCTGTTCAAGAACTCGCTTAAGCTGTTCTATAACTGGCTTCTCTGGCTGAATGATCACCGCTCTTCCCTGTGCAATCTGAGCAATTTCTTCTTCTATCCAGTGATAGTGAGTACAGCCAAGAACAATAACATCAGCACCCTCTTCGCAAACCTTATTAGTTAAGTCTTTGATATTATCGTGATCTATCTCATTATTCTCAATCATCGATGACCAATTGGAGCAATTTGGCTCTAATACTTTTACACCTTTTGCATATTCTTCCTTAAGAAACCTATATCTATTACTAGCAAGGGTTGCTGGAGTTGCACAGACGGCAATAGTGTTTGTTTTAGTAAGTTCAGCCGCTGGTTTAACCATAGGCTCCATCGCAATTAGTGGTACATCAATTACTTCTCTTAAATCGTCTATTATATTTGTTGAAACACTATTACAGGCAATTACAATAACTTCACATCCATCGTCTACAAGTGATTCTAAAACTGGTCGAGATAAACTTAATAGCTGATCGGTCGTCTTACTGCCGTATGGAAGATGTTCCTTGTCATTTTTAAAAACAATATCGAGTTCTGGAAGTTCTTTTTTTATAGCATTAACAACAGATAAACCACCAATTCCTGAATCAAATACGCCTATCTTCATTCTAAATACTCATTTTGACAGCTTTTATGACATTTTCAAAGAGCGCACATACAGTTAATGGTCCTACTCCGCCTTTTTTAGGAGTTAGAGTTATATTATCCATGTCATAAACATTATCTGAAAGATCACCAACTAGTCCACCGTCTTCACTGGCAGTTCCAGCATCAACCAGCACGGTTCCTGGTTTAATCATATTCGGTGTGATTAGACCTGGTTTACCTGTTGCTGTGATAATAATATCTGAATTTAGGCATAAAGTTTTTAGATCTTCTGTCTTCCTATCGGCAACAGTTAAATCCATATCTGAAGTTTTGAGCATTTTCTCAAGTGGAGCTCCAACTAATTTACCCCTACCAATTAATAGAACCTTTTTATCTTTTAGGCTTACATTGTAGCCTGCAAGTAGCCACAATATTGCGACGGGAGTTGCTGGATCAAAATCAGTTTTTTTCGCAAGAGCATCAACGTCCTTTTCTCTAGCTACTAAGTTTATGAGCTCTTCTGTTTTAGATTCATCCTCAATTGGTAGCTGGATTATAACGCCATGAACAGTATCATCAATATTTAATTGCTTAATCAAAGGCTCTATTTTTGATTGTTCGACTTTATGTACATCAACTTCAATTCCAATTTCTGATCCATATCGCTGCTTTAGCTTTACATAGATATTAATTGCAGGATCGTCCTTAGCTTGAATTATCGCAAGCTTTGGTGATTTATTAAAAGCTTGAACAAGCGATCTAACATCCTTAGCCTGTCGCTGCTTAATATAGTCCGATAAGTCTTTACCGTTTAATATTTTTTTCATATGATTAATATTGTATCACGATTAACAGATTGAATTTATTCTTCTGGAGCTACTATGCCATATATTTGTAGATATTTCAGCCTTATTTCAGTAAGTATTTATAAACTAAATATATAAATTAACTAAGGAGAATAATAATGGTTCGAAATAAAGTAATCGTATCTTTAGCAAGTTTATCGGCAGTAACAGGAATAGCATTTGCTACAACCTCACTAGCTAGTGCCAGCACAGTATCATCTAACAATCAAAGAATATCTCGCTATCAAATACATCAAGATAGATTAAGCGCCGAGGCAACAGTTTTAGGAGTTACTGAAAGTGAGCTAACTACTGAGCTACAATCCTCTAGCCTTAAAGACATAATAGCGGCCAAAGGTTTAACTAAGGCTGAATTTAGAAAACAAGTACAAGCTCAAATTAAAACTGAGTTATCTAGCCAGGGTTATAGTCAAACTCAGATAGATAAGTGGAGCTCACACGCCGGCGGCAAACAACATCACCACAATAAGAGATAAATCCTATTTACTGTGAATATAGGGACTTGTCCTTATAAAGTATTTATCTTCAAGTTGACTAACAATTGCCCGGGCAACGTTAGGCCTAGATATACTTTCCCAAGGTTTTGCGTAAATTAGGTTAAGCTCGTATGGCTTTTCATTGCCGTCTTCTCGCATAACAGGTGACCGAATTATTGTGTAGTCTAGTCCACTGTTCTCAAGAAGCCTAATATGTCTTTCGCCATCGATTAAAATTTTACTAGCCATAACTCCAAAAAATACATGCGAAAAGTTTGATATTAGCGAACGATTATCGTGCACTGACCGAGCATCGGCGCCAGTGAGTGATATGATTCTGGAAATATTTTTCTTTTTCATCGCTGGAATAATAATTTCCATACCGCTTGTTAATACATCCTTAGTTTTTGTATTCCAGCTACCAAGAGTACTCATAACTAGATCGGCATCCTCTAATGCAGAATCTACATCCTTCGCATCATAAATATTACCCTTAATAACTTTTAAATTTTTCTCGTCGCTAAAGGGATTATTTATGTGAATAAAAGCCGTTACTTTATGATTGTTTTTTAGTAGTTCATCAACAACAAGCCTACCTATCTTACCTGAAGCACCAAAAACTGTTATTTTCATATTTAAATTATGTCATCTTTATTTACAAAAATACATTAAGTTTGACAATAATATCTAAAGATTTAATAATAATGTAATGAAAATATTTGACTCAATACAAAACGATAGCCTAATATCCCTCATAGACAACGGTAAAATTGGAATAATTCCTACCGATACTGTTTACGGTATAGTGGCTTCAATAAAATTCCCCGATTCAGTTGAGCGTCTTTATACAACAAAAAGACCAGGTCAAAAAAAACCGGGTACTATAATTGCATCAAGTGCAGAGCAACTAATAGGAATGGGTTTTAATAATAAAGAGATAAATAGTGGTAAAAAATATCTCGATATGGGTGTTAGTGTAGTAATAGAAGCTCCTGAAAAACTTAGTTATCTTAATTTTAGTCAAAACTCCCAAGCAGTGAGAATTATAAAAGGTGGTGCTTTGCATAATCTTTTAATCAAATCAGGTCCTCTAATAACATCAAGTGCAAATTTTCCAGGTCAAAAAACAGTAACATCAATATCTGATGCTCGGAGTGTGTTTGCCGATGACCTGGACTTCTATGTAGATGGAGGTAGTCTTGATAATAGTCTGCCGTCAACTATTATCAAATTAAATAACAATAATATTCAGATATTACGACAAGGTTCTGTTAAAATATAATAATAATTTCTTAAGCTCTTATTAAGAATTACTGTTTACTATCAAGTGATAATTAACCGCATAAGAAAAAACCATAAATAAGTATAAATTAGTAATATAAATAGGTATAATGATTAAGTTTAATGGAAAAAAATGAAAGACAAAATAAGCGAACACGATCGGTCAGCATTGATGGCTTTACTAAGCCGCCTTCAATCCTTAGAAAGACTTTGCCTAAACGCACCACCACCACTGCTCAAAGAATCCCTTTATCTAAAAAACCCATACGAAAAACTCCTTCAGAAAAAACAAAACCAGTTAGTCCGTACCCAACAACATATTTGAATCCAAGAATAAAAGAAGAGCAATCAAGACCGAGGAGAAGTAGCAATATAAATAATCGAAGACGTCATAATACCGACAAACCAATAGTCACCAGAAATCTATATATTAGAAGAATTATAGGTTGTTTCATTGGCTTAATATTCATAATACTAGTCTCTACTGGAGCATTCTTAGGTTATAGAATTTTAAAAACATCTCAAAAAGTTTTTGGAGGCTCAATTGCCTCAAACTTAGGAGACATATTTGGAAGTAATGTTGAATTAAAGGGTGAAAAAACTGGCAGAATTAACATATTGCTAGCTGGTGATTCATCAGATGATCCCGGACATCAAGGGGGCAGCTTAACTGACTCTATTCTTATACTGAGTATTGGCCTGAAAGACAAATCAGCATTTTTGCTTAGCGTGCCTAGAGATCTTTGGGTACAAATGCCACCAGGAACATGGCCAGGCAATACTCATCAAAAAATAAATGCTGCCAATGAAATATCCGACTTTAGCCAACCTGGATATCCAAGCGGTGGAATGGGTGCACTGTCTTATGTAATCCAGAATGACATAGGTATTCCAATAAACTACTATGGACTCATGAACTACTCAGCTTTTAGAGATTCAGTTAATGCAGTTGGTGGCGTTACAATAACTATCAATAGCAAGGACCCAAGAGGATTGTATGATCCTAACGTCAGCATTAAGTTACCCAATGGACCAGTTACTCTAAATGGTGTCCAGGCCCTAAATTTAGCAAGATCCCGTGGTGATGGATATAATTCTTACGGATTCAACAGTTCAGATTTTGATCGAACGGCCCATCAAAGAGAATTATTTATTGCAGTGGCCAATAAAGCTAAATCACTCGGCGTACTAGGAAATCCTGGAAAAATAAGTAGCCTATTTAGTGCACTAGGCAACAATTTCAAAACTAATTTAAATCTTGCAGAAGTATTAACTCTGATTAAGTTAACCAAAGGCATTGACGTTAATAATGTCGCCTCGCGTTCATTCTGCTCGACACTTTCTATCGGACAGGGTGGTTGCACAACTCCAATACTAACAACTCGTACCGACCCAGGAACTGGCCAGTCAACAGTTGTTCCAGTTGCGGGAGTTGATAACTATGGTCAATTAGCCCAGTATTATAGTCAAATCACATCAAATAACCCGGTCACAAAAGAAGGTGCGAGCGTAGAAGTACTTAATGGAACCAATACTTCTGGTCTAGCCACCAAGAATAAAACACTTCTGCAATCAAAGGGAGTTTTTGTAGCTGGAACTGGTGATGCTATGAGTAATTATCAAAAGTCTACAATAATTGACAGTTCAGGCGGTAAATACCCAGCGACCCTAGCGCTTTTAAAATCAATTTATGGAAATAATATTACAGTCAAACAAGTTGAAGGAAATTACTCTTCAGACTTCGTAGTCGTAATTGGCAAAACAAATTAATACAGTTGTATTATCAATTATCTAAATCAGACTCAATCTCTGGGCTTAGACTATCCTGTCTCGACTTCTCCTGAAGTTCAGCGATATGTGATTTTTCCAATTTCCAGCCGACGTATGCAATTACTGAAAATACTAATAATCCAATAATTATTTTGACTACTAAGATTATGTCTTTATGAGTTGTGTCCATAAGCCAAGATAATTCCTTTTTATTTTACCTGCTCTTTATAAGATATTAGACAGACAACTAGCTTGTCAATTATTTTACTTTTTTATATTTTAAAAAATTAAAAACTAGTTTATTATCTTCCAATTTCCCAGAATCCGAGACTATTTTAAAGTCATCATTTATTTCTGGGAAGAATTTCGTACAATGAAAGTCCTTATGTATTTTTGTAATATGTATTTCATCTGCAAGATTAATTGTTTGGCCATAAACTTCTGCGCCGCCTATTATCCACAGGTCATCCGAATGTTGAATAATGTCATCTATATCAGATATTGCAATAAAGCCTTCCCTGAGTGCATGTCTGTGCGTCAAAACATAGTTTAGCCCACTGCCCAAAGGACCTTTAAGCTCTTCATATACCCCTCGGCCCATTAATATATTTCCGGATGAAATCTTATCTCGAAAATATTCTTTATCAGCTTTTAAATTCCAAGGTATTCCAGAGTTATTGGCTATACCGTTTTTCTCATCTAATGCAGCTATTAATTTGATCATAAATACAGAATATATCTATTTTGCATATCAGACCAAATTTAATTTATTCAATTTTTCGCTTATGTTTTTACAAGAAATGAATATATTGGTATTATATTTACTAACGTTATGGCAAAAAAAATAGTTGAAAAAATGATTGATGCCCCAGCTCAAGCACTTGAGATGGGAATTAATCAAGGTCAGAAAGTAGCAATAGGCGTTAAGAATGCCCCCGCTCAGGCATATGAAATGAGTAAAGCTGGTGGTCAAAAGATTGTAGATAACATGCCAGATAACGCCAAGAAGTCATACAAAAAAGCCAGAGATTACTGGTACCTACTTGGTCCTGGACTAACAACCGGAGCTTCAGATGACGATCCATCCGGTATCGCAACTTATTCACAAACTGGTGCACAATATGGCTATAGTTTAATTTGGCTTGCGTTCTTTACTATGCCCTTAATGGCGGTCGTTCAAGAAATGTGTGCCCGAATAGGTCTAGTAACCGGAAGAGGCCTTGCTGGAAACATAAAAAGACACTTCCCTAAATCCATACTCTACACATGTACATTACTTTTATTTGCCGCCAATACTTTTAATATTGGCGCCGACATTGGAGCAATGGCTCAGGGAGTTCAATTACTTCTCCCTAAAGTTGGTTTTACATATATTGTGGTAGGATTCACTATTTTTATTGTTCTCCTGCAAATTTTTACTCCCTATGTTAAATATGCAAAATACCTCAAATGGTTGGCTCTTGTTTTGTTCGCATATATCATTTCAGCATTTTTATCTAAACCAGATTGGGGTGAAGTACTAAGAAACAGCGTTGTTCCACATATTCAATTTAATAAAAATCAACTACTACTAATCTGTGCCATACTAGGTACGACTATTTCTCCATATCTATTTTTCTGGCAAACATCTCAAGAGGTTGAAAACGAAGTAGCTGAAGGACAGACCACTCTTAAGCAAAGAATGGGTACAGACAAAAAGCAAATTAAAAGAATGCGCATAGATGTATGGTCGGGCATGATTTTGTCTAATATAGTAATGTTCTTTATTATTGCTGCCTGTGCTGGAACGCTATTTGCTCATGGAATCACAAACATAACGAGTGCCTCTCAAGCTGCAGAGGCGTTAAGACCACTTGCTGGAAATGCAACCTATTATTTGTTCGCATTTGGAATAGTTGGCATGGGTCTACTCGCAATTCCAGTGCTAGCTGGATCTAGTTCTTATGCGATTACTGAAAGCCTGGGAAAGAAGCAAGGACTTAATCATAAATTAAGCCAAGCACATACATTCTATGGAGTGATTATAATCTCAATGCTCGTTGGACTAGGTATGAATTTTATAGGACTTAATCCAATAAAGGCACTTATTTATTCAGCCGTCGCCAATGGAATAGTTGCACCAGTAATACTAATCATAATTATGCTTCTCGCGTCAGACAAAAAAATAATGGGTGAATGGAAGAACAAAAAACCAGCCATGATAATCGGCTGGGGCACGACTGGACTAATGATGATTGCTGGTTTTGCAGCAATATATGCAATATTTCCACAATAGACTAAACGGGCTTAAGCTTTATTTCAGAATTATTAGATACTATATAAATGTATCAAATTTCTAAAGAAAGGAGCCTTGATATGTTAAATAAAAAATATATAATCCACCAATTTGATGAACTTGGATCGCAAAGATTTAAGAGAAAACAAAGGCTACTACGTAAACTTGAACGCAGGTTATATTTTTCTCAAATTAAGAAACGCAATACGAAGAAGCAAAAACTTGAAGTTTATTATAGATAGGCTTAACAACTAAGTTTGTTGACAGTTGTCATCAAAATATGAGATAAATCTAATGTGGAACAAGATAAGAAAAAATCCAAACATAAATTAAATATAACTAGCGGACTTTCTAAGAAACTTTTAAAAGGCCAAGATGTTGCTTTAGTTAATAACGAACTGATGTTATTTGGAGTTTTTGATGGGATTGGGAATGATGAAAATTCTTTAGAGGCAGCTTTACTAGCCTCAGAAACTATTCATTCTAGCATTGAAAGAAATGAAGATAAATCTGTTCAGAATTCACCCAATATGCTTATTAATGCACTAACTGAAGCTCATAAAGAAATCGTAATAGAGAGTACTTTTAGGCCAGTCGGAACAACTACGGCAAGCGTAGCTAAGCTTACTAGGAATGATGAAAAAATATATCTTGCATGGGCCTCAGTTGGAGACTCAAGAATCTATTTAAGAGACGCCAATGGATCATTAACTGCATTAAGTCATGATGAGAGTAGCGGCATCTATGTAGATAATTGCCTCGGTAGTGAAAAGCATTTCCATGGTATTAGCCAGGAAGGACTTGTGGAACTATTCGATAATAGCGAAGTGGTAATAGTTAGTGATGGGGTTGTGGGTAGCAATGAAGAAAATTCTCTTAAGATTGAAGATTTAGATAATGTACTTAAGGGTAGTAAAACTGCTCAAATAGCTGCCGAAGAACTAACCAGTAATGCTAAAAAAGAAGATGATAAGACTGCTATTGTTCTTAGAATTGAAAGCTAATTATTCTTCTGAAGCAATTCTAGAAGCTAAAATACCGATAAGAATCGCTTTATCTTCTCTGCTGAGCTGAGATGCTGCTTCTTCTATTCTTTCAATTTGAGGATTCACAAAATTTGAACCATCAGGAGAAACAACTAAACCAATTCCGAGATTAACTAATTTGCCAGATCCATCCTTTTCAATTATCTCACCAAAACTTGATCTGTTTTTTTCTGGGTGCCCCTTGCGACCTTTTCTTACGATGTGGGCAGTAGTTATTCCCATTTCCGCAATTACTCTATTAGGCAGTATTAGCTTTGAACCATTAGGTATATCTGTAGTAGTCTCAGATTCAATAGCTTTTTCTGCAAAAGCCTGTCTCCAGTAATCTGTAGACTGACGCGGCTTACGCATAATTTTCTCGTTATTCATAAATATATATTACCATAATGTCATCTTTTATGCAAGTTGTTTCTAAATTAAAAATAGCCAGTAACTTTTACTGAACTACATTGGTGCGCCCGGCAGGATTCGAACCTGCGACCTTCTGGTTCGAAGCCAGACACTCTAATCCGCTGAGCTACGGGCGCATATCTAATCAATTATACATTATCTGTATTGATTTTACTCACTGGAGCATTGTTAAGATTAGCATTACTAGGTGAATCAGACAAGTCTACGAATGTTGCCTTGTCTCTAATGATTGCTTGCGGGAGTATCTGTTCTGATCTTGTACTTACCCCAGGCATTCTTTTTGTAGCCGTTCCTATAGCCAAAAATTCTACTAGATCTTTATCTAACTGATAGATATATGTTTTGATTCCTAATACATCATCGGCACCAATCTCTTGAGCCTGTTCCTTAACTCTATTCATCGACTGTTCCCTTGCCTGATATATAAGTTCCGTAAGCGTATTGACCTCACCCTTCGCTATACTCCTTATAGCTGCTTTTATTCCACCGACGACTCCTAAAGAAAATACCGATGTTCCAAGTATTAACTTTATTGGCACCTGACCCATTTTCGTTACGTTCCATGTTTCTATGGCAGTAAGATCGCTAGTAAGAACTCCGCCCAAACTATCCGCGAGTTGAGATATTTGCTCATTGTAAGAGGCAGTTCCAATCATAACCATTTCTTTTACACCTTCTTCACCAAAAGGAATTATAGTAGTTCTAATACCAACAACGCTGTTAGCTCCAGCTTTTCTGGCTTCATCGGTAATTCTCTCTAAAGCTAGGTTTCGTGTCGTATTGAAAATATCACTATATTGATGAATCTCACCCCTAGCCAACTCCTTTAATTCCCCAATGATACTTTTACCAATGCCTATAGAGTAAGCAACATTACCAAAAACAAATTTTATTGGCATATAAGCTGCATCAACTTGGCAGAAAAATTCCTGTCCATCTGACGATGAGGTTATACTCGGGGTTGCTTGGTTGTCTATTCTATGGATGGTTGAGCCGACAGACAGAAACTCTACATTATTGTTATGAAAAATTATTTCACTAGTAACCCCCGTAGCTCCATTGCCACCATTAGCAGCTATTTCCTTCTCAAGCCTGTTAAGAGCCTCAACACGTCCTCCTGCAATCATATTCGTAACTTGCTTTATTTCTCCACCCAATACCGTCTTAATGCCTGCTATCTGGCTTCCAATAAAGCCAATTGCGTAGACACTATTACCCACTACGAGATTGCCTGGCTTGTATCCAATTGCATTCATACAGAAGAGTTCATTACCAGATAGACCACTATACACAGTAGGGCCATTGTTTAGTGGCTGCTGAACTTGACTCACCTGAGGAGTTTCGGGGTTTATGGTTTGTGGTTGTTCAGTTTCAGTTTCAGTTACAGGAATTTGATTATCTGCAATTGGTAGCTGTTGAACAGGTACTTCGGGTTGGGGTGAATTTTGCTCGCTATAGGCTGTTAAGACATCATCAGGTAGCTTTTGGTCATCCTGCATTTCTACTCCACCGACTTATCTTCAGTTTTGGTCCTATTGGCATCATTTTTTGCTTTTTTTGAATGCATTAATGTTTTGTTTAGGATATTAACCAGCTCTGAGGCTTGTTCATGACTCATTCCAATTCTAGATACTGTCTGATTTGGATATGGACCATTAGGGAACTGCATAAAATTTATGACCAGTCCATTAGTGCTTGCTACAACTTCAGATTTGTCACTATAAATTACTCGACTGTCCATTGGCATTAAAAGCATAATAGGAGGGTATTTCATTTCCTCTTCAATTTTAGTAGTTTCATTATCATATCCAGACAACTCCCAAAGTTTTGATGCCTCAGAATCTTCAATATTAAAATGAGATATCAAAAGAAGCAAAAGATCTTCTGATGGTCTTTTGACGCCTTCTTCAATATTTAATAAGATTTTCTCGTCTATTTCTACTGAACCACTAACTTCGGAAATGCTCTGCTTGGACTTCTGGCGAATGCGCTGCAAGGTAAGTCCCAGGCTCTTATACGGTAAATTACTTTTATTCTCGGTACTCACAAATATAATATTAGCCCTTTTAGGCATAGCCATGCAAGTAAAAAAAGATATAATAGCAGTAATGAATGTCGAATCGAATCTTGATTTAAGATTATTTTCCACCATGAGGCTTGGTGGAAGGGCTAGGCATGTTGCAAAAATAAAGAATAAGGATGACATCTTTGAGGCTGAAAAATTCGCCAGAGAGAACAACCTAAAAATCATTGTCATAGGTTCAGGAAGCAATATTATCTGGAAGGATTCTGGTTTTAATGGGTTACTTCTAGTTAATGAAATACCCGGAATAGACATTGAAGACCTTCATGATCACAAAATACTTAAAGTCGGTGCTGGAGTAAACTGGGATGAATTTGTTGAAAAAACCGTCCAAATGAATCTATCAGGAGTTGAGGCCTTATCTCGTATTCCAGGAAAAGTTGGCGCCACTCCAATTCAGAATGTTGGAGCTTATGGTCAAGAAGTAAGTCAGACAATAGTCACCATCGAGGCTTATGATACCAAGACTAATCAGTACGTTAATATTAAAAATGAAGACTGTGGTTTTGGATATAGAACTAGTCGCTTTAAAACAGAAGATAAAAACAGGTACATAATTACAGAAATAACTTTTAAGCTCCAAAAAGATTTTCCCAACCTACCGCTCTATCCCGCTGT
The DNA here is from genome assembly GCA_903839515.1 of uncultured Candidatus Saccharibacteria bacterium. Taxonomy (GTDB): domain Bacteria; phylum Patescibacteriota; class Saccharimonadia; order Saccharimonadales; family UBA4665; genus CAIYEO01. Next base: position 1,756 of record CAIMCP010000117.1, on the reverse strand, counting down.
TGAGAATTATTTTTTAGATAACAATATCTTGGTAACCGACCCAAAAACTATTAGATTGGCGGTTATTAACATCAGAAAGAACAAATTACCTGACCCGAGTGAGGTTGCTAACAATGGATCATTCTTTGCAAACCCAATAATTACCAGTGAACATTTCCAGTCCCTGCAAAATAAATTCCAAAACATATCATACTGGGAAACTGGGGATGGTCACTATAAAATATCTGCAGCCTGGCTTATTGAGCACGCTGGTTTCAAGAACTATAAAGACGATGAAACAGGTATGTCTACTTGGACTTCACAGCCCTTAGTCCTCGTTAACGAGTCAGCAAAATCTACACAAGATCTATTAAAGTTTAAGCAAAAAATTACCAGTAAAATTTTAGAGATGTTTGAAATTAATCTTGAACAAGAACCAGAACTGTTGCCCTAGCTATCGCTTGGTAGTGGAAATTTCTTAGAAAACTCGACAACTTCTTTTTTTATTTCTGCTAGCTTCTTGTCATCATCACGAGACATAATTGCCCTCTTCATCCAATCCGCGATAAGCCTCATGTCTTTTTCTTTAAGACCACGTGTTGTAATCGCTGGAGTACCCAGTCTTAATCCACTCGGTCGAAAAGGAGGTAATTTATCGTCTGGAATTGCATTGCAGTTAGCAGTAAGTCCAATCTTATCTAAAGTCTCTTGAGTTTCTCGGCCATTTATATTAAATGAACTAGGCATATCAATCATAATTAAGTGATTATCTGTTCCTCCGGTAACCAGTTTAAAGCCTTCCTTTTTTAGATCTTCAGCAAGTTGCTTTGAATTTTTTAAAACCTGTTTAGCATAGTGCTGGAATTCTGGCTCTAATGCTTCACCAAAAGCTACGGCCTTAGCTAGGATGTTATTCATATGAGGACCGCCCTGAATTCCTGGAAAAACCTGTCTATCTATTAATGTAGGGAGATTTTCGATTGTTTTTTCAGGAGCCCTCAGTGGATTACTGACCGTTCCCTTAGTGAGAATAAGTCCACCTCTTGGACCACGTAATGTTTTATGGGTGGTGGTGGTGATTATATGAAAACCATAATCAAATGGATTGGGCAGTGCTTTTCCTGCTATAAGACCAGCAATATGAGCCATATCTGCCATTAAAACAGCACCGACTTCATTACCTATTTCAACAAATTTTTTATAATCTAAACTTCTCGGATAACCACTAAATCCAGCAATTATTAATTTAGGTCGTTCTTTTAGTGCCACAGCTCTCATTGCCTCATAATCAATTTCGCCTGTCTCAATATCCGAAAGTCCATATCTGACAAATCTATATAACTTAGCACTAGCCGTTACGGGTGCGCCATGAGTTAAATGCCCACCATGATCTAGTCTCATGGCAAGGATAGTATCTCCAGGCTCAAGCCAAGCCTCATAAACTGCTATATTTGCTGGTGCTCCACTATGCGGCTGTACGTTTGCATGATCGGCACCAAATAGCTCCTTAGCTCTGTCAATCGCAAGCTGCTCAACTTTGTCAGTATTCTCCTGTCCTCCATAGTATCTTTTGCCTGGATAGCCTTCGGAATACTTATTAGTATATATACTGCCAAGTGCATCTAATACATCTCTAGAAACATAATTTTCACTCGGAATTAGCTCAAGACCTTCATGCTGTCTTTTTTCTTCCGCATCAACCAGTGATTGTAATGTCTTGTCCTTCAAAAGTGACTCCTCTAAATATTATATTTTTATTGTAGCAATTAGTTTGAAT
>CAIMCP010000116.1 GCA_903839515.1 uncultured Candidatus Saccharibacteria bacterium | reverse complement strand
GATGACCTTATAAAAGTAAATCCTACTGCATGGCTTGAAACAATCGAAAAACCAATTTATGCAGTTGATTGGCTTGTAGATTATTATGAAAAAGTTATAGATATAAATTCAGGGCAAGGAAAAAGGCAATTCAGCGACATAATCCTTCGAGTAATTGGGAATATTGATGATCCGGTTGAGAAAGATCACTATCTAAGCAAGCTTGCTAAGATTATTGACGTATCTAAGGATGCTTTGTCGGAAAAACTTGGTAACGAAAAAAAATCTACTCCTGTTCTTAAAAAGAAACATACTAGTAGTGACGGAGACAGGACTTACGACATTAGTAGATACCAGAATCACTTCTTGGGCCTTGTAATTAATAATAGTGAGCTTAGGATATTACTTGAACCAATGACCCAGGACATGTTCTCTGGAGAAGATGCTAGAACCTTATTTGTTTTCCTTACTAAGAATCCAGAGGTTGTGGGCTTTAACGATGTACCGGGCGACTTGCAAAATATTGAAGACTATATTAAAGTATTGTTATTACAGTACGATGAACTATATAAGATTCAAGCTAATACTGAACTTCATTATGAAGCAAGCCTATTACAGGCCAAAATAATACAACAATACGTAAAAAATAAAAAACAAATAATTTCTGAAAATCTCAAAAAATCAGACTCCACTGAATCAAAAAAATTATTAAATGAAGCAAAAGAGCTAGATAAATTATTAAGAAGTAATAGGGGACTAATCAATGACTAGAAAAGCAAAGGCGCCAATTCAAGAAACAAATCAAGATGATTTAGAGGCAGTAAAAAACGAGCTTGTAGAAAAAGCTAAAAAAGAAGGAACAATTGATCGTAAAGATATCCTAAAGGCAATCAAGGACTCTCCAGATAATGTTGAAGTTCTAGATGCTTTATATAGTGATCTTGCTGAGGCGGGTATTGAAGTAACTACTGAACCTAGTACTGATGATTTTAGCGACGAATGGGTTTTAGAGCATGGTGAAGACGAGGAAGTAGTAGTCACTAATGACACTAGCTATATAGATGATATTGCCGATGATTCTGTAAGATTATATCTTCGTGAAATTGGTAAGATACCACTCCTTTCTTCAGAGGATGAACTAGCTCTTGCAAAAAGAGTTGTTGCGGGCGATAAAGAGGCAAAGGCTGAAATGGCGGAAGCTAACATGAGACTTGTTGTTTCAATTGCTAAGAGGTATGTCGGTCGAGGATTAGATCTTTTAGATTTAATTCAAGAAGGTAATACCGGTTTACTTCGTGCTGTAGAGAAATTTGACCCAGATAAAGGATTTAAATTTTCTACATATGCAACGTGGTGGATTAGACAAGCCATAACAAGAGCTATTGCCGACCAAGCTAGAGTTATTAGAATTCCCGTGCACATGGTTGAGACTATCAACAAATTACTACGAACTCAAAGACGATTAACTCAAGAACTAAATCGTGAGCCAACAAGTGAAGAAATTGCTAAGGCCATGGAAATAGAAGTTGAAAAAGTTGAACACATTATGAAGATTAAACAGGACATTAGTAGTCTTGATGCCAGCATCAAAGATGATGAAGAAGAATCTGTTCTATCCGACTTTATTGAGGATGAAGACACTATTAGCCCTGAAGAATCAGCTACTGGTCAACTGATGAAAGAGCAAATAAAATCTTTACTCGGGGCACTAACTGAAAGAGAGCAAAAAATACTCAAGCTTCGTTTTGGTTTAGAAGACGGCAAATACCACACTCTAGAAGAAGTTGGTCAAGAATTTAGCGTAACCAGAGAGAGAATTAGACAGATTGAGGCTAAAGCTCTAGCAAAGCTTCGAAAGCATAAAGATTCTAAAAAACTTCACGACTACATTAGCTAAGTAATGTCAAAAGAGGAATTAAAAATTATCGGAATTGGTGGATACAGTCGGTCTGGCAAAGATACCCTTGCCGAGATTCTTCTAAGGTCTGGATATTTTGGTATTTCCGTTGGCGACATAGCTCGTGAATATGCTGAGGTTCGACATAGGGACGATAAAAGCCCAATTTCTAGAATTAATCTTACGGAAACTTCTAATTGGTTAAGACAATTGCGAGGGGCTGATGTTTTTATGAAAATAGCACTCGAAAAGTTCAAACAAGCTTCAGAGAAGAAAAACTATTCTGGCCTCTTGATTTGGAGCATTAGGGCACCTATTGAGGCTGATTTCATAATAGAAAATAAAGGAACCTTAATATGGATAGATTCCGATCCGAAAACTAGATATCAGAGATCAATGAACAATCTTAGAAGCGGAGAACCGAGACTAAATTTTGATGAATACATGGCACAGGAACAGACACAAGTTGAGCCGCAACCAGGAATCGATGAGAATATTCAGATGAATTTAGATTACGTGAAAAAGGTTGCAAATCTAAAATTAGAAAATAACTTCATTGGCACAGAAAAATTTTTAACTTATGCCAAGGCAAAACTTTCTAATATTATCAACGCTTAAGCTCAGTAATATAGGTACCTAGGGTATAATTGAATTAATGGCTGATAAAAGAAAACGTTTCGTAGTTATCGACGGCAAAAGTGTCTTCTATAGAGGATATTACGCTATGCCTAATCTAAGAACAAAAGAAGGTGTTCCTACTGGCGGTGTTTATGGTTTTGCAGTCATGGCTCTTGAAGTTATCCGAAAATTAAAACCAGATTATGTGGCCGTTGCTTGGGACAAACCAAAAACCAATATTAGAAAAAGACTCGAGATATATCCAAAATATAAGGCTGGTAGAAAACCACCACCAGCTGATTTTTATGATCAAATTCCAATCCTGCATAAACTATTAGATGCTTTTGGCTGGCCACTTTATGAGCTTGATGATTATGAAGCTGACGATATTATGGGAACATTAGCAAGACAGGCCAAGGAAAAGGACGTCGAGACCATGCTTGTAACCAGTGATATGGATATGCTTCAGCTTATCAATTCTCACACCCATACCTATTTACTAAAAACTGGCCTTAGTCGTATAGAGCTTTATCATCCCGAGAGCTTTAAGGAAAAATACGGCCTTGATCCGAGCCAATTCCTGGATCTAAAAGCTCTAATGGGTGATAGTAGTGATAATATACCCGGAGTGCCTGGAATAGGCCCAAAAACGGCCATAGAGCTACTTAAAACATACAATACCTTGGATGAAGTTTACGATAATCTCGATTTAATAAAGAACACCATAGCCGACAAGCTAAAGAAGGGTAAAGATCTTGCTTATTTAAGCCGTAAATTGGCAGAAATATGGCTGGATGCGCCTTTGGAGCTGAAGTTAGATGAAGTAGATGGCAATAGGGCTAAACCAGACGAAATTCTAAAAATTCTAACTGAATTAGAATTTAAATCACTTGTGCGTCAATTGCCAGAAATTATGCAAATTGACGACAAAACATCTGGCGCAAAGAATGGATTTGCTCAATTTTTAGTTGAAAAAACAATAATTGATAGTCCCGACAAACTCGAAGGTTTGGATTTTCCAAAATCTGATGAAATTGTCATATTTAGTCGCTCTAAAGGAAAACACGGAGTAAACCCTAATCTACTATTCATTAGTTTTAATCCCGGAAGTATTTTAGTCTTTGAAATTGACAAGTTAAATAAAAGTAAATTACTGAGTAAAATAAAACCTCTGTTTAATAACTCTGACATAAAAGTAATTGGCTATGATATTAAAGCCACTATCGAGGCTCTCTCAGAAATAGGCATAATACTCGAGACTATAGGTCACGATGTTCTTATTTGTTCATTTCTTCTAAATAGCCTCAGAAGAGATCAGACTTTACAGGGTCTATGCTTAGAAGAGTTGGGTATGGAAACGGGGAGTTTTGATAATATTAGCGAAGAAGAACTAGTTAATATGTCTGATCAGATGTCAGGAATTATTTGGGCACTATATAAAAAACAGCAAAATGACCTAGAAGCATTGCCAAAAATTAAAAAATTGGCTGAAGAAATTGAGTGGCCAATAATCCCGGTGCTCGCAAAAATGGAAGAAACCGGTATATTACTCGACACTAAATATTTAGCCAACTTTTCAAAGGAAATAAATGACTTAATCTTAGACCTAGAACAAAAAATTTATAAGCATGCCGACATGGAATTCAATATTAGTTCACCAGCTCAACTCTCTGAGGTGCTTTTTGATAAGTTACAGCTTCCAACTCAAGGAATAAAAAAAGGAAAATCTGCATATTCAACCGCAGCAAGTGAACTGGATAAATTAAGGGGCACCCACCCAATAATAGAAAACATATCCAATTACAGAGAAGTGACAAAGCTTAAATCGACTTATGTAGATGCGCTTCCTAGAATGGTGGATGAAAATTCCAGACTTCATACTACTTTCAATTTGACCGTAGCTCAAACTGGACGGCTTAGCTCAACAGATCCTAACCTGCAAAACATACCCGTTAGAACTGATCTGGGTAAAAGAATCAGAACTGCGTTTATTGCAGGTCCGGGAAAAACATTTATAAGTGCCGATTATTCACAATTTGAACTGAGGATAGCAGCTTATCTATCTGACGATAAAGATATTATTGAACAATTTAATAATGACGTAGATGTTCATTCAACAACTGCAGCTTTAATATATGACCGAAATGTTGAGGATGTAACTAAAAATATGCGAAGAGAAGCTAAAGTTGTAAATTTTGGCGTTATGTATGGACTGGGACCACATGGCCTGGCATCAGGAACTGGTATGTCATATTCGGAGGCAAAGCATTTTATTGATAAGTTCTTTGATGTTAGGCCTAAGTTGAGACTGTATATAGACAAGGTTAGAAAGCAGGCAATAGAGGATGGGTACGTAGAAGATATATTCGGTCGGAGAAGGCCAACACCAGACATTAAGTCTTCTAATTTTGCCGTTCGCGAGGCCGCCGTTCGCGCTGCAGTTAATATGCCATTCCAAGGAAGTGCTGCTGACATAATGAAAAAAGCCATGATAGATTTAGACAAAAAGCTAATTGGTAAAAATGCTAAGATGTTACTTCAAATACATGACTCGGTTCTTGTAGAAGTAGATGAAAAAGACGCCGAAGAAATAAATAAGCTCGTCAAAAATACCATGGAGAATGCCATTAACCTGCCTATTAAATTGACAGTTGATAGTGTGATAGCTAAAAACTGGGGACTTCTCTAGTAAACTTGCATAAACATAACTAATATGTTATACTAATTTGTATTAATAAGAGGTTATATGAGATATATTATTGCAGCTTTAATCTTCGTTGGACTACTGGCCTTAGCTATAGTTTTAATAATTACTGGTTTTTCTTCTAAGACAAATAAAGTTAAGCCCATAAGCCTTTCGGCTCAATATAAAACCGGCATTGAGGTTAGATACGTTAACAGCGGTCCTATAACTAACAATCAGGTTCATCAATCAATAGCCATTACAATCAATAATAAAAACATTAACTTAACAATATATCAAGGTTACGACGGCCATGTATTAACTACCAATAACTATCCAAATACATCTAATTCATATAGAAACCTTTTAGCCTCACTTGGTTATTATGGCTATATTGTGTCAAAACCTTCAAATTTCAAGTCTGTAACGGGACTTTGTCCTCTAGGAAACAGGTATAGTTACCAGATTTTTAATAGCCCTAACGGACTGAATCAAAATCTTTTTTCCACAACTTGTGGCGAGGCAACTCTAGCCGGAAATATTGGCGGGATTCAACAGGTTATGCAGAATCAGATTCCTAATTACTCCCAAGCAGTTAATCCTCCACAATCTATGCCTGCTAATTTTGTGCCAGCATTCTAGTTGATCCTAAAGATAATCTTTTTATCTTTAAGATTACAGTTTTCTGCTAACATTTTGGCGTTAAGTCTTAGGTCGTTAATAAAAGAAGCGCTTCCGCTAGATATTATCATTGCTTCTTGTCTAACAGATACGCTAACTTTTTTTGAATACTTTTCTAGGATATAACTTTTAACTATCTCAATTTCATCTGGTTTCTTGAAAGCTGATTTTTTCAAAATGTTCGCAATATCGTCCATAACTCTATTATAGCTGATACAATATTTAGACTATGCCAGAGCTTCCAGAGGTCGAGACCGTAAAGAACGGATTGAGCAGATTGCTGAAAAATAAAACAGTTCAATCTGTTACTTTTGATTGGCCGAAGGGCTTTCCTAACTCCGAAGCTGACGTTAACAACTTTTTAATTGGAGCTAGTGTTATTAATGTAGAGCGAAGAGGCAAATCATTAATAATTACTTTATCGAGTGAATACTGCTTGGTGATTCATCTTAAAATGACAGGCCAGCTTGTTTTTAGAGGTAAGGAGCAGTTTGGCGCTGGCCATCCAAACAATTCTTTGATAGGCCCACTCCCAGATAGGTCAACCAGAGTCGTTTTAACATTTACGGATAATTCACAACTATTCTTCAATGATCAGAGAAAATTTGGCTGGATGAGACTATTGCCTGAATTTGAGGTTGCTAACCTGGATTTTATGAAAAAGCTTGGCCCTGAACCATTAAATAATGAGTTTAAGAATTCTGAATTTAGAAAGCGAGTTAGGCGGAGAAAAAATAGCTCTATTAAGGCAACAATATTAGATCAAACAGTGCTTGCCGGTGTCGGTAATATATATGCTGATGAAAGTTTATGGATGGCTAAAATACATCCAGCGTCACTAAGCGGAACATTATCTGATGCCAAATTAAATCTATTATTCAAATCCATAAAAGAGGTTTTTATAAAGAGTATTTCACTAGGAGGGTCAACTGACAGAAATTATGTTGATGCTGAGGGAAAAAAAGGAAGTTATCTTGAATTTGCAAATGTTTTTAGAAGAGAGGGGCAGCTTTGTCCAAGATGTAATACTGTTATCATAAAGACCAGAGTAGCAACAAGAGGAACCCATTTGTGCCCTAAATGCCAAAGGAAAACTAAATGATAAAAATTATAACTGGTAAAAATGATTTTTTAAGGACTCAGGCGCTTAAAAGTTCAATGAGTGAATTCTCTATTCAGTATGGAGATTTAGGAGTTGAGAGAATTAATTGTCCAGAGGTCGAATATAAAGATATATATAACTCAATTACTTCGCTGCCTTTTTTGGTTGAGAGGAAGCTAATAGTTTTATATGAACCCAGTAAAAATACCGATTTTATAGATAAGCTGGCAAATATTGATGCGCTTATAAGTGGTTCAATTGACGTTATAATTTATGAGCCAAATTTAGATAAAAGATCAAGTTATTACAAGGAAATTAAGAAGCTTCCAAATTTTATGGAATATTCTGATCTATCGTCTAACGAGCTTGCTTCATGGGCGGTCGACTATTCTAAAAAAAATTCAGGCAGTATTTCTTATTCAGATGCAAACTTGCTCATAGAAAGGGTAGGGCCAAACCAACTATTACTTAAAAACGAATTAGATAAATTGATGCTTAACAGTCAGACCGTAACTAGAAAAATAATAGAGGAAATGACTGAAGCTATTCCAAGGAGTAGTATATTTAATCTCCTAGATAGCGCTTTTAGGGGAGACCAAAAAACAGTTATTAAACTTTATGATCAGCAGAAAAAGCTAAGGGTTGAGGCAGCTCAGATAATGGCGCTTATTATTTGGCAAATTCATATACTAGCCATAATTAAAACTTCGGACACTAAAAATGCCGATATGATTTCCAAGAAATCTAAAATCAGTAGATATTCAATCGACAATGGAATAAAACTACTTTCACAGATAAGCGACAAGAAATTCGAATCAATAATTAATGATTCATTCGAACTGGACTTGAAACTAAAAACAGCTCCGATCGATTACGATGAAGCTGTTCTATATTTCTTAATTTCTTTGGGAAATTAATGACTATTTTTTTGTAGTTTTTGCTTTTGCTTTTGGCTTAGCTGTAGTTTTTTTAGGAGCTGCTTTCTTTACTACTGGCTTTGAAGCGGCTTTCGCGCTAGCTGCTAGTTGCTTTTGAATTCGAGCTGCTTTGTTCTTATGAATAACATTCTTCTTAGCTGCTTTGGCTACCGCACTTTGAGCTGAAGAATGTGATTTCTTAGAATCTTTACCAGAAGTAAGATCTTTATGTAGTTGCTTGATTGCTGTTTTTAGACTTCTTTTAGTCTTTGAGTTTCTGATGGATGCCTTCTTGGCAACCTTGACTCTTTTTTTAGCTGATTTAATGATTGGCATATAGTTTATTTAATTCCTTATTATTTGCTAATTCAAATTACAACTATAGTAAAAATAACACCTTTTGTAAAGAGATAAATAAAAATGCTCGACAAGCATATACATTTATGGTAATTTAAATTAAAGAAATACTTAAACAAAAATATGGATAATCAAAATCAACAATCACCCCAAGTTCCAACTACAACGCCTACTCCCGGTGTGAGTCCAGGCGCTACTGCTGCAGTTGAAAGTCCTGTTTTGAACAATGGTTCCAACAGGCCAATTATTGCTAAAAAACTACAAGAAGCCTACAACATACTTATCATGGTAGCTAACGACCCTTCAGTTGACCAGTTAGCTTCAATGATAGGACTAACTCTACTTCTAGGTAAAATGAAAAAGCATGCTAGTGCTGTTTATAGCGGTCAAACACCATCAATCATTGAATTCTTAGAGCCAGAAAAAACAATCGAAAAAACAACCGATAGTCTACAAGACTTTATTATTGCCATAGATAAGTCAAAAGCAGATAAGCTCAGATATAAAGTTGAAGATAATATGGTTAGAATTTTCATAACTCCATATAAGACCTCAATAGGTGAGAAGGATTTAAATTTCAGTCTTGGAGATTTAAATGTAGATGTTATCGTCGCTCTTGGTGTTAATAAACAAGAGGAAATTGATCAGGCAATTATGGCTCACGGTAAAATTCTTCATGATGCTACGGTCATATCCTTATCTAATAGTCCTGAAAGGCAAACTGTTGGAAACCTAAATTGGTCTGATACAACCGCAAGTAGCTTAGCTGAAATGGTTACATTGCTCGCCAATGACATGGGATCTAAAGACTTAATTGATACTCAAATTGCTACCGCACTTCTAGCGGGTATTGTTTCAAGTACAAAGCGGTTTGCCAACGATAAAACATCGCCAACAGCTCTAAGTGTTAGTGCTCAGTTGCTTTCATCGGGCGCCAACCAACAATTGGTCGCGGAAAAAATGGAGCCACCTGCACCGATGCCAATTGAAGCTCAGCATATTCAAGCTAATCTTCCACCGGTAGTTGCCACACAGCAGCCAATAGCACAGCCAGCACCTTCACTCGGAGGTCAACCATCGCTCATTAAAAGTGCTGCCCAGAACAAAGCGGATGAAGCCAAAGAGGCGGCGAAAGCTAATATCGGGGAGTTGGACATTAATCACGTAGATGATGAGATAGGAGCCATGTCTGAACAAGAGAAAATCGAAAAAATTAGAATTGATCAGGCTGGACAGCTTCATAAGCTCGAGGAAGGTGAAGAAATTGTTCCATAAGTAACAGCTCCTAGTGTTGCGGCTCATGCTGAATTACCCGAGAACTCTGTACCTGCAGCAGTTGCTCCAGTTATTTCTCCACCAGTAGTACCAAATCCTTTGTCTCAGCCAAATAGCTCTATGAATGGCTACATGTCCAGTCCTCCTTCTTCAATGATGGGTAATGAGCAAAACAGCGAGCCAGCTGATTTTTCTGAAAAGTCTTCAGCCGGTCAAGATACTAGAAATAAATTTATGTTCACTGGTCCAGGTGGGACATCGGGTGCTACCGATAGCGCCTCAGCACCAGCTACAGATGTTGATACTGCAAGGCAGGCTGTTAATAGTGTTGCGCAGCCATCGTTTCAGGTTCCAGCTGCATTCAATGCTTTGCCCCTAGGAAACGATTTACATCCCGCCGACCAATCTACTATGCCAGCTCCAACTATGCCACTACCAACAAACTTAGTTCCTCCAGTAAGCGAGCCAACAATCGCCCCAACATCACCAATTGGAGGTCCAACACCTCCACCTCCAGTACCACCCCCAATAATTAGCCCACTTCCTCCTTCGGCATAGAATAGGTATTTTCAGTTGATTAGTTTTTAGTGTAGTATTGCTTTCTATGAATGGAATTTTACTGATAGATAAGGAGCTAAATTGGACATCGTTTGACTGTGTGGCCAAGATTAGATCCATTGTTAGGTCTGTTGATGGCAAAAAAGTTAAAGTTGGACATGCAGGTACACTAGATCCTTTGGCGTCTGGTCTGCTCATTATATTAGTTGGAAGTTATACGAAAAAAGCCGAGGAGCTTACTAAAAAAGACAAGGTCTATGAAGTAGGTATGGAGCTTGGCTATTCTTCAACCACGGGAGACCTAGAAGGCGAAAGAAAAAAAATATCTGATAAGCTACCGTCAATTGAAGAAGTAGAACTAACTATGTCTAAGTATGTTGGCTCAATTTCTCAAGTTCCGCCTATCTACTCGGCTATTAAAATTAATGGAGTAAGATCATATAAGTTAGCCAGGGAGGGGAAGGAAGTCGAAATTAAGCCTCGCCTTATTAAGATACAATCCATAGATTTAGTTAACTACAGTTATCCAAATGTTCAGTTTACGGCTCATGTTAGTAGTGGAACATATATTAGGTCACTAGTAAGCGATATAGGTTGTGATTTGGATACAGGTGCATACGCAACCAGCATCAGACGCACATCAATAGATAAATTTAATATTTCTTCTGCAGTAAAAATTGGCTCTTTGAATAAAGAAAATATTCAAGATTACTTAATTTCTGACTTGTAAGAAAGAAAAAATATTATACATCTTGATTATTCTCTATAAATTTGCTAAAATAACTATTAACTATGATTACTCGTGAGAAGAAACAGGCAGTTTTAGATAGCCTACAAGTCAACAAGAATGATACTGGATCACCGGCGGTTCAAGTAGGTATTTTAACTGAGCGAATTAAAGAGCTAACTGAACACCTAAAGATTTCTAAGAAAGATTTTTCAGCCCGAAGAGCCTTACTACAGATGGTAGGTCGAAGAAGAAGACTACTTAAGTATCTTGCTGAGAAAGATAGCCAAGCATACCTAGCACTTATCCAAAAAGTCGGACTTCGCAAATAGTGCCTAAACTTTGAGTCTCTTTTTTGAAGAGAAACATAGCTTGTGCATTTTAATAAACTAAGCTATGACGGAACTTTTGCGGATAGAGATCAGATATATTACTTAAACTAAAAGACTGCACAAGTTAATTTAAAGTATATATTTGCACCTTATTCGCAAAAAAGAATATTGCCATAGCAACCAGAAAGGTAAATGATGACCCAAACCATCAACCCATTTAATAAAGATATAATAAAAGTCGAAACAGAGTTCTGTGGAAGAACCCTAAGTATGGAAATTAACCGAGTTGGTTTTAGAAGTACTAGTTCAGTTATTGTTAGATACGGAGATACAGTTGTTCTTGGAACAGCTATGGTCAGCCCTGAGACTATGTCAGGAATGGATTACTTCCCACTTAGTATTGAATACGAAGAGAAGATGTATGCTTCTGGTAAAATCAGCGGTAGTCGTTTTATTAAGCGAGAAGGTCGTCCTAGTGATGATGCGATTCTAATTGGTCGATTAATTGACCGACCAATTAGACCATTATGGCCTAAGGGTTATAGGAATGAAGTCCAGGCAATAGCAACAGTTTTATCTACAGATCCTGACTTTAGACCTGATTCAATTGCAATGATTGCTATCTCCACAGCTCTTTGCCTTACTGGAGCTCCATTTGATGGCCCTATAGCCGGCGTAAGAGTTGGAAGAGTAAATGGCAAGCTAATGGCACTACCAAGTCTAGAACAGCTCGAGAACGGTGATTTGGACCTAGTAGTTGCTGGTACCGGCAAGGCAATCACAATGGTTGAGGCTGGTGCTAATGAAATCACTGAAGATGAAGTAATAAAAGCCTTAGAGTTTGCACACAAAGCAATCCAACCTGCTATTAAGCTTCAGGATGAACTAATAAAGAAAGTCGGAGTAGTTCCAATGGACTATTCAGTAATTAGTATTGCCAGTGAAATTCAAGAGAAAGTTGATAAATTCTTAAATGATAAGCTTGGCGCTAAGGTCCGAATTGATTACCCGAGCAGAATTGTGAAACTAGCTGAAATTAAAGCTGCAATGATGGAAAACTTTAAGGAAGCTGATGGTGATGAGCTATTTGCTGAGAATAAGGGATCATATTCTGAAGCTTTTGGAAATGCTATTAACAAGGATGTCAGAAAAGGTATCCTAGAGGACAAAGAACGACCTGACGGAAGAAAGCTAACCGAAATTCGCCCAATTAGTTCAGAGGTTGGTTTACTACCAAGAGCTCATGGTTCAAGTTTGTTTACTCGGGGAATGACTCAAGGACTAAATATAGTCACATTGGCACCACTTAGTTATGCTCAAATGATTGACACTATGGAGAAGAGTACAGAGAAAAGATACCTTCATCACTACAATGCTCCAGGCTATACAGTTGGAGAGGTTCGAAGACTTGGAAGTCCTGGTCGTCGAGAAATTGGACATAGCGCATTAGCTGAACGAGCCCTACTTCCAGTTATTCCTTCCGAAGAAGCATTTCCTTATGTAATAAGGTCAGTAACCGAAATTATGAGTCAGCATGGTAGTACATCAATGGCAGCTACATGTTCTAGTTGTTTAGCACTTATGGATGCTGGAGTTCCTCTTAAGGCTCCTGTTAGCGGTATTGCCATGGGTCTTATGATGGATGGCGATAACATAGCAGTCCTAAGTGATATAGCCGACGCTGAAGACTTCGCGGGCGATATGGACTTTAAGGTTGCCGGAACTGCTAAAGGAATTAATGCCTTACAGATGGACATGAAAGTTCATGGACTTAGTATTGATATTCTAGCTAAGGCTATCAATCAGGGTACTTCTGGACGAGCACATATCTTAGAAATTATGCTTAAGACCCTAGCAAGACCTCGAAAAGAACTAAGTAAGTATGCTCCTCAAGTTGAGTCAATAAAAATTAACCCTGAAAAAATCCGAGAAGTAATCGGCAAGGGTGGAGAAATGATTAATAAGATTATTGCTGAAACTGGAGCCGAAATTGACATCAAAGATGACGGCACTGTTTTCATTGCTAGTCCAGATAAGAAATCCATAGATGGAGCTATTGCTTGGATAAAGAACCTTACAGAAGATCCAGAAGTTGGCCGAGTTTATACAGACTGCAGAGTCGTTAGCGTATTAGACTTTGGTGCATTTGTCGAAATTCTACCAGGCCGAGAAGGACTTGTTCATGTTAGTGAAATGAGCGATGAGAGAATCAATAAGCCAAGTGACTTTGTAAGCGAAGGCGATCACGTTGATGTTAAATTAGTTTCAATTGATGACCGAGGAAGACTGCAACTCAGCATAAAGGCAATAAAAAAAGAAGGGAAATAGGTTGGCAAAAGAGTGAAGGCTAAGCAAAACCTTACGAAGTTAAGACTTATAAATCTGGGTGGGAGCTTAATAGGATTTGGTTTAACCTACGCCTTAGCATCTAGATCGCTTGATACTGCCAGTTGGTGGGAGTATGGCGGAACATTAATACTTCTAATATTTTCAATCAATAAATTGATTAGAGTTTTTCAACCAATTAAAAAATAATTTATAATGACTAAAAATAGTAAAGATCTGCTTCTGGAAAATCTTAAATCTAGTATTTTAAATGATAAAATTTGCCCAGAGCTTGAGAGTCAAGCAACCCAATTAGTTTTCGGAATGGGTAATTCCGATGCCGATCTTGTTTTTATAGGCGAA
This sequence comes from uncultured Candidatus Saccharibacteria bacterium, assembly GCA_903839515.1. Classification (GTDB taxonomy): domain Bacteria; phylum Patescibacteriota; class Saccharimonadia; order Saccharimonadales; family UBA4665; genus CAIYEO01. Next base: position 4,095 of record CAIMCP010000116.1, on the reverse strand, counting down.
GCGCCAGGAAAGAAAGAAGATGAATCCGGCAAGCCTTTTGTCGGAGCTTCAGGTAAACTATTAGATGAACTACTTAGTGTTATTGGACTTCGAAGATCGGACATATATATAACTAACATCGTTAAATATAGACCACCAAAGAATAGAGATCCGAGCGAACTAGAAAAACAAGCTTTTCTTCCATACCTGAAGAAGCAACTAGAAATTATATCGCCAAAAATTGTAATTACCCTTGGACGACATAGCATGAATTGCTTTTTGCCAAAGAGAAAAATTTCTGAAGTTCATGGATCCCCAGAAGTAGTAGACGGAATTACATATTTACCTTTGTATCATCCAGCCGCAGCATTATATAACGGCTCGATGCGACAAACGTTAATAGATGATTTTCAGAAAATTCCAGAATTAATTAGTCAATAAAAAATATCAAATCATATATATCTTAGAAAGGAAAAATATGCCAAACGATAAAAAAAATAATAGCAGAGGTGCTTCCAGAGGAGCCGCAATAAGAGCTCAAAGGAGAAACCAGGATGACGCACAGAGGATTATAAACCAATATGCATCATCAAATAATGAAGATAAGGGAAGGGCGAATGTCATTGACGATAGTCCAACACTTAAACTTATAGCACTAGGCGGAATGGATGCCGGTGGATCAAAGAACATGATAGTTCTTGAATACTTAAATGATGCAATCGTAATAGACTGCGGTAATGAACTTGGAATTGATCTACCTGGAATCAACTATGCCATTTGTGACATAGCTTACCTAGAATCAATAAAACATAAGGTCAGAGCCTATGTAATCACTCACGGCCACCTTGATCACATCGGAGGACTTCCTCATATAGTACCAAAAGTACCAGCTCCAATTTATGGATCTAAGTTTACTATTGGAATGATTGCTAAACACTTTGAAAACTTCGGACAACCAATGCCTGAAGGTTTCGAGCTGCGTACAGTTGTAATGAATGAAGAAACCCATGAGAGACTAAAAGTTGGTCCATTCTTCTTAGAGTTAGTTCGAATAACTCACTCAATCCCAGGAAGTACGTGTGTAGTAGTTGATACTCCAGTAGGTAGAATAATCTGTACTGGCGACTATAGACTTGACCCAAATCCACTTGATCATGAACGATCAGATACTGACAGACTAAAGCAACTAGGTGACGAGGGAGTTCTTGCTCTACTTAATGAGTGCCTATGTGCCGATCGACCTGGACGTACACCAAGTGAGAGCACTATTGAACCTACATATAATGATCTATTCGGGAGTGCTCCAGGAAGAGTATTTGTAGCCGTATTCTCAAGTAATATAAATAGAATCCAGATGCTTGTTAATGCAGCCGTACGTCACAACCGAAAGATTGCGATGGATGGTCGAAGTATGATGGGAACTCTTGAAGTTGCCGTTAAACTAGGAATGATTAAAATCCCTAAAGGTACATTCGTGCCAATTGCAAACGTAAACAACATGAAAGATCATGAAGTTATAGTAGTTTGTACCGGTAGCCAGGGAGAGCCTAACTCAGCCCTACAGAGAATGAGTATTGGTGATCATAAGTACGTTAAGCTAAAAGCTAACGACACAGTAGTATTAAGCTCTACTCCAATTCCTGAATCGGGAAATGATAAGCTAATCGCCAAGATGGTTGATGAGTTAAATATGAAAGGTGTATTTGTTAAGAGACATACAACTCATGAAGTTGATGGTTGTGGTCCACTACACGTTAGTGGCCATTGCTCTATAGATGAATACATGGATATGGTTGAAATGACTAAGCCTAAATTCTTAGTTCCTATTTACGGCACATATACTGCTCAGAAGTATCATAATGAAGCAGCTATCGAAAGAGGCTTTCCAAGAGCCAACACGACTCACATTATGAACGGTAAGACTATTAACTTTACTAAAGATAAAATGGTAACTGGTGGGGATGTTCCTCATGGAACTATGCTTGTAGATCAGACTGGATCACTTGTATCTAGTATTGTTATAAAAGACAGACTAATGCTTGCAGAAGAAGGTCTTGTAGCGGTTGTATTAACAGTTGATAAGAAGAATGGAAATCTACTTACAAGCCCAGACATTATCTCACGTGGCTTTATATATATGCGAGACAATGAGGATCTCATGAATAATCTTCGACAAGAACTTCGAAGAGCAGCCGTTCAAAGATTTAAGAGGGTTGAGCTTGATCGTTTCAAGGTTGAGCTTAAAGACTTTATTACGCACTTCTTATTTGAACACACTGGCAAAAGCCCGATTGTTATACCAGTAGTTAACGTAATAGGCGCAAAAGGCGATATACAAAAGAATCATGCCAATGGCCAAACAAAATCTTCTGAAGAGATTGCAGCTGAACAACAAAAGAGATTCGCCAAGCTTCGAGAACAACTTTTGAACCAAGACGCTAGAGGCTAGTCTATTGCTTTATTCGTCTTAATATGCTAATGTATATTTATGAGCGAAAAATTAAGGGGAACCTTACTAAGTCCTAACCCAACAGAAAAACAAATTTTAAAAAATAATTTATCGATAAAAGATTTAGGTCACTTTGCATTGGCGGCTGAAACTTCATCAGCAACAAATACTCTTATTGAATTTGATGGTTCTAAAATTGAGAAGACTCAAGATTTTAAAGAAACCTCATTTATTGCAGGTAGGGCGACGATTTTAGAAGGTGCTGTTATTGACGGGATGACTCATATCTCAAGCTCTAAAATAGATAAGTTTAGTGAATCTCAAGTTCCAGACTATTCTGGTAAGTTTGGACGGGGAACCTATTTTAGATTAGGAAATGTTGACGGCGAAACGCTTACAGGACTTGAACAATCTTTAGCAAACGGAGATTCATTTTCTCATGACACAAAAGCATCAGGAAAATTCCTTATATTCAATCGTGAAGATATTAAATTAGTTGAAAAAACGCTTAAAGAAAGTATCGGTGATTCACCACCGAACAGCTCACTAAAGACAAATATAAAGAATGCCAATATTATGGACCTTGCAAGTAGGTATGATTCAGAGATTAGCGGAATAATTGTATTTATGGATAATGAAAAGGCTGGAGCTGAGGTAGTGATATCTCCTAAATTTACTGAAAATATTGAAATTCAAAGCGTAAATTAGCATAAGCCAAGTATCCCTTGACAACATGTATACAGGAGTGTAAACTTAGAGTATGAGATACACCATTAATACATTTAACGAAAAGTTCCCTGATGACGACAGCTGTTTAAACTACTTATTTGAGCAAGCTTACGGGGACATGATTGCCTGTCCTAAATGTGGCATTATTAACCCAAGTTATTACCGAGTTAAGAATCGTAAATGCTTTGAGTGTAAAGATTGTGGTAATCAAATACATCCACTAGCTAATACAATCTTCCATAAATCATCTACTCCACTACGTAGTTGGTTTTATATAATCTATCTATTCTCAGTAGCTAAGAATGGTGTATCAGCTAAAGAAGTTGAAAGACATCTAGGAGTTACATATAAATGTGCTTGGCGAATAGCTAAACAAGTCCGAGAACTAATGAATCAAGAAACTGGTAGACTGACTGGCATCGTTGAAACTGATGAAACATATATAGGTGGACGTAAACGTGGTAAAGATATTACCTTTCAAGACAAAGAGATTGTCTTTGGCATGGTTGAACGTGGTGGAAAAATTAAAGCAGCTCACGTTCCAAGTGCTGGAGCTAGAATTCTACTACCAAGACTTAAAGAAAGTATTGCTGACGGAACAACTATCTATAGTGATCAGGCCAGAGTTTACAGCACCCTAAAGAGATTAGGTTATCTTCATGACAGTGTTAATCATAGTGCCGGTGAGTATGGTAGAGGTATAGTTCACACTAATACTATTGAGGGTTTCTGGGGACAGCTAAAAAGATCTATTGATGGAACGTATCACTGTGTTAGCCCTAAATACCTTCAGTCTTATGTGACTGAGTTTGTTTATCGTTATAACTATCGGAATCAACCTGTTTTTCCGGTTTTGATCGCTTCAGCTGCGCGGCGCGTGCAATAGCATCTTCAAAGACTTCTTCTGCTTTAGGATTAACTTGATCTGCTGGTAGTTT
>CAIMCP010000115.1 GCA_903839515.1 uncultured Candidatus Saccharibacteria bacterium | reverse complement strand
ATTGGTTGGCGTGAGTATATGTATGGTATGTATATAAATTACTCTGATTTAAAAAAATCCAATTATTTCGGATTTACAAAAAAGCTTGAAAATTGGTGGTACGATCAATCATATTTAGATCAAGATTTACCAGTGCCTATAAAAGAAGTTTTACATACTCTTCATTTATATGGCTATAACCATCATATTGAGAGATTAATGGTTCTTGGAAATTGGTTTCTATTAAATGAATATGATCCAGGATCTGTTCTTGAGTGGTTTAGCAGTATGTATGTTGATGCTTATGAGTGGGTTATGATTCCTAATGTACTGGGTATGAGCCAGTTTGCGGATGGTGGAGTTATTGCAACAAAGCCATATATCTCTGGCGGTAATTATCTTCAAAAGATGGGTAGATGGTGGTCAAATTTAGAAGAAGCTAAGAACAGTCAATATAGTCATTTATACTGGCAATTCTTGAATAATAATAAACAACTTCTTCAGAATAACTATCGGATGAGTTTGGCTCTTAGACAGGCTGAGTCAAAACTATTATAAATAATGGTACTTTTGTTAATTAAATAGACGATACGTAAAATAATTAGAAATAAAAGAAGCTAAATTAGAATTTTTCAACTCCTTTTGTAATATTTTAGATAATCCGTTATAAAAATTGAGAATAACTTAAGATTGCAGGCATAACATGTGGGCAAGGTGGACCGTCTCTAAAGTTTTGAGAGACTTCGATTTGTAGAGGATCAGTATCTGGAACTAATACCGACTGATTAAATTCAGCTACTATTGCGGTTTGTTTGCAGGAAGCCCAAACACCCGCTGCTGTTCCGTCATGATTATCTTGCCAGTGAGCGTTATGAAATCCGATGGAGTTTAATTTATTAATATAATATTTCCTAATAGAATCATTACTCACTTTTCCAATAAAATTTCTACTTGCATAAGGATCGTCAAATAGAAACCCCGTATATGCCTGTCGATTTCCTGAGCTATTTTTGTCTACGGTCATACCTTGTGGTGCACCAATTTCAGAGATAATTCCACCATAATACCAAGGCGAAGGCGACGGAATAAGCAAAAGATATATAAAAGAAATAATTACAACTAAAATAAAAGAAAATATTAATATTCTAAAAAGTAATTTCTGATGGATGAATAAAGGACGCTTAGAATTTGTATTCATGTGCTGCAATTATAAATTAATAAATGCTTATGTGTAAAGGTAGTAATATAAATGGCTGGGCGAATGGTTCCTAGTCAAAACTTTTAACTATGAGGATATTGTTGTTTCTGAAATAGAAGAATTGATAAGGACCGAAGATGTGGATTGATCCGACAATAATTACAACTCAGCTAATAATGCTACCTTGTTATATTTCATTAAATCACGCTATGAGTTAAGCCTTTATTCGGCTTACCCGGGCGGCAATACTCGTCCTTTGCCAGAATAATAAGTTCCGCCATATTGAATTCTTCCATCTATATAGTCTATTAAACCTGAGAATGGGTCAGTGATGTTGTTGACTGCAAAATAACGTCGAATGCCTGGAGTAATAAATTCTATGGCTTCCTCTTCACTCCAACCGAGTTGCTCAGCGATAGCCTCATCGTTAAGACTTTCAAGGTTAGCTTTGACTCTGTCTAATGCTTCCATAGGGTTGTTGATGTTGTTGACTGCTAATTGACGTCGAATGCTTGGAGTAATAAATTCTATGGCTTCCTCTTCACTCCAACCGAGTTGCTCAGCGATAGCTTCATCGTTAAGACTTTCAAGGTTAGCTTTGACTCTGTCTAATGCTTCCATAGGGTCAGTGATGTTGCTGACTGCAAAACGACGTCGAGTGCTTGGAGTAATAAATTCTATGGCTTCCTCTTCACTCCAACCGAGTTGCTCAGCGATAGCCTCATCGTTAAGACTTTCAAGGTTAGCT
>CAIMCP010000114.1 GCA_903839515.1 uncultured Candidatus Saccharibacteria bacterium | reverse complement strand
TGCTGCCTTTGTCTCTACATTTCTTCGGAGGCTATTCTAGCAAAAATATAGCACCTCTTTTGTCAGCTAATGACTATTTTAACTACGTCATAAATCTTATTATTGCTTTTGCAATCCTATTTCAGATACCACTCATAATGGACTTTATCAATAGGGTTAAACCATTTAAACCTAAGGAGCTAATGAAGTACCAAAAATATGTTATTGTATCGGCTATAGTAATTGCTCTAGTTCTGCCCTTTACCTATGATCCAATAACTCAATTTGTGGTTGCTATACCAATTATTGCTTTGTACTATTTTTCGGTACTAATAATTATGATTAGTAATCGTCAAACTAAAGCAGATAAAATTAGACAAAGGTATAGTACAATTCCTTCTGTCGTAAAGATTCCAGCTTCATATACCCCAGCATATGAAATATTAAAGATTGAACCTAAGAATATTCAGGTTCAAATTGTTCAACCAGAAAATATTATACAAAAACCTGTCGCTCGTCCAGAAAGTAAATATTTTGATGTAGCACCTACGGGTTCCATTAATCAGGAAGCTCTGAATGTTAATTTACGGAAGAAACAGCAGATAATTAAACAGCTACCTAAGACTAGATTTATCGATGGTTTTCGTCCAGTTATAACGGCATAATACCGTTAACGTTTATATAGACTTATTTACAACATATACTATTTAGTTTAAAATTATAGTTCTTGTGAGAAAGAATTTTGGAGTTAAAGTTTGCTATATATTGCTTGGGCTTATTATTGTTAGTTCATTTGTATTAAAATTTAGCCAAAAAGGTTTTGCTGCGACTACTGAAATACGGTCAACAATAGAGCCAGTAAGGTATGTTTATATTAATAATAGTAACGGTAAAATAGAAAAAATATTATCTAATTCATCTATAGTACCAACTAACAGCATTCATTGGTTAGATAATAATTCTAATAGTGTGACACCAAGTAGAATAATTAAACTGCAGTATGACAATATTGTTAAAAATATTAATTTGAATAATATTGGTCAAATATATTTAGCTCCAACAAATACTAATGATATATTTTCGAAATTGAAAAAAATTGCTGGATATCTTTCTGTTCTACCAAACAATCCTTAGCTACCCACTCCAAGTAGATTTAGCGAACGACTTCCAAGTGTTTTGAATGATTTTGTGTCAGTACCGAGAGTACCATTGAGCGCTGCCTGGCCACTATTCTGAGCATAGGAATTAAAATAATAAGTAGTTCCAGGAATAAGACCTGTTATGTTTAACGTAAAAGTTCCTCCTGAATTGTATGCGATTGAAGGGGTTAATGCGCCGACAGTATCTCCACCACTAAGTAAATTTGGATTTGTGCTAGTGCTGGCGTAATAAAATCCTTCTGCCGCCATGTATCCGTTACCATTACTGGTCAATGTTCCATTAAGTGTAGCGCTAGTTGCAGTAATGTTGGTTGCGGTTTGTGTGGTTACAGTCGGGGCTGTTGATGCCTTATAGACTACAGTTGTCGCATTTCCTGCTCTAGATGTACCGCTAGTTCCAGATAAATATGGCTGGTGAGTTCCTGTTGATGGAGATATCCCATATCCACTCATTGCAAATGTAGCTGTTGTTGGATTAAGGTTTCCAAAAGTATAAGTTGCAGTACCAGATGGATCTCCGATAGCCGGACCACCTACAGTACCCATGTTGCTACCCACAGCAAGTGATGAAACTATTACACCGCTGGAAGTGTTTACCGTAACAGTAGGGCCAACAGATGTATTTGCACCTATAGAGCCGTCACCCACAGTTGGCTGAAGTGCATAAGTGGCAGAGGCGAATGACGATGCACCATCATAGAAGGTTGAAGCCGTACCATTAGTAGCAATAACATTACCCGTAAATTCATAAACGTCTAGATACAATGCAGCGCCAGTTAGGGTGGCGCCAACACTCACTCCCGGGGTTGCTCCAACTATATAGGCATATTGAGCAGAAGATCTACCAGTTCCACCAGATCCTATGATGTAAGTAGCCGCAGTGGCGCTAGTGTCACCGGTTACCGAATATCCATTGGCATTGTTGCTGGCCGCATTTCCAATACAAACAACCACCAGGTTGCCTGTCTTTGGGGCGCTAGAGAATAGAACGTTTGCTGATCCTGTTCCGTTGCCTGTACCGCCAACACCACTCGAAGCTTTTTGAACTAACGATATTGCCATGAGATATTCCTTTTAAATGTAATCTATATTCACTACAAATTGACTAGCTGCAACTGACGTTGCATCAGTTGTTGCTATAGCTCCGGTAATAGCAAAACCAATGCCGCTAGTAAATTTCTTTGGTACCGGCAGGGAAACAACAACACCTGCACCAGCACCAGATCCATGAGGAATAATTATTGTAGATTTTAATACTAAGCTATCGGTTGCCGGTGCTGGAGTTGTCGCCTTGTCATAAAGCTTTAGGTATCCTAGAGAGGAGCCATTATTAAAAACTTGGATACTATAAACAACACCTGCAGTGGCTTTTATATTGGTGGCATTGGTTGATGCAGCTGAAACTAATGAGTATTGTGTCGATCCACCTACTATTGGTGCCGAATTACTATCAGCGATAGTACCGGATACGGGTTGTGTTGTCGCAGAGCCGTCCACCTTTAGTGCGGTCATTGACGAAGCACCCTGAACTGTTAGTACGTCCGAACTTGGAGTTCCTGCAGTACCAAGAGCTGGTTGTTTTGCGGCTGTCGCTGCACCATCAATTGTTCCAAGGTTAGCCGTTATGGTACCAGATACTGGCTGTGTAGCCTGATAGAAAGTTCCCGTAACAGCTAATGATGTATTTGTTATGTTAGTTTGTAATTTACCAGTACCATCTGTCAATAGTCCCCTAACATTAGTTCCGTCATAACCCAGGGCAACTGTTCCTGTAGGGGTGGCTTGTACAGCATTGTTGGTATATTGGGTTCCACTCGATCCACCAGATTTAATATTTACATCCAGTGCATTGCTCGTAGCACCAATTACATTTCCTGATCCGTCGACTATTTTCGTCTTTTGACTTCCATCTGTTTGATTGGTAGCTAATGCAGCACCATCAATTGTTCCAAGGTTTGCCGTAACGGTTCCGCTGATTTTTAAATTACCAGAACCATCTAATTGAAGAGATAGCTGTTGTCCGGTAGTTGGAGTTGGAGCACTTGAATTGTATACACCACCAACAGCTAACGATTTAGTTGCTGCAGTTCCAGCACTAAGTGTACCTACTGTATTATTAAGACTATTTGTATTAGTGACGATTGATGCGAGATTTCCACCGGTCTCTAGAGCTATATTCTGATCGCTGGCAATTGTTACTGGAGCCGAATTTGCTTTTGTTGTTTGACCATTGGGGTTAACTGGATTATATGACATAGACTAAACCACAAACCAATTAGCGCCATTACTGACCACTGTTACACTTACATACTGAACGGAAATTACAGCACTAGATCCCCCATCAATAGTTTGAGAAGAAGTTGTACTTACAGTTACAGAGTTACCCGACGAATCAGTCTTTTTGACTGTATAAAAATTTGTTGTTAGTGTAGCGTCAGGTAGAGTTACGGTGAAAGAGCCTCCCGATGCATTTGCAAGGACTGTCTCACCGGGATACTGTCCCATTGTATAGTTTGCAGTTTTAACAGATATTGAGCTCAAGAAGCCAGTTGCAGTAAGCGACGAGGCCAAAAAGTTATTTAGTATCTCACCCCAGGTACCATCATCACCATTAACCGAAGGAAGCCTAACGGGCTCTGTAGGATATGGATAAACTGACGGCATATTTTATACTCCTTATTTAATAATATTTTACCACGGAAGGTTATAATTATTAAGGTTATTCATAGACCCAAAACAGGCATATGTTATAATTTATATAGAAGTTAAAAAATACAAATGGAACAAGAAGTAAAAAGATTTGAATTATGGATATTTTTAACACTTATACTAGGTGTTATTTCGGTCTTCAGTATTATATCTATAGTTAGTGCTTCCACCGCTAACACAACAATTAACTCTACGCTCTCATCATTAATAAGTATTGCTAGCACTGGGACGGTTACACTTAACGTACTTCCTTCTGGCTCAGGTTCTCAGACTATAGGAAGTGATACAGTAACGGTTAATACCAATAACAGCGCAGGCTATACTTTAAGTATTGCCAGTAGCTCGGGGAGTAATTCTCTTATTAGTGGGGCTAATTCAATTCCAGCATCTAGCGGAACTCAGGCCAGTCCGGTTGTTCAGACTGCCAATACATGGGGATACTGTGTATCAGGGGTTGGTGGTTTTGGTGCTACCTGTCCAAGCGTTACGGCAAGCAACCAAGCAATAGGATCGAATAAGTTTGCAGGAGTGCCAGTTTCTGGCTCCCCAAACACTATTATTACGACTTCAGTGCCAGCCGTTAATGCAACAACAACTGTCTGGTATGCTGTTGCTGCCAATACATCTCAGAGTACTGGAACCTATTCTGGTAGCGTCACTTACACCGCTACAGCTAATTAAACCTGTATCACTTTGACAGTGACAATTTCCTTATGCTAATATTGCAGGGAATACAATAACTAATTTTGGATGATAATAGTAGTAATTGATGAAAATAAATAAATATATTCGGCTCAAATCTCCATTTGCAGCGATGTTATTTTTGGCACTGTTTTTCGGCGGCACATCAATTGTAACTGCAGCAACAGCTAGCACAACTATTAATTCAACCATAAGCTCAGTTATTAGCGTCTCTAGCACCGGGACAGTTACGCTTAACGTATTACCTACAGGCTCAGGTTCTCAGACTATAGGTAGCGATACTGTAACAGTGAACACAAATGATGTTGCTGGCTATACGCTTACATTAGCCAGCTCAACCGCTAATACCTACTTAGCTAGTGGCAGCAACCAGATTCCAGCATCTAGCGGCTCTCAAGCTACTCCTGTTGTTCAGGCAGTCAACACCTGGGGTTACTGTGTATCAGGGGTTGGTGGTTTTGGTGCTACCTGTCCATCGGTCGGTGTTAGCAACCAATCTATTAGTGGCACTAATAAGTTTGCCGGAGTGCCAGCAACTGGTTCACCGAATACTATAGCCACGACATCAACCACTGCCGTTAACGCGACAACCACCGTTTGGTATGCTGTTGCTGCCAATACATCTCAGGCAGGATCAACAACGCCATATACTGGCACTATAACTTATACCGCAACCGCAAATTAATATTAATATTTAAATTAATTAATGTATAATACCTTTAATGGTTAGAGGGAATTATTTTAAATATTTTTTTGTATTAAGTTTATCTTTATTTTTAGTAATTTTCATTAAACCTCTTCATGCTTTCGCTGCCAGCCAAGATCTTACAATTTCTCCGGCGGTATCTCAAATTAAGGTAAATCCAGGCCAGTCTGTCAGTGGTTCATTTTTGATTATCAACCAGGGAGATGGAACGTACAGTTTTAATGTTTATGCAACCCCATACAATGTAACGGGCCAGGATTATACGCCCGACTACAAAGCTATTCCCGGAGCGGTCGATGTTTCGAGTTGGTTCAAATTTTCTATAGAAAGTGGCTCTGTGGCACCTGGACAGACAGAAAAAGTTAACTATACACTTAGTGTTCCTGCGGGCACTCAGGATGGTGGATACTATGCGGTTGCTTTCGGGCAAACAAATAACCCAAAAGCTCTAATCGGAGTAACTATTAACGAGAGAGTTGGTATGTTATTTTTGATGCAAGTTGGAGACAAGGTTGTTAAAAAAGGATTATTGCAGACATGGCAGTCTAATTTCTTTCAAAGTCCACCGCTAACTTCAAATATTAAAATTGAGAACAGCGGTTCAATATATTTTCGAGCTAATTTTCAATATAAGGTGAGTGACCTATTCGGCAATACTAAATATTTACTAAATGGTCAAAAATTTATATTACCTCAAACTGTTCGGAACTTATCTTTGCCTTGGAATAAGTCGCCTTCTTTTGGTTTGTTCAAGGTTTCTGGCAATGTCAATTTCCTTGGAAAAAATCAGTATCTTGGAACTAAGTATGTTTTAGTAATGTCTAAAGCAGTCAGAATATACACTGGGATAATTATCTCACTAATTATTGTTTCATACATAGCATTCAGTTTAGGAAGGCGAAAAAGAAAAAAACAGAACCATCGTAAGAAAAGGAATTAGTAATTAAGATGTATAAAATTATCCAATCTAGATTCATTAGATTCTTTTTAGCTACCGTAACACTATTAACAATATTCATTATGCTCCCCATTTATACTGCCATGGCTCTTCCTTACGGTACTGGTAAATATGGAACTTGCACTTATAATACATGCGGCATTACTTTAACAAGCTCAAATAACATTAGCGTAGGCGTTACTCCTTCTGATGGCACCGGAGATTGTTCTATTAATAACGATTCTGTCTCAGTTTTAACAGGTAGCTCCACGGGCTATACCCTTACTCTCTCAACAAATAGTACCTCCACCTCATTGTCTAATGGCACTTCAAACATAACTGCAGGAACTGGAACCTATTCAAGTCCAACCGCTTTAGGGATTAATCAATGGGGCTATAGAGTTGATGGCGTTGGCGGTTTCGGACCTGGCCCAACATCATCTATAAGTAATACTGCATATCCAATTTCCGCTGTGTTTGCCGGCGCTGTTGCCAATAACGTACCTGCAACTACGATAGTTACCTCTTCCGTGGCTGCTAATCCTGCCGTTACTACTAATGTTTGGTATGGAGTTTGTGCTAATAGTTCTTTGAGTACTGGGCTTTATACTGGTCAGATACTTTATTCCGCTGTTACTAATTAGTTTTTTCTTGACAGCCCAAGCATTAACTCTTATGCTAAGAAGTGGATAATTCCAAACAAAAAATAAACAAAAATAAATAAATGATCAAAATAGACCCGATTCTAAATCAGCCTATGGATAGGAAGAAATTTCTAAGCCTTATTGGTCTTGGAATTGTTTCAGTATTTGGAATACCAACACTACTTGGTATTCTAACTCCTGATCAAAAAAAGATTATAACTTCGGGCTACGGCTCAAGAAGATATAATACTTAGATTTTTTAACTTTAATCTATCAACTAAATAAGGAGTAACATATACTAAGTAATATAAGACATGCCAATGAATGAAAAGCCTAAAAGACGATTTACTCAAAAACTAACACTTGGTAATGCTGCAGCATTACTGGTAGCTTCTGCATTTATTAGCCAGTTACTAGGCTTTCTTCGTACTAAACTCGTTAATGCCAACTTCCCAGCAGTTGGTCTTCATTCTACAGACTCATATTTTGCTGCCTTCAATATCCCTGACTTCTTCTACTTTACGCTTGCTGCTGGAGCTCTTGGCGTAGCATTCATGCCAATCCTTGCTGAGCGTCTATATAAGGGAGATAAAAAGGGAATTTGGGAATTATCTTCTAGCCTCATGAACCTGTTGGCTATAATCATGGCCTTCGTTGGCGTTATTATTTTTGTCTTTGCGCGCCCATTAATTAGACATATAGTTGCTCCAAAATTACCCCCACAGCAACTTGACGACGCAGTAATAATTATGCGTTTTCTGTCATTTAATCCATTACTTTTCACGATTTCGGGAATACTGGCCAGTGTACAGCAAACTTTTGGTAGATTTTTCTTCTACGCCATTGCTCCAATTTTTTACAATATTTGCATAATACTAAGCATATTCATTTTTAAGGATAATATTGGAATTGTTGGCCTTGGAATTGGTGCATTTGCTGGAGCTTCAATTCAGCTAGTTATAGTTGCGCTTGGTGTAACGAAGACAGACTTTAAGTGGACTCCAAAAATTATGTGGCGCAATAAGGACTTCCGAAGAATCTTACGCAATCTTCCACCTAGAGGACTTGACCAGGGGATTGATCAACTTGAAAACATAGTTGAAACCAACTTTGCAACTCGAATAGGACAAGGTTATGTCTCATATTGGAATAATGCCTATACTCTCTCAATAGCTCCAGTGATTCTGATTGGTACTGCCATATCTACAGCGGCTTTTCCGAGATTAACCAACAGATTAGCTGAAGGCAGACCGGACTTATTCAGGTCAGACTTCTTGCGAATTTTAAGAGTAATTATATGGTTAGTTATGCCAGTTATTGTTGTTTGTTATTTCGCTCGTGGGTATTTAGCCCGCTTAATATTTTCCCGTAATGCACCGGAAATATCTCTAATTTTCGGATACTTAACTGTAGCTATATTTTTCAACACTATATATCAGTTTATATCTCGTTGGTTCTATGCCCAGAATGACACAAAAACGCCATTATTTGTGTCTATTTTTACAATCTCATTTAACGTATTTTTGGTATGGGACCTAACCAAACCTCAAAATTATGGTGCAATAGGACTAGCCATTGCTGCATCAATTGTCGCATTTGTCGAGGTTTTAATTTTAGCTACAATTATGTTTAAGAGAGATCATCTACTATTTAACCGAGGTTTCTTTGGTGGACTTTTAAAAATAATATCTGTAACTGGCTTTAGTGTTATAGCTGGGGTCATAACACTTAGTTTCTTACCTTTAGGTGCTCTAGATAAAGGCTTCTTCTTACTTGGAGCGAAGCTGCTAATTATTGCTGGAATTGTCTTTAGTGTTCATCTTGGTATGTCATATTTATTTGGTCTAGAAGAGGCAAGAATTGTTGTTAGAAAGTTCAAAAAGTTAATTTTAAAACCTTTTAGGGTGGAATACTAGCCCAACCCCTTGTATAATGCCCCAAATGGATCTGTCACACATTAGAAACTTTTGTATTATCGCTCATATCGATCACGGTAAGAGTACGCTTGCCGATCGGCTTCTTGAGCAAACCGGTACTGTTGAGATACGTAATATGAAAAGTCAGCACCTGGATAAGATGGATCTCGAGCGTGAACGGGGAATTACTATTAAGCTAGCCCCAGTTAGAATGAAATATAAAGGCTACGAGCTTAATCTTATAGATACTCCCGGACACGTAGACTTTAGCTATGAGGTATCTAGAAGTCTTAATGCCTGTGAAGGTGCAATCCTAGTTGTTGATGCATCACAGGGCATTCAGGCTCAAACTCTGGCTAATGTATACCTTGCAATGGCGGCTGATCTTGAAATTATTCCAGTACTCAATAAGATTGATCTACCCGCGGCTGATGTCGAAAAGGTCACCCGCGAAGTCATTGGTCTTCTTGGTTGTAAAAAAGAAGATATATTACTGGTCAGCGCTAAAACTGGTGTTGGCGTAGACAAAGTTCTCGAAAGTATTATTGAAAAAGTTCCACACCCAGTTGGCGCACCTGAAAAAGCCACTACTGCCTTGATTTTTGACAGTTACTACGATGACTACCGCGGGGTTATTCTCTACGTTAGAGTTGTAGATGGACAAATCAAAAAAGGCGCTAATATCAAAATGATGTCTACGGGATCTAATGGTATCGCCCTGGAAGTGGGAAATTTGGCTCCAGAAATGAGCTCACAACCAGCTCTTCTTTGTGGAGAAATTGGATACATAGTCACTAACCTTAAAAGCACTCGTGAAGCTAGAGTTGGTGATACTGTAACTCTGCAATCTGATCCTGCTGAAATTTCATTACCTGGATATAAAGATGTTATGCCATTTGTTTATGCTGGATTCTTTCCTAGCACGAATGAATACTATAAGACCCTAAAAGACGCTATAGATAGACTAAGTCTTAGCGATTCAGCCTTGCAGTTTGAGCCAGAAAATTCTTCAGTCCTAGGACATGGGTTTAGAATAGGTTTCTTAGGTCTTCTTCATATGGATATAGTCAAGCAAAGACTGGAGCGCGAATACGATCTTGATCTAATTATCACCAACCCATCAACAGATTATAGGGTCGAGCTTACTAGTGGTGAGAAAATAGTTATAAAGTCTGCTTCAGAACTTCCAGATGTTAGTACAGTTCTCGAGATTAAGGAACCTTGGGTTAATGGTGAAATAGTCCTACCTAAAGATTATTTGGGCCCAATACTGCAGTTAATAGTTCAAAGACGTGGATTACAGAAAAATATAAGTTATGTAGATGCTGATCTTGCGATAATTAATTTTGATGCCCCGCTAGCTAATTTACTAACAGATTTTTATGATCAGCTTAAAAGCCTAACTAGTGGTTATGGGTCATTTAACTATGACATAAGCGACTATAGGGCTGAAGATCTTGTGCGAGTAGATTTCTATATTGCTGGTGAAAAAGTTGATGCCCTAGCTATTATTGTTCACCGGACTGAAAGTGTAGCCATTGGTAGAGTTGTAACTGAAAAATTAAAAGATGTAATACCTCGGCAACAATTCCAAGTTAGTCTTCAGGCAGGAATTGGCGGAAGATTTATAGCCAGAGAAGATATTAGTGCATTCAGAAAAGATGTTACGGGATCACTATATGGTGGCGATGTCTCTAGAAAGAAGAAGCTTCTAACAAAACAGAAAAAAGGAAAAGAGAGAATGAAGCGATTCGGAAAAGTCGACATTCCATCTGAAGCTTTTACTGTAATGCTAAAACGAGAAGAATAGTCTATTTTTTGGCTAGTTCAGTAAGATCTTTAATTAACTGTGGGGCATGAGTAGTCGGATTTACGCCTAAGTACTCTTTAACTATTTCACCCTCAGGGCTTATAAGATAAGTATTTCTATGTATTCCAAAGAATTCTCGGCCCATAAACTTTTTAGGCCCCCAGGAGCCATAAGCAGAGATAGTCTCATGCTCGGGATCACTCAGTAGATCAAAGTTCAAATTATGTTTTTCGGCAAACTTTTTATGTGACGCTACGGAATCCTTAGAAATTCCAATAACTACAGCTCCGGTTATTATTTCAATTTGCTCCCTTGCATCTCTAAAATTACAGGCTTCCTTGGTGCATCCCGGAGTATTATCTTTAGGATAAAAGTACAGTACTATCCATTTACCGGCATAATCTTTTAAAGATTTTAAGTTGCCATTTTGGTCTTCAAGACTAAAGTCAGGTGCTTTTTTCATATACTTTTAGTATAGTTTATTTACCTACTCATGAACAAGCTAGAAAAAATTGAAGAATTCAAAAATATATTAGATGACTATAGCCCGAGTCAAGATTCGCTTGATATTTTAAAAAAAGTTAAGCTAACTTTACTTGTTGCTCCAAGCTCAACAGGTCGCAATACTGTAATTAAGGAACTTGTAAAAAAAAATGACTTTAGCTTTATTGTTACCGATTCAACTCGTGAACCTAGGGCTAATAATGGCATCATGGAAGTTAATGGACGTGAATACTGGTTTAAAACCGAGGATGAATTTCTTGATGGCTTAAGGAAAGGCCTCTATTTAGAAGCAGAAATTATTCACGCTCAGCAAATTTGTGGAATTAGCATCAAGGAATTAAAGGGTACTCTGGGCGATTCTAAAATAGCTATTACTGACGTCGACATAGGCGGGATTAAGTCAATTATTAAATACAAACCAGATGCTAAGATAATTATGTTACTACCCCCGAGTTTTAAAGAATGGATTAGTAGGCTAAAAGGACGCGGCGAAATGGCGCAAGACGAAGTGAGAAGAAGGCTAACTACTGCTATTACTATTTTTAGATCAGGGTTAGTGGATCCATATTACAATTTTGTAATAGCTCATAATGTAAATGAATCAGCTAATCATATACGCGAAATATCATTATCCAGTAGTCAAAATAGTTCGATTTCAGATGAAGTTCAGAATCTATTAAAAGAGTTAATTACGGATACAGAAAAATACCTTAATTAATTTAATTAGCACTCTTGACGAGCGAGTGCTAATTAGGTATATTGGTTATATGACAGATAGACAAGATAAAATATTATCAGCTATTATTGAGCAATACGCCGAAGTTGCATCTCCGGTTGGTAGTAGTTTGCTTGCAAAACTGTTTAATGTCAGTCCAGCGACAATTAGATCTGAAATGGTCGAACTTGAGCGCATGGGATTAATTTCTCAGCCTCACACTAGCGCTGGAAGAATTCCAACAGACAAAGGCTATCGTCATTACGTTAATTCAATAAGTACAATTAAGCAGCTACCAGACTCAAGAGGTGCCCATAGAGCAATTAGCGCACGCGTTAATGGCGGCGGTATACCTGAGCGGGTAATAAGAAATGCAGTCGATACTTTAGTTGAACTAACTAGTAATTTAGGCCTAGCTACAATTGGCAATCAGATGTATATGAGTGGATTATCTAATCTATTTGGTCAGCCTGAATTTATTCAAAAGTCTCAAGTCCAGGAGGTTGCGAGGCTTCTGGACAATCTTGAGCCTTGGCTTAGAGAAGCTGCGCCAAACGAACCACTTAGTGTCTACATTGGTACTGAAAATCCAATTGGTCGCAGTGCTGGATGTTCATTAATTATTAGTCGTTTTAATAGTCCATTTTCCGGCAATAGCTATATTGGTGTCCTTGGTCCAACAAGGCAGAGCTATAGAGAAGTGATGGAATATGTACAAAAAACGGGAGAAGCATTAGAAGGAGCGTTATATGAGTAAAGATGAAGCAAGTAAAAAAACCTCAAAAGCAAAAGTAGTAGTTGAGGATCTAAGAATTGAAGAGCTAACATTAGCTCTTCAGCGCGAACGAGCTGACACTATTAACATTAGACGTCAGCAAGAAGAGCAGATGAAGAATTTTAGAGCAGTTGTAAGCGGATCAATTGTCCAACAGTTTTTGCCCGTAACCGATAATTTTGAAAGATCGTTAAAGCACGTTCCCGCTGAACTTAAAGATAACGACTATATCAAAGGTATAGAAGGAATCGTTAAGCAGTTTGAGAAAGTACTTAAGGATGTTGGTTGTGAGCGTATAAAAACTGTCGGAGAAATCTTTGACCCTAAATACCACGAAGCCGTTTCTATGGAAGAAGGTGAAGGTAAGCGAGAAGTAATTAGCGAAGAACTTCAAGCGGGTTACGCATTAGGTGATCAAGTTTTGAGACATGCAATGGTAAAAGTAAGAATGGAGAAATAATATGTCAAAAATTATAGGAATCGATTTAGGAACAACAAACTCAGCAATGGCAGTAATGCAAGCTGGTAAAAGTGAAATTATAGCTAACTCAGAAGGTGCAAGAACTACTCCTTCTGTAGTTGCAGTAAACAAGAACAAGGAAAGACTTGTCGGACAAGTTGCACGTCGTCAACAGGTTACTAACTCAAGCAATACAATCTATGAGGTGAAAAGACTAATTGGTCGTAGATTTGAAGATAAGGAAGTCCAAAGAGATCTAAAGCTTATGGGCTACGAGATTGTAAAAAGCGGACAAAGTGCAAAAGTTAAGATGGGAGACAAGGAATATAGCTCAGAAGAAATTAGTGCTATGATCCTATCTAAACTTAAAGCTGATGCTGAAAGTTTCCTAGGCGACAAAGTAACAGAAGCAGTTATTACTGTTCCTGCCTACTTTGACGACTCTCAAAGACAAGCCACTAAAGATGCCGGTAAGATTGCTGGACTTGAAGTAAAAAGAATCATTAACGAACCAACGGCAGCTGCTCTTGCTTACGGACTGGACAAGAACTCTAAATCAGATGAAAAGATAGCCGTATACGACCTTGGTGGTGGTACTTTCGATGTATCAATCCTAGAACTAGGCGACGGAGTTTTCGAAGTAAAGTCTACTAATGGTGACACTCACCTAGGTGGAGCTGACTTTGACCGAGTTATTCTTAACTACTTAGCAGAACAGTTCAAAAAAGAAAATGGTGTAGATATAACTTCAGATAAAGCTGCAATGCAAAGACTAAGAGATGAAGCAGAAAAAGCTAAAATAGAACTTTCTACAACTAATGAAATAGATATTAATCTACCTTTCCTAACTGCTGATGCTGATGGACCTAAGCACTTCGAACACAAGCTAACTAGAGCTAAGCTTGAATCACTTGTAGCAGATCTAATAGATAAGACTGCAGATCCTTGTGAAAAGGCTCTTAAAGATGCTGGTCTTAAGGCTAGCGATATTCAAGCAGTAGTCCTAGTTGGTGGAATGACTAGAATGCCAGCTGTTCAAGAAAAGGTTAAAAAGATCTTTGGCCGAGAAGCTATGAAGGGCGTTAATCCAGATGAAGTAGTAGCTATTGGTGCTGCAATTCAAGCTGGTGTGCTTCAGGGAGATGTCAAAGACGTATTACTTCTAGACGTTACTCCACTATCTCTTGGTATTGAAACTATGGGTAGTGTTATGACTAAACTAATTGAACGCAATACTACAATTCCTTCATCGAAGAGCGAAGTATTCTCAACGGCTGCCGACAATCAAGCATCTGTTGAAGTCCACGTTCTTCAAGGTGAGAGAGGAATGGCTGCAGACAATAAGTCTCTTGGTAGATTTGTGCTTGATGGCATTCCATCAGCTCCAAGAGGAGTTCCTCAGATTGAAGTTACATTTAATATTGATGCCAATGGTATCCTAAATGTTACTGCTAAGGATAAGGGCACTGGAAAAGAACAGAGCATTACTATTCAAGGAAGTGGCAACCTAGATAAGACTGAAGTTGAAAAGATGGCTAAAGAAGCTGAAGAGCATGCCGATGAAGATAAGAAAAAGCGAGAAGCTATTGAAGACCGAAACCAGCTAGAGAATGCAATTTACTCAGCTGAAAAAATGAAGTCAGATAATGCCGACAAGATTACCGATGAAGATAAGAAAGTTATCGATGAAGCCTTGGAAGAAGCTAAAAAAGTTAGCGACGACAAAGAAGCTGAGCAAGATAAAATCAAGGATGCCCTAAAAGCTCTTAACGATAAAATAATGCCAATTGGTGCTAAGATGTATGAACAGTCAGATGATGAAAAATCAGAAGACTCTGATTCAGACAAAAAAGACGCTCCTGTAGAGGGCGAAGTTGTCGAAGAAGACGATAAGAAAAAGAAAAAAGAAGATAAATAAGTTAATTAATATTTTTTAGGAAAATAATGGCAAAGCGGGATTATTATGAAGTTCTCGGAGTTGGCAAAAGTGCCAGTGCAGATGAGATAAAGAAGAGTTTTCGACGTAAAGCCATTGAGCATCATCCTGATCGTGGCGGTGATGAAGAAAAATTCAAAGAGCTTAACGAAGCTTACGAAGTCTTAAAAGATGACTCGAAACGACAAAGGTATGATCAGTTTGGTCATGCCGGAGTCGGATCTAGTGCAGCTTCCGATGGCAATCCATTCTCTGGGTTTGGTGGAGCTGGCGCACAAGGAGCTAATTTTGACTTTGGCGACCTTGGTCTTGGCGATATATTCGAAAGCTTTTTTGGTGGTGGTAGAGGTGGCCAGCAACAAAGCCGTGGGCCTAGTAGGGGCAATGACCTCGAGACTACTGTTGAGATAGATTTTGAGAAGGCAATTTTTGGGACTGAGACCGAACTTAATCTAAATATTGAAGATAATTGTGAGCACTGTAAGGGTACTAGGTGTGAACCAGGCCATGAGCTTAAAAAATGTGATACATGTAATGGTAGCGGGCAAGTAGTAACTTCTACTAGAACTATTTTTGGCAATATCCAACAGGCCATGATTTGCAATAAGTGTGAAGGTATTGGCAAGATTCCTGAAAAGAACTGTAGTGTCTGTAAAGGAAAGGGCACTATGAGGCGTTCTCAGGCCATCAAACTTAAAATACCTGCAGGTATTGATGATGGAGCCACAATTCGTCTAAGAGGCCACGGAGAAGCTGTATTCAATGGAGAAAAGGGTGATCTATTTGTTAACGTTAGGGTTAAGCCCCATAAAAAGTTCACCCGCGAAGGTAGTTTAATCCTAAGCAAAGAACATGTTTCCATGGTTGATTCAGCTCTAGGGGTAACAATTGAAGTCGATACTGTTGATGGTCCAGTCAGAATGAAGGTTCCGGCTGGTACGCAAAGTGGAACCGACTTTAAATTATCTTCTCACGGTGTTCCGAGTCTAAATGGTCACGGCAGAGGATCTCATATCGTAACAATAATAGTTGACACGCCTACAAGACTAAGTCGAAAACAAAAGTCTATTCTTGAAGATTTTCGCAGTAGCTAGTATTCTAAAATATTTTTAATCTGATAGTATATAAGTAATAGACATAAGCCTATTTATTTAAATATATTATGAAAAGTCTCAAGAAAAACCAAGAAGGGTTGATTCCGCTACTTATAGTCCTGTTAGCGATGATTATAGGCATAATTGTAATAGCTTATATTAGAGTCCAAAAAGCACATCATTAAACTTGCAAAAAACAGTCGAAAATGATATAATATGCAGATGATAAAGAAGCAGAACATTCTAGTCATTGGTTCCAAGGAGCTAGTTTCTTTCCCGCGGCTTAATATATCCGACGTACCCGCAAAAATAGATACCGGTGCAGACACTTCTTCTGTATGGGTTAGCGGCATTAAGGTGACACGCGAAGGACTATCTTTTAAGTTATTCGACAAAAGGAATAAGTATTACACTGGTGAGACTATTACTGTTCCAACCTATGAAACTGCAGTAATACGAAGTTCATCTGGAATACCCGAAAAGAGATATAAGGTAAGAATGGTAGTTTTAGTTCATAACCGTAGAATTAGAGCATATTTTACACTTGCAGATCGCTCTACTATGCAGTATCCAATATTGCTTGGCAGAAGACTTCTTAATAATAAGTTTATTGTTGATGTCAGTAAAGAATATATAGCCAGTAGTCCAGATAAAAGTAAGAAAAAAACTTTAAAGCTTGCTAAAAATTCAAAAATAGCCAAGAATGTACTAGTTAAAAGGAAAAAATAGATATGAAGATTGTAATACTTTCAAAAGGACCTGGAAACTACTCTACTAAAAGAATAAAGGAAGAGGCTATTAAGCGTGGCCATGAAGTTCGTATTGTTAACTATGCTGAATGTTACGTTATGGTAGAACAGAATAAGCCTGTTGTTAGATATAGAGGTGAGGAAATAAAGGATGTTGATGTCATTATTCCTAGAATTGCTGCAAGTCTAACTAAGTATGGTAGTGCCGTATCAAGACAATTCGAAATGCAGGGTGTGTTTACGACTGCAAGTTCTATTGCTATTGCTAGAAGTAGAGATAAACTAAGAGCTACTCAAATTATGGCAAGAGCAGGTGTTGGTATACCAAAAACTGCATTTGCTAGAGGTACTGCTGAAATAGATGATGTTATTGAACAAGTTGGTGGAGCTCCACTAATTATTAAAGTAGCTCGAGGTACTCATGGAAATGGTGTCGTACTTGCAGAAACTAAAAAAGCCGCTCAGGCTGTAATGCAGGCTTTTTATGTTGAAGGAGTGAGTTTTCTAGTTCAAGAGTTTATCGCCGAGAGTGCTGGTACCGACATTCGAGCATTTGTTGTAGGCGGCAAGGTTGTTGCTAGTATGAAAAGACAAAGTTTAGACGATGACTTTAGATCAAATCTTCACCAAGGTGGAGAGGGAACTCCGGTTAAGTTAACTGACGAAGAGCGCAAAACTGCTCAAAAGGCTGCAAAGGCCATGGGTCTTCCAATTTGTGGTGTTGATATGATGAGATCAAATATTGGACCACTCGTACTAGAAGTTAATGCTAGTCCAGGTTTCGGTATAGAAAAAGTAACTAATCATAATGTTGCTTCAAAAATAATAGAATATATAGAACAAAATGCAAAAGGTCGAAGACGTAAAGACCGAGTCGGTGCTTAGATTACTAGCAGTACTGTTAATATTTACAGTTTTACTTTTTACTATTTTATCTAAATCTCAAGTCATACTAAGAATAAATAATTCTCGTTATTATCTAAATATTGCATCTTCAAATGAACAGCTTGCGAGAGGTTTGAGTGGAGTAGAAAATATGCCGAAAAACGAAGGGATGCTTTTTGTTTTACCCAAATCATCTAAAGCATGTTTTTGGATGAAGCAAATGGACTTCAATTTAGATATAATTTGGCTTAATGAGCAAAAACAAGTTGTTCATTTAGAGAAAAATTTAAGTCCAAAGTCTTACCCTAAAACATATTGCTCTAATCAAAATTCTAAATATGTAATTGAAATGAACAGTGGATTTATTGGCAGCAAAAACATATATCTTGGGGAGAAGCTTAACTTTTAAAAAGCTCATGGTATTATATTCTAATGTCAGCGACGATTCTGTTTATAATTGCCTTAGCTCTACCGATAGTTTTACTTTATCTATTTAGAGTTGATGCGGCTATAATATTTTTAACTCTTTGTATGGGCTATGTACTCGTACAGTTTATTTCTAGTAATGCCATATCCTTACTGACTGCCATTTATCCCAATGCTGGACAGATAGGATACTCTACAATTAAGATAATTTTACTACTCACCCCTTCAATCCTAACTATGATTTTTATGTTTCATAGCATAACCGGTCCAAAGAGATTATTTAATATTCTTCCATCAATCATTGTTGGATTGCTTCTAATATTACTACTCCAGCCAATGCTCCCAGAAAGTATTAATCATACAATCCTGGCTTCTAATCTATGGACTCAGTACCAGAAATTCGAGACCTTTATTATTGGAGGCGGTTCATTATTTTGCTTAGCCCTCATTTGGACTAACAGAAAACCGAAGCACGCTAAGAGTCATTCAAAGTAACTAAACTCTTAAAAGCATTGACATTTATCTGTTAATAACGATAATATTAATAGTTCAAAGGTTAATTTATATAAATCTTTTAGCAAATATCGGGCCCATAGCTCAGTTGGTTAGAGCACCTGCCTTTTAAGCAGGGTGTCCTGGGTTCAAGTCCCAGTGGGCCCTCCAAGAATAGAAAAAATTATGATCCTTAAATTAGGGTCATTTTTTATGCAAAAATAATTATTTAAATTATTCCTATAGGTTGACTAACTTAGTCCATTTTGCTATAATAAGGCCATGTTAGATTTAGTAAACGTTCACGACTTTAAGACAAACTACTCCAAGTACCTAGATAGGGTTAGTGAAGGGGAGGAAATATTACTTGGAAAACACGGAAAGGTTTTTGCAAAGATAGTCCCTTTGTCTGAAGCTCAAAAACCACGCAAACCGGGTGCTCTTAAGGGCAAAGTCTGGACAAGCAAGGACTTTGACACTCCGATGACTAATTTATGGGACAAATTAAGGACAAAGTAGAATGGCTATTCTTTTAGATACCAATGCTTTTATATGGTGGGTATCAGATGATATAAGATTGGGAAAAAAGTCACGTAACCTAATATCTAATCCTCTAAATAAGGTTTACATTTCAAATTTAAGTTTATTGGAATGCAGTATTAAGATTAGGCTTGGTAAATTAAGTATAGATTTTGATGATGTAGACAAGGAAATTTCTGAAGGTAGACTTCTAGAACTTAGATATGACACCTTAGCTGCCAGACAATTTATCAGTCAAAAGAATATGCAGCATGGAGATCCATTTGATTTCGCCATAACCGCCCAGGCAGTATCTAAAAAAATGACATTAATCACCAGTGATGAAAATATTCTAGGCTCGGGTATTGTCGGATTGCAAGTCGTCGATGCACAAGCATAATTTAATTCGATAAATTTTAGACAAATAATTTCTCTAGTTTACTTGAAATATTTTTAAGACTTTCTGTGTCAAACTTCAAAGGTAGAATTGCTATAACCAGGACAATATATAAAATAGCTGAATTTGGATCAGTCCCAAGTCCCGTGAATATTCCCCCAAAGCTTTGACCGAGAACCCAGTATGCCAGCGACAAGATAATACTGAAATATAGAATTGGATTTCTGTATTTACTAGGTAGAAATACGCAAATACCAATAATAACTTGAGCTAAAGCAATTAGTATTATTAACCATATTCCAGATCCCTGAACAGTGGGCATGTTAGCCATCTGATTCATTGTCATGGCCGGCATGTGTGAATTTGCTGGTGCTGCCCCAAGGCTATTAATAAGACTTCCAACCCTAGAATCTAAATTATAGAGCCAAACCGGTTGCCCCTGTCCATTGCCGGCTATCATGGAACTTAGATCAGATATAGAGTTTTGCCCCGGCAACAGTTGATAAACAGCTCCGGTTGTCCAGGTTAATGCCCAGAAGTATATTAGCCATGATGCCGGTTTTTCATTTTCTGAATTTTTCTTTGGATATATCGCTATAGCTAAAATTACATAAAGAAGTACTGCCCCAGGAAATCCCATAAGCATCGTTGCCTGACCTGAAAATATTCCCGAAAAACCTTCGCCAATCCACCAGATAAAAAGCCCCCAAGGGATAGACAGTAATAGGCCATATCTCGTAAATTTTTTCTTCAGTATCAATAAACCAATACCAATTTGAAGAATTATTACAAAAATATTCAACAGAATTATATGATTCTCGTATTGGCCAGCAAAAAAGTTCATAGGCGCGCTAATTATATGAGGTTGCCCATTAGCTGCCGCGTTTATAACTTGAGTTGAAAATTGTTTTGAAAACATCTTAGGTTGTAGCTGCAGCAAGCCATCAAGAATCCATAAGCAGCCCAAAAATATTTGAATTGTTCTTTTTGTAATTTTTCTACCAAATAGCATAATCGATATAATAAT
>CAIMCP010000113.1 GCA_903839515.1 uncultured Candidatus Saccharibacteria bacterium | reverse complement strand
ACAGCAACAACTCCTTGAGCGGTTTGGCCAGGCTTACTTTTTTTAGCCAACCACTGATCTAGGAATGAAGCATTTTTTGCAGGTTGAATTGGATTAGATGAAACTGGGCTTGCGAGTGGATTACTGGTTCTAGAGAGTTTGTTTAATGAGTCAGACAAAGGTTGACTAGAAACTGCTAGCCTTGCCTTAATTTCTGAAGCTACTTCATCTTTTGGTCTACCATATTTTGCCGCTGAGAGCTGTTTTAAGGCCTCTCCAAGCTTAGGATTAGGATTACCTTGAGGCATTAGGCATGTCATGCTAAATGGAGCGGTAGGTACCCCCTTAACAAGAGTTCTAACTATTGTGTCTCCTGTTGCAAGCCTCAGTAAATCATCAGCCTCAAATGTGGGCTGGAAGTATTGTTTTAATGGTTCTGTATCATCCTGCCCTATCCTAAAAGCAACAATGGTACCTACATTACCGAAGACAGCAGCCCTTATTTCTTCAGTTAACTGAGTAGTGAACTGGTTAGCTACAATTAAATTAAGACGAAACTTCCTAGCCTCGGACATAACATCAGCAAACGAATCTGTTGAAAAATTCTGAAACTCATCAACATACAATGAAAAATCTACCCTGTCATTCTGATCGGGTATATCTGAACGGCTCATGGCTGCAACCTGGAATTTCATAACAAAAATCATTCCCAGTAGTTTTGAATTCAATTCTCCAGTTAGCCCCTTACTTAGATTAACCAGTAATATCTTCTTGTTATCCATAATTTCACGAAGGTTGAATGAGCTTTTAGTCTGACCGATAATATTACGCATCATTTCGTTAGATAAAAAGGCGCCGAATTTGCTCGTAAACCAACTGATTAAATCACCGAATTCATTAGACTTTTGACCTTGGGGCATTTCCTTAGTCCAAAAATCAATAACAGTTTGATCTGTGGTATGTTTAAGTTTTTCTTTTACGAACATAGGATCGGTGAATAGTTTTGGAATATCTATAAATGTTCCGCCCTCTGGATCAGACATAATTAACAGAGCTGCATTTCGAAAGATATGCTCAAATCTCGCACCCATCATTCCCTGTTTGTTTGGATCGTAAAGTTTATATAACATATTGATTGACTCCTGAATCAGGAAATCTTTCTTAGAAGGATCTGTGAATTCAAAAATATTAAGACCTAAAGGATTTTCTGTATCTGATGGATTGAAATAAATCACATCTTCGGCCCTCTCCTTAGGAACCATCGATAGGAGCTTATCGGCTATGTCTCCATGGGGATCAACAAATGCAAAACCGTTACCGTTAAGCATATCTTGTAAAGCGAGATTTTCTAGGAGAGTAGTTTTTCCGGTTCCAGTTTGCCCCAGGGTATAAATGTGTCTTCTTCTATCATCTATATCTATACGGATAGCTTTCTTGATTCCTCTAAAAATATTATATCCTAGGAGTAGTCCTTGATCGGGTATATTCCTTGGTCCATCGACCTGCTTTGAGCTTTGTCTTTCAAGCTGAGAAGTT
The DNA here is from genome assembly GCA_903839515.1 of uncultured Candidatus Saccharibacteria bacterium. Lineage (GTDB taxonomy): Bacteria > Patescibacteriota > Saccharimonadia > Saccharimonadales > UBA4665 > CAIYEO01. Next base: position 9,033 of record CAIMCP010000113.1, on the reverse strand, counting down.
GGAATGTTCCTTTGATCAGGAAAATGAAAAATTGTAGACAACTCTGTAGAATTTAATATATTCTTCTTTCTCTGTGGAGTAAAAGTTCTAAGTATATATGAGGTAACAAAGCTTTCGATGTCGTCAGTACCCTTGAACTTAAATCCATTCTTGCCCTGTGAATCAAATAAAGTGAATGCGGCGGTAACATTGCTAATAATTGCTTGGGCTCTTTGGTTTACATTGGATGAAGCCACTAGCCTAATACATACTTCAAAGCCGGGATGTCTTGTCTTATCTTCTATAGCTTCTACGACCGATTGTTCTGTAGAGGATAATTCCTTTTTTTCTGGAGATGAACCATTTTTCTTATCGTCCGGAACCTTATAAAAAGCAATCGCTAGATGTTTAATCCATTCGCCGATTAGATCTGTGCCAGTCTTAGAAGCCTTTCCCTTTCTTTTCTCACTCGCAACCAATGCAGCCTCTTTGCGCCATTCTGGATTTGCCGGCCTTAATAATATCTGTATTCCAACTCCGTCTTCTTCAGTTAAGCTAGATAGTGAATTCAAAAGTGATTGCATAGCATCTCTTTTTAGATCTTGGTATGTAGCAATTGGGTACGCGAAAACTTCTTTTAGAACCAACTCGCCACCGATAGTACTATTGATCTTCCCTATCTTATTGAATATATTATGATCCTCTATTTCTTCGAGAATGGCCGATGGGTAAGAACTGATAACCGCCTGCTTAACTAAGTCCATCAGTGATACTGGAACGGATGTATAGAAATATATGTTAGATCCACTACCGACAATCTCTATAGAGAAATGCCTTTGTCCATAAAACTTATCCTTAAAGCCTTTCCTAAAGCTACTTCCTAGGATGTTATACATAATCTGTGCTTGAGAAATAGATTCCTCGACTATATCTCTACTGTCTCTCCCGTTAGCGTCTATGTCCTCGCTCATTGGAGGAATGTGAATCAAGAACGTTACCATTTTAAGGCCACGCTCATAGTTCTTTCTTTCTCTAGCTAAACTCCTTACATAAACGAAAATAGGTACCATACTCAAAAGCATTATTAGAGTTATAACAATAAGAATAATTATCAAAGTATTCATCATTTATCTCCGATAGTGTCAATCATCATTAGGTATCTTAATATCAATATTAAATCTCTGCTTCATATATTCCGCCTTAAGCTTATTAATCTCCAAGTTCTGCTGTCTGGGGTCGCTGATAGTTGAGTTAATAATCTTTTTGGCCTTCAAAATCCATTCCTTGGGAATTGAAGAATCATTATCCAGAGAAGTTGATGGAGTGCTAGGCTGTGTGATTGTCTGGGAAGAAGAATTTACGGGCTGAGGCTGAGGGGCGAAACTAATTGCCGCAAAATCCAATGAAGGTAGCTGGGTCTTATCGGTGTTAGATTGTATCTTACCAGCCTCTTGTTTATCAGAGACTAAAGTATTTTTATTATCAGATCTAATAGTAGTTTCACCACCAAGCGGCGGCAAAGTCATATTGGGTTGAAAATTTTGTCTATTATCCATATGTTTTATATTATATCAATCGAAGTATTTACTAAAGTACATTAGCTACTAAAAGAAGCCTTGTTTACGTAAAAAATCATAATTACACACAGTATAATCACTGTAATTAAATCTCTTATGCCTAGTTGACCTATAGTTTGAAGAGCTAATAAAACAGTTATCAGGAAAGAAGAAGATAATATGATGATTCTTTTTCGACCATTTCGAGTACTATTGCTAATAAAAAATATTTTATTAGAGAGTATTTCCAAAATACTATAAGAAATGAGGAATATAAAAATAAATGGGAAGATAAGTAGGTATACGGGCAATGACTTGGGGTCAGTAAGAAGAACCATTGCAATAAAAATCAACGAAGAAAATAATAAAATTAAATAGTTATTTTTCATACTCATTTAATTATCATCGCACAATTAGACTAACTAAAAAAGTACTCAATTTGTATTGAGTACTTTTTACGATTACTTTGAGCTTTGGACGATAAATCCGCTCATTGAAAAAATATTTAGCGCTTATCGTCCTCGGCAGACTGACCGCTCAACTATCATTTCTGATAATTAGAGCGTTATCGGGACTCTTACCCGTCGTAGTAATTAAGTAATTTACTACTCTTCCAAATTAGCATAATCGTTTACAATAGTCAATCTTGATTTGTAGTAATTGATACATCTATACCCTGTTATATGCGTATATATTTTGATGTAATTTTTACTTTTATATATAATACTAGTGTATATTTTTCAAATTTATTAGTTCAGAAATTAGCATATTAAGTCCTGAGTACATAAAAATGAACGACAAACCTTACGTATAAAACTAGGAATATATTTATCGTTTCTCCTAAAAAATTAAAATCTATATATCGCCTTTTGAATTTATTAATCATTAGAAAATATCTACTTAGGTAAAAGTTTAGTTGGAGTTGAATGTTGGAAATCATATTCAATGTTTGGATCCGCATTGGCAAACTTTACCAATCATAGCTTTTAGTTGAATGTTGGAAATCATATTCAATGTTTGGATCCGCATTGGCAAACTTTACCAATCATAGCTTTTAGTTGAATGTTGGAAATCATATTCAAAGCAATAGACCATCATGCAGATAAATGTAGATGAAATACTCATTTGATAATTAAAGTACTCTAAATAGGTAAATTTAACTCTAAATTAGTTGAAAATTACATCTATTAAAAAAGTTATGCACAGGTTTATTTAAATAATGGATAATTAGTATTGACATGCCGTATATGCTTTTTGTAAGATGTTTATGGTACTTGAATAAATTAAGTGCTCAAAACAAAAACGACATCGCAACAACGGCTTCTCGCAAGCCGTTGTTCCATAAAAGAAACATCACACAAAATCACAAAATCTAAAACTAATAAACTATAAAATGACTCGGGTATACACGAGTCATTTTATTTTTAGCTAAATGTATATTGCCCTATTTACTCTTATCTGTTATAATTCATTTAATAATTATTAAGTTAATATCAAGGAGTCCTGTATATCAGCAAGAACACTCGTCTGAATCAAAATATTCAGGCAGCACAATTAAGGGTTATAGACCAAGATGGTAATCAGCTCGGAGTTTACTCCAGGCAAGAAGCCTTAAACCTAGCTCAAGAACGAGATTTAGATCTAGTTGAAATATCGCCCGATGCCAACCCACCTGTTGCAAAAATAATTGACTGGGGAAAGTTTAATTACCAAAAGACTAAACAAACCCAGAAGACTAAAAGAAATGCAAAGGTAGTTGAACTAAAGGAAATGAGATTCGGACTAAAGATTAGTGATCATGATCTAGGAGTAAAGCTCAACAAGGTTAACAAGTTTTTAGATGCCGGCCACAAAGCTAAGCTAACAATTGTATATAGAGGACGTGAACTAGCCCATAAAGAACTAGGATTCACTCTAGCCAATAAGATGATAGCCTTACTTGGAGAAACAATTATCATCGATCAACAACCCCAATTTGCTGGAAAACAACTTAATTTCGTAATAAGGAGCAATCAAAATGCCAAAGCTAAAAACTCATAGTGGAACAAAGGATAGAGTTAAAATCTCTAAGAACGGTAAAGTTAGAACCCGTAGAATTAATAGTAATCACTTCATGCAGAAGAAATCGGCTTCGACTAAAAGAAAGATTTCTAGCCTGCAGACAGCCAATGATACTAACAGTAAAATGATTAAGACCAAATTAGGAGTATAGAACATGAGAGTAAAACGAGGAGTAACAACCCACAAAAGACACCAGAAGATACGTAAAGCAACTAAAGGAATGACTCATTCAAACAGAGTTAGTATCCGACGTGGTAAACAAGCGATAACAAAATCCCTACAGAATGCAACAAGAGACAGAAAGAACCGCAAGAGAAGCTTTAGGCAGCTATGGAATACTAGAATCAATGCTGCCGCTAGAATTAATGGAACAACCTATAGTAGGCTCATTAACTCTCTTAAAAAGGCGCATATTGAGATTGATAGAAAGATTCTTAGTGAACTTTCAGTAAATGAACCGTCTGTTATGAAAGAAGTTATTTCAGTAGCAAGTAAAGCGAAATAATATATTCATTTAACCAGCAACTAAAAAGAGCTCGCGATGCGAGCTCTTTTTAGTTATCCAGATTATCCATAAGCCGGGTTCTGTTTTATCTAGCCATCTATCTAGTCTAAATGTTGCCATTTAGATCAAGCGGATAATGATGAATATAGCGGGAACTAACCAAAAATGGTAAATTCATCTCCTTGCAGCAGGCAGGGTTTACCATTTCTATCTGTCACCAGAAAGAAATACAGCTTCTTACTTCTGTTCTTTTCACCCTTACCCAATAAATGGGCGGTATAGTCTCTGTGGCACTTTCCCTAAGGTTACCCTTGGTTGCCGTTAGCAACTGCCTTTCCCTATGCTGCCCGGACTTTCCTCTTATACTAATGTACAAGCGACTAGTCAACAATCTGGATAAAAATATTATAGCATATTGGTTACGATTATGCTAGAGCTTTATCTAGAGCGACATTAACCTCTGTATCGGCCAATTTGTTTAATTCCCTAGGGACATGAGTAAATGATACTGATTCAAACTTTTCAAGTAATAACTTGATATCTTTGTATATTAATAATAAATCAGGATTTTTAATTTTAAATATACCCTTCATTTGATTAATAATCAGTAAGCTATCCATGTATATATCGACCCTCTTAGACTTACGTCTTAAAAGCTCTTCAACTCCATACTTTAATGCCAGATACTCTGCCTGATTATTGGTCATAGTACCTAAATAGATTCCCTTCTTGAAGATAATGTTGTCATCTGTATCAAGTATCACAAATCCACTCGCGGATGGTCCTGGATTGCCCCGAGAGCCTCCATCAGTGAATAACTTTAGCATTCTGTCTTCTACTTCAAGATTAGATTCTTTTGAAACTTCAATAGAATCGATTTCTTCTGCAAGATCATAATCTTTTTTTGTTATAGAATCTTCTTTATCATGAGTAGATAGCCAAATCTCAACCACATTCCAGCTATTAGTCCATTTTGGATGATGATTAACTCGTTTACAAATTGTAGCTACCTTCTCCATAAAAGAAAAAGCATCATTGAAGTCATCAAATTCAAATTTTCTATACAATTTATTATTTTTTTCTATCCACATGAGATTAAACTTTCTTTTTTAAAAATTTGGTCGGGATGGCCGGACTTGAACCGGCGACCTCACGGCCCCCAGCCGTACGCGCTAGCCAACTGCGCCACACCCCGTTATTAATTAGTTTGGCTGGAAAGCCCGAAATGATTAGCCTGGAAAACCAGGTGGGTGCACTCACTCAAAGACCACGGTCTCTGAAAATATTGGGCTCCCGATTGAAAAGTTATTAAGATAATCATATTATCGGTACTTACCAGCCATAATATATTATAGATTGATACTTAGACTCATCCAAGTAATAAAGTATAAATTGAACTATCGAGATATGAAATTACTGGCCAAATGATTTGAATTAGCAATACAAAAATAATAAGAATAGAGATGAAGCCGAAAGATTCAATCTTTTTCATGACATTTTGAAGTGGTTCTGGTGCAAATGCATAAAGTACACGAGAACCATCTAATGGTGGAATTGGAATAAGATTAAATATAAAGAAAAGAATATTTATTTCTACAAAAATAATTAGGTAATTAGATATAGTAATGTAATCACTGCCGATAATTCTAAAAACAATTGAAGCAAAAACTGCTAATAATAAATTTGTCAGCGGACCGGCAAGTCCAATTAACGCCACACCAAATTCACCATACTTTACTCTACTAGGATTGAAAGGAACGGGCTTGGCAATAAAAATTGGTGGAACATGAATAAGTATCATTAATAGAGGTAGCAAAATAGTTGTATATAAGTCTACATGTTTTAAGGGGTTGAGTGTTAGTCTTCCCTCGTCTTTGGCCGTTGTATCGCCCAGCCAGTGAGATACAAAAGCATGCATAGCTTCATGGAATCCCATTGAAATAAGTATAGAAATAATGACTGCTGCGATATCGGAAATAGTAAGATTATCAAACATAACAATATTATAGCAATGAAATGAGGATTTATCATATAGAGTTAATATTGACGTATCCGTCAAAACAAGATAAAATATTATCTTAATTGGTTTATTAAAGGAATTATATGAATATATGCGATATCACCGGTAAAGGAAAACAGTTTGGCAGCAATGTAAGCCCTTCTATGAGACACACAAAAAAGACATGGAAGCCTAACCTACAAACAAAAACAATCGTTATCGATGGCAAAAAAGTTAAAATGAAAATTTCAACTCAAGCACTAAGAACTCTAAAAAAGAAAAACTTAATTTAATTTCGTTTTAAGATTTTTCCAATACTATAAGTTGTCTTATATCACTTAGATCACCAGGCTTTAATTTTAGTTTTTGAATAGTTTCCTTAGGTTGCATCCCCATAGCACTTAAGGCATCCTCTAGAGAATCCTGAGGAACGGGAAACTTAAGAGTATCGTCATTGAAATGTGTAGGCACGACTATTTTTGGCTCTATTTGTTTTATAAGTTTCATAGCACCTTGTGCGTCTAATGTATAGCCATGACCGCCGACTGGGACTATAAGCACATCAACCATTCCGATTCTTTCAAGCTGTTTTTCGTCTAAATTAGGATAAACATGGCCCGTGACAATAACATTCATTCCGCCGGCAATAATCTTATAGATGGTTCCCTTTCTATCCTTAGTTTCATCGATATGAGACTGAGCATCAATACCATATACTGAAATCTTTCCTACTTCATACTCACCCGGAGTACTTATAACTATTCTTGCAGTAGACTTAGACATATCATCTTCAGTGATAGATGAAGTATAGAGTGCAATGTCACCAGTTTTAGTTACTGTTTTTTGCCCCAATGACTTTAAATTATCATCAATAATCAATCTTGTCTGTTTATAGGTTACTGCAATACAGTCTGCTCCGTAAAATTGAATTTCCATAAATACCCTTCTTGCTTAAATTACTATGTTTTCTTCTTCTAAAATGCCATTCTTATCAACAAGTACCTGCTTCTTAGCTAGAATAATATTAGATATGAACCTGTCTTTAACCTGCTGACGATAGACATATTCATCAAGATTCATAACGACATACCTTATTTCCTTATTTTCCTGGGATTCAAGCTCAATAATAAATTTTTCTAACTTGTTTCTATTAACATCTCCCACTATTAACAAGTCGATTCCGGATATTTCATCATTTGTAAATTGACCGGTATAGAAAGCCAATTCTACGTTACCTATGCCCCTGAAAATGCCAGAGTCTACAACTTGTCCATGCTCCTTCTCGGAGTTTTCCTTAACCTTGGACTTATTTGAGAATATTTCAGATAATGCTGCATTATATTCAAATTTTTGATTAACCTCATAATAAAGCTTATTATTATCATTTCTAGATACAATGATACCTATGCTCAAGAGATTGGCGAGTTCTCGCCTAACAGAGTTTATTTGTTCGTCGATTTTTCTAGTTATTTCTCTTACGTAAAATGATCTATTGGGATTTGAATAAAACAACTGCAGTAGCTTCACTCTTGTCTTGGACCCGAACAATTGATCAATCATATTAATATTGTATCAAAGAATATAGAAGTAAAATACTCTATTTGTTCAGAAACGTTGTTATTAAATCAACTGCTTCGCTCTGTTTATTAATCCAATGGATATTTTTATTGCGCTTAAACCAAGTTCGTTGCCGTTTTGCATAATTTAATGTGTCTTTTATTAGAATCTTCCTAAGCTCTGTACGATTAATTTTACCTTCGAAATAATCACGGAACTCTCTATACCCAATTGATTTCATCGGTTCAATATCCCAACCATAAATCTCGCTTAGACCCCTGACCTCATCCTCGAGTCCATTATCTAGCATCTTACTGATTCTATTTTCGACTCTAGTCTGTAATTCATTTTTATCAACACTTAAGCCTATAACTAAACAATTGTCTATTATTTTATTATTAACAGCATTGCCGTTGTTGTAAACCACACTCATGAGGTGTCTAGAATTATTTTCATTCTTAGGTAGGGTGAGCCCTTTCTTAATTACCATCTCCTTAAGTTGCCTGACATTAAGTTTTTTAAGATCCTCTCTTAACTGATTATCTTGTTTCCTGGAAAAATCATAGTCGTAAATCACAGAATCTATATATAAACCGCTGCCACCCACCATGACTGGTAATTTATCTTTAGCGTTAATCTTATCAATTTCTTTTTTGCACATAGTTTTAAAATCAGCAGCCGAAATAGGGCTATTAGGATCAATACAGTTTAAAAGATGATGCTCTACTTGATTTAGCTCGCCTTCTGAAGGGGCTGCTGTCCCAATCTTCATTCCCTTATAGATGGTTCTTGAGTCGCAGGAGATTATTTCTCCTTTGAATATTTTAGCTAGATTGAGACTCATTTCAGTTTTGCCACTGGCCGTCTCCCCTACTAATACTATTAAGGGCTTTAAAATTTTCGACATTACAGGGTTGTTTTGCTAGATCGGGCAACTGACTCTTCGGAAACCTTTTTGAGAAAATCATCTATAGCTAGAGTTGCCTCATCGCCCACCTTTAAATCATCCCTAATTCTTGGAGTAACTTCACTTGAACTTATCTCCTTTTCACCAATTACGATTGTATATGGAATTTTCATCATCTCAGAAGATCTAATCTTTTTTCCTACAGATTCATTAGAGTTATCGACTTCAATCCTAAGGTTCTGGTCTAGGGCTTTTTCTCTAAGTTCAGCTGCAAAACCTACAGTTGAATCTTCTTGGTTAACAGTTATAACTCTAACCTGCTCAGGAGCAAGCCAAACTGGAAACCTACCCTTAGAGTTTTCTATATAAGCCGACATAAATCTTTCCAATGATCCCATAAGAGCAAAATGGATCATTACAGGTGTTTTTTCCTGACCATCCTCATCTGTGTATTTAAGGCCAAATCTTT
>CAIMCP010000112.1 GCA_903839515.1 uncultured Candidatus Saccharibacteria bacterium | reverse complement strand
CACTATAGCCTACACTCTTTCCCTACACGACGCTCTCCGATCTCGTAAGCTCTTTATTCTTGGCAATCCAATCTTGATTCATTTCTCTGTGATGGATAATTGCCGCTTCAAAGTTAGCGGTCCCTGCAGCACCTTGAGCGAATAAGTTGCGAAGAGGAGCGACTGGTGCGATTGGAGGGATTACGTTGTTCGCAACGAGTTGGTCTACAATAGCATAGGACAACACGAAATGTTTGGGGTCTTTTCCTGCCATTAGCTTTGACGTAAATCTTGGAAGGAAGTCTTGTGACCATTCATCTAAAGCATCAAGCTTTGAAGACCAATTCAGCAGCGTTGGCGTGGATTTCGAGGTCGAGCGCATCGTAATCAAGTTTGTATGATGGAAAGAGATCTTAACAAAAATTACTATATGATCTAAGCTATTAGAATACAAATTAATACCTTAACAAACAAACTTGATGACCGGGCGACTCGGATACAAAGCACGGGCAAGAGATCTGAATTAAAGCTAACTATTGTGACTTGATGACGTACTGATATATTCTGGATGTTCTGAAGAACGTTCTAATTGTTCTGAAGAACATTCCGAAGAACTAACTAATACTCTTCGTTCAAGGACGTACATCCGATTTATTGTAACGGTTAGTCGTGTGCGTAAGCTAAAAGGGCTGGTGGAAGTACGGTCATAAGGCCTGGGAACGGGGATCTGTGATACTCACAAGAAAGACTATAGCTAAAGTGAAGTAACCTGAAACTTTAGATAATACTGGGCAGTACTTAAGTACTAGAATACTCTACTGTACTTAGTACAACAGTAATCACGAACAACAAACAACGGGTCTCGAGTCATAAGATCTCGGAGCCCAATTAATCATTATAATTTGCTTGAACAATACTAGATATACGTCTACGCCACTGAACTCTGTCAAGTAATAGGTTTCGTAACTCTACATCGGTTTCTACTAGTCTGTCTCTGCCGGCCGCACATTCCTTCAACAGTCTCTTAGCATAATTAGGTCTTGCACCAGCTCCCTTACTGCACCTGCCCGCTGTAAGATTAACATGATCCCATAGAAGCAATTCGCTGATGGGCTGGTCGACTGCTCGTTGACAATGTCCAACAAAACGAAGTTTGCGTTCTAAAAGTCTCTTGCTCACTTTTGGAAGTTCACCATACAGCTTGACATTCTCCATGTGGTCACTCCACTTGTGTCCTAGACAGAAGCGCAAAAGCCTTGTATAGCACCCATCAAGCTTTTTTGTTAGACCATTTGTCATGGTCCAAGTTACAGCATTGTAGAGTAAGGTAGATTCAACGCATGCAAGAAATAAGTTCAGTTTTACCTGCCTAGAGATATGCTTAGACTTCCATATTTTGACCAAGCGCATTGCAGCTTTCCAGGCTAACGCCTTTCTGATGCTTAAATCTTTCGTGCAGTCCATTAACCAGGATCCCAGATATTTAAAATCGCTGACTTGGTTAATAGGTTTGGAGGAAACTGTAATCGAAACAGGAGTGTCCCAGCGCCCTACTAATAGAAATTCAGTCTTGGAATAGTTAATTTTAAGACCAACTTGGAGAGCAGCTGATTCAATGGATGATAACATAGATTGAGCATTCTCGCTCAGTAACTTTTGTTTAAGATACGTCTTTTGATCATAGAAGCTCTT
>CAIMCP010000111.1 GCA_903839515.1 uncultured Candidatus Saccharibacteria bacterium | reverse complement strand
TATATAAATAGTATAGCTGGTTTTTAGCTAGCTTTTGAAACTAAAAAGAAAATACTTGGACCGAAGAAAGTCTTAGATAGAGTAGACTGTAAAATTCCCTCTACTGCGAGCATAACTCCCATAGGTACAGTTTGCTTAATCTTAGTACTTCTAAGATTAGATACAGATAATATTCGCTCAACTCTAAGACCAGCATGAGCTAACTGCTTAATTACGGTCTTAGGGTTATGGTTAACAAAAGGTATCTCGTCCTTATTTTGGTTTTTCTTGGACCTAATATCAACAGGCTCGAGAGGCATTTTAGCTCCCTTAGCTAAATGTTTAATTCTGTTTCTAAAGTGCATGTAGTTTGCAACTTCTATAATTGCTAGACCATCATCGGCTAAAACTCTAGAAATTTCATTGAATTCAGGAGAAGGATCTGGTAAGTGATGCATGACTCTAATCATAGTCACAAGGTCAACTTCACCATCCTTATATTTAAGATCATCGGCTTGCATAAGCTTACGTTCAATTTCTTTATTATCCTTAAGGAAATCTTTAGCGATATCTAGTTGTTGCTGAGATGGCTCAGCAAGAGTGACTTTATCTGCGTATTTTTCTAGCTCAACGGATAATCTTCCAAAGCCTCCACCAATATCTACAGCGTGTTTGAAATGCTTACCTGAGAGTAGCTTACCAAAAGCCATGACTTCAGCTTGATGTTCATAGTCTCGTCCAAGCCAATACTTTTGGTAGTTATGATTTGGATCGTTATATTGGTCGGCTTTTTTATGTGTTTTTTGCATATGTATAAGTGTCTATATTAGCAGGTAATTATTTTTTGACAACCATTACGAACATATTTTTACCTTTTTGTAATAAATTATCTCCGCTTGAGAAAGAATATTTCGAATCTTCAATCTTGTGTCCATTAACTTTAACTGCACCCGATTTTACAAAAGATGAGGCCTCTGTATTTGAACTTGCCAGCCCAGAACTTACAATAGTTTCTAAGAATTCAGCCTCTTCAGGTATAGATATTAAGCTTCCCTTAATTTTATCCTTATCCGACTGGGACAATTCTGAATATATTTGCTTACTAAATAGAATCCCAGTAACTTCAACCACTTTATCTGCAATTTCCTGACCATGGACAATTTTAGTAACTTCATAAGCCAATGTTTTCTGCGCAAGTCTACCGCTTCTATCTGCATCAAAGTCTGTCATTAGCCGGTCATAATCAGGTTTATCTATATTGGTATATATTTTCAAGTAATCCTTAGCGCTTTCATCATCCGTATTAATCCAGAACTGATAGAAATCGAAGGGACTAGTAAGGTTAGGGTCAAGCCATATTGCACCAGCCTCAGTCTTACCAAACTTAACTCCTGTAGTCTTATTAATTATTAATGGAGCTGAATATATATGAGCTTCAACACCTTCAACTCGGCGGATTAAATCTACTCCCGCAATACAGTTGCCCCATTGATCGGCTCCACAAACTTGAAGGGTTGCTCCAAAGTCTCTATATAAATGAAGGAAGTCATAACCCTGAATTAGTGAATAACTAAATTCGGCATAACTAATTCCAGTTCCATTTTCACCCAACCTACTTTGAACAAACTCGCGTCCAAGCATAGTTCTCATAGGCACATGCTTTCCAATTGTTCGAAGAAAGTCTAGATAACCTAAGTTTTTAAACCAATCAATATTATTTACGAGAACAAATTTCTGACCTTCAAAAATCTTCTTATATTGAGCAGAAATCTTGTCAATATTTTCTTGAATCTCATTTTCAGTTTTAAGGTCTCTTTCCTGAGCCTTACCATCGGGATCTCCTATTAGACCAGATGCTCCACCGACTAGTAGTATTGGTTTATGACCAGCACTTATTAAGTGTTTAATCATCATAGCTATTGAGAGGTGTCCGACAGTCATACCGGGACCACTTGGATCTACTCCTAGATAAAAAGTAACACTACCATTATCTAAAGCATCCATGTCCTTATATGTTGTTTGATTAACGAAACCGCGCCATTTGAGTTCTTCTGATAATTTCATAAGACATATTATAGCCTATTTTGCCAAAGTATTAGAAACGATTGTGGATAAGTGAATATCAGCTAAGTTTCAGTTATTTATCATAAAAAGTTTGATATAATATTATGCATAATATGATTAAAGAAATTATTGGGAAATAAATATGGCTAGTACACGAAAGTCTACAGGTAATAGGTCGCGTCAAAAGAAAAATGTATATGTTACTAAAAGTGGTAATTCAATAAAGATTAACCGTGGTCTAGGTAATAAATGGAAATCTAAGAAAGATCAAAAAGCTAGATCTAGAGCTGTTTATCTTAGTGGTCTTCCTTCTGGGAAACTAAAAAGACTACTATTCCATCTTCAGCCTAAACGAGTCTATCATTACTGGTTTAGTAAAAAAGGCCTTATTACAGCTTTAAAGATTTTCGGAATATGTGTAGTCCTTGGATTCATATTCATGATTGGCATGTTCGCATACTTTAGAAAAGATTTGCCTAACTTAAAAGACATAACAGGAACAAACCTAGGTGGAAGCATCAGTTATTATGACCGCACTGGAACTATATTATTATTCCAAGACTACAATGCTATAAAGAGAATTCCTGTAAAGAGCAATCAGATAAGTCCTTTTATGAAAAATGCGACTGTGGCTATCGAAGATAAATCTTTCTATCATGAAGGAGCATTTGATCCTAAAGGAATACTAAGGGCCGGTATTAATGACACATTGCATTCAAGTAATGGTGTTCAGGGTGGATCTACCATTACTCAACAGCTAGTTAAACTGAATGAAAACTGGACTAACGATCACACAATAACAAGGAAAGTTAAAGAAATAATTTTAGCCGTTGAAGTTCAAAGAGAATACACGAAAGATGAAATACTCACTGGCTATCTTAACATTGCTCCATATGGTGGTATAGAATATGGCGCTGAAGCTGCCAGTCATGACTATTTCCACATATCAGCAGCTAACTTAACGCTAGCTCAAGCAACTCTTCTTGCAACAATTCCAAAATCACCGAATATTTACTCTCCATATAGTCCAAATTTTGACAAGACTGCATTTAAGGAAAGGCAGAATTACATTTTGAGCATAATGACGGCTCAGGGCTATATCACCAAGGCTCAGGCCACTGAAGCTAAAAAAGTTGACGTTTTAAGCCAAATACAGCCACTTCAAAACAAATATACCAATATTAAAGCTCCGTATTTTGTACTGGCCGCAAAAAACCAACTCCAGCAACAATATGGTGCTGCTACAGTGAACCGAGGTGGCTGGAAAGTAACTACAACTCTAGATATGCACGACCAAGACATTGCTGAAAAGGCTGTTGCAAATAATCTACGTAATGTCACTAGATATGGTGGTGACGAGGAAGCTATGGTCGGAGAAAGTGTACCGACTGGACAGATATTAATGGAGGTTGGTGGAACAGACTTCTTTAACGTAGATCATGGAGCTATAAATTATGCCCAGACATATCTACCTCCAGGATCTAGCTTTAAGCCTTACGATTATGTAGCTATGATTGACGGCACCACTAATACTGGAGCTGGATCATCAATTTACGATGTACAACAACCACTTCCCGGTTATCCATGCACTAACAAACAACTGCCTCTCAAGGGTGGTAACTGCCTTGAGGATTATGACTTTAAGTATCCTGGAGCAGAATCTCTCAGATACGCTCTTGCGGGTTCCAGAAACGTGCCAGCAGTCAAAGCAATGCTC
>CAIMCP010000110.1 GCA_903839515.1 uncultured Candidatus Saccharibacteria bacterium | reverse complement strand
ATAGCATAAGCAATACCGTGCTCCTTAGTTCACCAACTGAAAAATCAATCAGAAGACCTTGGGATGAGTTGGTGGTTCAGTTATTTAAAGAGCATTTCGTAGGCCGTCATCCTAAAAAAGAAGAAGCTATTAAATTTTATCTTGATCATAATGACTATGTTAGAAAAACGGTTGAACCATCGAGATTAATTGATTGGAATATTGATGATGGCTGGGCACCTATTTGTAAAGCCCTTGGTTTAGATATTCCGAGCAATAAATTTCCCCATATTGGCCGAACTGATGATTATAGAAGAATGAATCGTCTTCCGCCGATCTAATCTTCTTTTTTTGATTTTTTCTTTTTTCCAAGTATAGCGAACATAATCAACAATATGCCGATTAGTAAGATGACGGATGAAGCGAAGAATACAATAGGTTTCCCAATATATGGCTGATTGGGTGATGTGCCTGGATGGGTTGTTGTCTGACTGTTAGATGATGAGCCAGAGTTATATACGTTATTGTTCGATGTATTTGGGGTTGTCGAGTTTGATGATGCCGGACCTGGAGTTTGACCGGGCGATGGACTAGCGCAGCTATTCCCGTATGTTCCAGCTCCATAATCTCCGCAACTATATGATGAAGAATATGCAAATGATTGGCTGGTCAGTAAAAATATTGGGCTGGCAACTATCGACAGTACTATAATTAAATTCTTGAAATGTAATTTAAGTCGTCTTTTTAGCATAAACACCTTTTCTTTCTAGATTATATCACTTTAATAGTACGAATAAGTTTAAAATGATTTGACGATGATTACAAATAGGCCTATTATTAAGCATAGTAACTGTTTGAGGAGTTTATGAAGAAAATTGCTGATACTTTACTAGATCAAAAAATGAATCGTCGTGAATTCATGCTCTACCTTGGAGGAGCTTTTCTGGCCCTTATTGGAATCAGTGGTATGATTGATGCTCTATTAAAGCACCCTAAGTCAAATGAGTCAGCTGAACCAGGCTATGGCGCTACTTTTTACGGCAAACAATAAGCCTATTTTATTTTGAGAATTTTTTTAAGTCTTGGGCTGTTGATAATAACTGGCTTGCCATTTAGTCTACCAATAAATCTATCATGATATTTTTTAGTGATATTTATAGATATCCTGAGTGTTATGAGCCAGATTGCTACAGTCCATACCAGCATAATTAGAAGAGCTATAAGCGATTCAGGAAATTTACGGTAATTCATAGTATGAACTATTATTTCTGCCGGTATAGCAGCAATTAAAAGTGAAATTGTTGCAGAAGAATAGGCCAGGGTTAGGAATACCGAATATTCATAAATCTGCAGTCTATTGTGCCGAATTTTTAAAATAGATTTTGGCTTATATACCCAAAGAGTAGAAACAATATTACCAAGTCCAAGACAAATTAATACAGCACACAACCCTACTACTATTGATTGTACAAAGTTTGACCAATCATTGAGGACTGAACATGCTAGCACAATAAGAAGTATGTCTATGGGCAGGGCAAGAATTAATAAAGAAATATTTTTAATTAAAAATAGCTGTCTTATGGATGATTTATTTTTCAAGTAAGCTAAAACATTGTTAGAGTCTGAACCAAGTTGTGAAGCATTGAATGTAGCTAAGGTCCAAATAAAAATATTAGCCGATATGTATGGCAGTCCTCTATGAAAAGTATTAATAAATATTCCTGCAAAAATAAAGGCTAATGTTCCAATTGCAGCAATAGCAAGATTCAAAGGCAGTCTGAAAGGCTTGGAAAGGCTTTGGGACAATTCCTCCTTCAATAATTCAACATTTAATTTATTCATTAATCTTAGTATAGTCTAAAAATTAATTGTTAAGAAGTTACAATAATCTTAATTACGATAAAAGCCTATCTTATAATCCTCAATCTAATTTTAATACCATACTTAAATTAATTTTTTATGAGTAGCATCCTTTAAGTTTTGCTATTTTAAGCTCAACCACTATATTGGTGATATGCAGATATTTGCTATCATAGTATTTTTCATATCAATTTCAGCCCT
>CAIMCP010000109.1 GCA_903839515.1 uncultured Candidatus Saccharibacteria bacterium | reverse complement strand
GAAATTATATCTGGTGATATCTGTATATTAAAGGATGTAATGCAACACTGGACGACAGATGAAATAAATATCTTCTTAGATTATCTAATAGCTTCTAAGAAGTTCAAGTATATCTTACTATGCAATTGTAGCTACCAGGATACAGATAGCTATCATTCAAGAGTAGGAGAACATCTATTTAGACCATTATCTGCTAATTACCAACCTCTTAAGAAGTATAATCCTAAAATACTATATACTTATGAATCAAAAGAAATATCTGTAATAACTTAGTCCAAAAATTGAATGGAGTCTAAAGTTTTATTTCGTAATAAGAATAGAAAGAATGGATTTAGTTATCGCTAATCGCACAATTGAAATGACGGCAGAAGATTATGAAATACTCCGGCACGAAATCCTCCGTGAGCCTATGTGGATAGACGAGCCACTAACAATGAATGTCGCAGAAAGTCATATTATAAAAACCTAATGAAGGAACGGGAGTCGGCGAGGGCACGACGCTATATTAAGCTCGGCCTACCGGTTCCTCCTCGTAAAGATTAATACTTACTTGAAAATCAAGAGGTTATTAATTTTTTTTTTACTAGTCCAAAAATTGATTCCCCGGCATTTGAAATATTACGAACAACATCTAAAGAATTATTATCTATTCCATAGTAGAAATGAAGCTATCGGGTGCTCGTGCTATTAAACGCGATTACTTGCTAACTTTACGCCGTTCTAAAGCTATAACAGCTCAACAATACGCTAAACGAATTAAAACACTTGAGAAGACTGAGACTAAGATACAAGCAAAAGCACAAGTAAGATCTGAGGCTCTTGAAAATAAAAAACGCATCATCAAGGCTACGGCATTACAAGTAAAGGCTGAAAAGGCTAAGTTCGCTACATTAAAGAAGAATCAGAAGAAGAACATATTATTTAACGGTCATATCAATAGTGAGGCGGACTTGAATGCTGTATGGAAACTTATCAGCGGAATGACAGTCCGTATGATATTAACTAATAAAGTTGATATAAGATTCTTGAATGATGAAACTATTACAGTCCCTGATAACTATCGTGATTTTAGAAAGGAGTTCTTAACGACGTATTTAAATGTAGATTATGATTCATCTATTAATGAAGTATTCTTAGAGAAAGGTAAGCTATTAGTTATGTCGCCTAATCGTGTAGATGCAATCCGTTTAGTTCAAGCTTTTAGAAAAGGTATAGAGCATTGTGTATTCGTTCCTATTATTTCAAAATTAGAACAGATGCGTGACAATTATAAGAAGGAGAAAGATAGACATAGAACTACAGGAGCTATTAAGCGTATGGAAGAAATGATGATAGAGTTCTCTGAGGGTGTGCCTGAGGATAAAATGGACGAGGTAGCAAGATCAGCAATGTTAAAATTAAGAATTGTAGATCAACTTGGTAATATGATAGGCGAGTATAATCCTAAATGTAGAGCTGGTAAGTTAGACTTTACTAACAACAGAGCTTCGCATATTGAAGAAGGATATATTACATTAAGTAAGGGTAAAGAGATAGATGTTTCTTCTGATGAAATGAGAAATATCTGGTCTGCAGTTAAGGAGACTAATAATTGGATAGTAGATAATGGAATATTTGAGGACTGTCCTAGAAAGTTATATACCCATAGAGAGATATATCAATTAAATAATCCCGATAAAGAAACATTTGATGCCTTTGAAAAAGAAGTTGGGTTTTCAAAATATAGATTTTGCGCTTCTAATTATCCTGAAGTAAATGCGTTTATAAAGGAAGGGCGTATTATTAACTCGTGGCCTTGTAATCTATCAGATGAAGTAACGGTTGACACTAAAGGATTGAAAGTCGTAGATTTAGAAAAGGCTTATACTCAACATAAGAACTGTCACATGTATCAAGGATTCTTAGGAATGATCCATCAATGGGGTCAATCAACTATTGATATTCCGTTTGATGCTAAGTTCATCCAACATCATATTGGTATCTATAAAATTAATGTTTTGAAAGTTCATGGATTACTGAGTGTAGGTACATATACTTTACCTTCTCCTGAGATCCTATATTATATTGAAGAAGGGGCTGAAATTGAAATCATAGAAGGTGTATGGGGTTCTAAGTTTGACTTTGAGTATCCTAATGAAATGTTAAGAGATAGACGCTATACAAGATGGGCGGGTCGTTTGAGTATGGAACGCCCTTTAAGAACATTGACTATACCCTGCGAGTCCTTACAGTGGGCGCAACATCTGAGAACGCAATATGAGAATGTATTATACTTTGAAGGTCAGGGATTTGCTACTATCAGTATGAAGAAGAAGGTAATATATACATCACATCATATATTAGCATTCATTACTTCATACGTTCGCATTCAGATGATGGAGGCTATGAAATTATTCAAGCAAGGACAACTTGTAAAGGTTGTTATGGACGGTTTATATTACAGAGGCGATAAACCCGATGGACTTAAATTATTCGGTGACAAGAAACCAGCCCATCACGATTACTCTATGCCTTGGTATAAAAATAGCATTGTGGTAACTGAGTGGTCTAAACCTATGCTTATAAACAATACTTTACTCACAGGTCAAGGCGGTTCTGGTAAGACATACAATGTATTAACTCACAAAGGATTCAATGACATTCTATTCGTATCTCCTACCAATATATTAGGACAACGAGCGAATAAGCAATATAATGTTAAGTATGCTACAATCCATAAACTTATAGGCATAGAGTGTATAGCTTTGAAAGATGATCCTACCAATCCTGCATATCCTGCCGTCATATTAATAGATGAAGCCTCAATGCTTCCTGCAGATTGGATTGAAAAGGTATTTGAACTATATCCTCATTCCTTAATCATAATAGCTGGTGATATAAATCAAAAGGGTCAGTCGTTTCAATGTCGTAATGGTAGCCCTGGTAATTATTCTACAGTGTGGATTCCCACTATACCTATTATCAATATTGAAGGAGACAGACGTTCAAGGGATGATACTCTGAAAAAACTTAAGATGGATATACGGTCCGTGATGACTGATATATTCAAAGATGGTAATTCAGGCGAAGAATATCAGATGCAAGAATGGGCTAGACGAGAGTTAGAATGTGTAAGCAGTCCTAAGGCTATGTCTATGTTTCAGCCTGGGGATACTTGGATAGCTGGGACGCATAAGACCAATCAGAAATTATTAGATGCAGGTATTGTTTCTGGGTATTACAAGACGGGCGGTTATGTATCATACGAGGAGCAAGAAGGCTATGAAAAGAAAGGCGCCTTTACTATCCATTCTTATCAAGGATCTACAATTGAAAATGGAAAGATATTCATTTCAATAAATGATATGTTTGAGTATGCAATGTTATATACGGCCGTCTCACGGGCTGTCAATTATTCACAGCTCGTCTTTGTCTTCTAATGGGACTTTTGGAGTTTTATCTAGTCGGCGGGACTTTT
>CAIMCP010000108.1 GCA_903839515.1 uncultured Candidatus Saccharibacteria bacterium | reverse complement strand
TTTTCTGCACATGCAAATGATCAGTTAATAGATACAACAACAAACAAAGTTTTATACACCGATAAATACATGACGGAATATTGGAAGTTTGTAAGATCTGGTAATACTTGGCTTCTTAGCGGTATTCAGCCATCAACAGCATCACAATGGACTCATAATGTGAGTCTTGAAACATTTGCTTCTGGGCAGGGCTTTTACTATAGCCTAGACTGGGGCTATCTTTTATTACCATCTAAGGGACAAATATTTGGAGAAGGTAAATTTGGCGTATCAGATATAAACAATCATGTAATAGGGTTGTATAAAAATATTCTTATTCAGCTATACACCTATACTCCAAACCCACAAAATAATAATAAGAAATTCTTAATTGCTCAGACTGTACTGCCTAGGAGTTATGGCGATATAGTAGTTAGGCAAAATAAAAAACTCCAACTCGGCATTAGAGGACTTCAAAAAGTATCAATGGAATGGGGTCAATTCAACAGTCGATATGAGGTTTATGCAACTAATGTCGAACAGGCCACTAGCTTTGAGCTACTAAACCCGTTATATATGCAAAAGCTTCAAGCCCTAAACTTCGAGGTCAATATGGAAGTAGTCGATAATATTCTTTATATGTATGCACCAATAAAATATGATGCTTCGACAAGTAATCTCATAGAGTATCAGACTATGCTAAGTCTTCTAAGGGATGCATTCGAACAAATGAAAATGTAATAACCGATTAAAAATACTTCCAAAAAAAGAGGAAGTATTTTATGGTGGGCGAGGAGGGACTTGAACCCTCACGATATTACTATCACAGGATTTTGAGTCCAGCGCGTCTACCAATTCCGCCACTCGCCCGTAATAATGAATTTTCAAAGTTACTATGTGCTTATAGGGGTGTATTGTACTATACTTATGCATAGATAACTAGTATAAGAATTATAAAAATATATGTCAGATATGAATCTCGAAAGAAAAGAAGAAATAAAAGAAGCTGCTGCATCATTAATTAGAAAAAAGATGTCGGGCATTTATGAAGATGAACCGGGATATAAAAAAGAAGTAGAAGAAATTGAATCCTCGCCCAATAGATTATCTAAGCACCAGGAATTTGTGCAAAAACTACATAATTCTGGAAAGTCGAGTCATGACATACAAGTACAGTGGCATCAGTATTACGAAAGTTTACCTGATGATGAAAAACGCGAAGTCTGGGATGAATTCTACAAAGCAAGTGGCCAAAGTGATGATTTTTTTGAAAAAGTCTCAAAACGAGTCAAGGAAGCGAGAAGTGATGAAAACCCAGATAATATATCTTCGAAAGTAGTAATAACGGAACATGTTCTAGCACCTACGCATAAAAGTGAGCATGTCAGTAAAAAGCCAAACAAAAGAAAACTATCTAGTACGGTTTCAGCAAGCACTAATAGACTACGAAAATCCCAGCATATTAAATCTTTAGGTTTTGGATTGATAGCCGGAACTATAGCTATGTTCATATTCCTGTTTAGTTTCTTCAACCAAGTATTTCTAGCACCATTTATTCAACCCAGTAGGAACGCCGTATCAACACCCATAATTCTAAATACAACAGGACTATCTAATATAACTACTAATGAAATTATTATTCCAAAGCTAAATCTTGAAATTCCTGTCGACTATTCAGCAACAACAACCAATGAAGCCGTAATAGAAAATAATCTTAATTCTGGCATCGTTCATTACCCAAGTACCGCTTTACCGGGAGAGAATGGTAATGCAGCATTTTTTGGACATTCTAGTAATAATATATTCAATCCTGGTAAATATAAGTTCGCTTTTGTACTTCTTCACACTCTCGTAAAAGGTGATACGTTTTATCTAGTATACAATTCTAAAGTCTACGTATACCAAGTGTTCGACAAGATAATAGTTACTCCTAGTAATGTCTCAGTATTAGATCCAGTCCCCAATCACTCAGCCACGGCTGCTCTAATAACATGTGACCCACCAGGGACTTCAATTAACCGTCTTGTTGTCTATGGTGAACAAATAAGTCCAAGTCTAAAAACAAACTCAACTACAACGACTCAAAATACGACTACTAATCAGAGCATTAAAACTCTTCCTGGTAATAGTCCAAGTCTATGGTCAAGATTCATTCATTGGCTATAGATCAGCTTTGATTCTTGTAGCAGTTTGTTGCAAATTATAGTTAGTAGTACTAGTTTTCGAATCAAGGCCAGGAGCGATAGTATATAGGTATTCGTAGTTCTGATTAAATACAGGCTGTATTGAAGGTTCATTAGAAACCAGCTTTTGAATGTTAGTACCATCGTAATCAATGAAATAGACATTTTTATTACTTACAAAGATTAATCTTTCACCATCCATCCAGGCAACATTAGTCTGAGGAGCATCAATGGCACTGGGTAAGGAATAGTTATAGTTTTTATTCGCAAAGTCATCGTAAGTTTCAATCAGTGTGCCATTCTCAGCTAAAATCTTACTTGTATCAGCGGAGAACTTAGCATAATTAACTCCTGGGACTCTTAGTATATCTACAGGAGCTAGTGGCTGATCAGGGAATTGCTGTAAGGTCTGTTCGGGATTTTCGTAGACATAGACTCTCCCATCATTTGTCGATCCAGCTATAAGAAAGTAGTTGTTATTATTCTGAGCCATATCAATTAGGTATTTAGACCCGGAAGGAAATGTTCGAATATTATAATTAGTTTTTCCATCGAGTAATCTTATAGCAACTTGTCCAGACGCAACCTTTTGGTTAGATGCATAAATTATCATATTATCGCCGTATGTTTTAAACGATTCAACACCGTTTAAAACATTAACAAGCTGAACTTTAGATAGACTGTCTCTAAATAAGCTTTTAGTCTCAGGATTATAAATATAGTACTGATTATATACTTGGTTAGAAAGACTAATTTCTTGGCTTCCAACTGGAATATTTAGTGACTTATTAAGATTGAGCGAATCAGCTGGTGTTGCAATATTAAAGAGGATGTATTCATTTCCTGTCGGCATAATATGCTCGAGCAAGACATGCTTGTTATCTACCGACCACTGAACTAGTTTTAAGCTATCTCCACCAGCAGTTACTGTAGTTAAAATACCATTTGGAATACTTATATTTACAGGCTTAACAAGTGGCTTAGTGTTTAAGTCATATTCACTAAAGGTAGTTAAGCTTCCGGTTTGCTGAAGTAGTAACCAACGCCTGTCTAAACTTTGTATTGATAGATTTGTTAGGGAAGCAGAAGTTGAAATATTTGCCGGACTTAACTTGGTTGGCAATAGGAATGGATAATCAAAATGCTGAACACTTGCACCATCAACCTCTATAGACCTCTGCCAGCCCCTATATCCAGCCTTATTTATAGACAATATATACTGTCCAGACTGTATAGTTATTCTAGTATTTGTAGTGCCGTAATCAGTTGAATTAACTTTAATATTTGATCCATTCGGAGTAGATCCTACGTATATAAGGCCATTCTGGTATACAGCTCCGTTCTTACCAAGACCAAAGCCATATGCAAGATAAACTAGTATGACTGTCCCGAGAAGAATTAATATGCCAAAAAGAAAATAGCCTATATATAAGTGTCTATTTTTGCGTTTTGTAATTTCTGGGTCTAGGAAATCCATAGTTGTTAATATTTATTATATTTTCTTTTTATATTTATAGCTAGTTTCAATTATGATACCCCTTGCGGTTATTAGCAAGTAGTAATAGAATAAACATATAATTATTAAGTTAATGCTAAAGTAGTGAGAAAGAAAAAAATAGTGGCAGAAAATAAATTCACAGAAATTAATGGTAAATTTTATGATGACCTAGGTTATCTAATAAAAGACCAGTCAGGCGCCATAACAGGTAACAGTAAGCCGGCTAAGAAGTTTACCGACATTACTCCTAATCCAAGAACTGCATCTACCCAAAAGAGCCGCAAGGTTGCTAGCGACAAAAAAAGGCCAATTCAAAAATCCAATACCTTACTTAGAAAAGCCGTAAAAAAACCAAATCTATCTAAAAGCGGTAGTCAAATTAATGCTAGAAATAGTGCTCTATCGCCAGCTACTTCATCAGTTGCAGCCTCAAGACTTCTAAGAGCTAGAGCAACTAAGAAAAGTCCCCTCATTACAAAGTTTAATGAAAACACTACTTCTAGAGTTAATTACACTAATCCCCAGCCGATAGCTAAGAAACCCATTAACGCTATTCCAAATCCTGAACCAAAAAAGAAATATAATCCTTTTGATGATGCCGTAGAAAGAGCAGTAGTGCCTAAGCATCATTCATCGATAGCAGCCGTAAAGCCAAAGAGATTCCTATCTACGACTAATATATTCGGCCTGTCGTTTATAGTTGTTGGCTTTATTATCCTGTATTTTTCTATGCCAAACATGAACGCTCGGTATGTAGCTTACAAATCTGGAGTTAATATAGTTCTGCCATATAAAATTCCAGCTGGCTATAAGCTAGAAACCGACATTCCATATAACACCGATTCGGTGAGATTAGTATATTCAAACGGAAGCAAGACTTTTAGTTTAGTAGAACAAGTTGACTCAACCGTCGCGACTCAGCCACTTAGTGATATTACTAAATTATCTAAAAGTAGTAGCCTTGTTTACGGCTGGACAAAGTCGAATTTAGATTTCTTCTTGATAACCAACAACAACTTAAGCCAATACGACATAAATAACATCTATTCAAGTACCTAAATATACTTGCTTAGAAATAATCATATTTTGCTTGTAAGTCATTTTTTCTCTACAATGTATCTATTATGAGTGATATTAGAACAAGATTTGCACCAAGCCCAACTGGGTTTTTACATGTTGGCGGAGTCAGAACAGCTCTTTATGCATGGTTAATAGCTCGGCAAGGGAATGGTCAGTTTATTTTAAGAATTGAAGACACGGATAAGGTCAGGGAAGTTGAAGGATCAATAAAGCATATCATGGACTCACTCCGTTTTGTTGGCATTAATTGGGATGAAGGTCCAGATATTGGTGGCAATTTTGAACCATATAAACAAAGCCAAAGATTAGAAACCTACAAGCAGTGGGCTCAAACTCTAGTAGACAGTGGTCGAGCTTATCCAGACCCATATACTCAAGAAGAACTAAACGGCCTAAGAGAAAAATCTAAGTCTGAGAAGAAACCATTTCTTTTTCGTGATCATCGACCCGAAAAATTTGATAAATGGGACGGTAAGGCGACCTTAAGATTTAAATCTGATCCTAAGCCATACACATGGCATGATGAAGTCCTGGGCAAGCTCTCAACTGGCCCTGAAGTTGTTGATGACTTCATTATTATGAAAAGTGACGGATTTCCAACATATAACTTCTGCCACATAATAGATGACCATTTAATGAAAATAACTCATGTTGTTAGAAGTCAGGAATTCATATCTAGCACACCCAAATTCCTAAACCTATATGAAGCTCTTGAATTCAATCATCCTAAGTTCGTTACTCTACCGTTTGTCATGGGCCCAGATGGCAAGAAGAAGCTAAGTAAACGTGACGGTGCTAAAGATATACTAGATTACCAAAAAGAAGGCTATGACCCTAGAGCTCTCATGAACTTCCTAGCAACTCTTGGCTGGAACGATGGCACAACACAGGAAATATTCTCTGAAGAAGAACTAATAGAAAAATTCGATATATCTAGAATCAATAAATCAGGAGCAAGTTTTGATGAACAAAGACTAATCTGGATGAATGGCCATTATATAAGATCCATGAGCATCGAAGAGCTCTACGATAAAGTTAGGGATTATTGGCCAAAATCTGCCGATAACTTCGATGATGTGTATAAGATGAAAGTTTTGGGACTAGTTCAGGAGAGACTTAAATTCTATTCAGAAATTCCAAGTCTGACAAATTTCTTCTTCGAAGATCTAGAAATAAATGAAAGCCTCATTAAAGACAACAAATTTTTAAAGAATTTAAGTGATCAAGAAATCAATAATCTACTTCAGATTGTTACTAAAAGTCTTTCCGGCAGTGATTTCAGCGTAGAAGATTTATCTAATAGACTAAACTCACTCCTATCAGAAACAAATAAAAAGCCTGGTGAGCTTTTTAGTTTAATTAGAATAGTAAGTACTTGGGCACCTTCTAGTCCACCACTAGCAGAATCTTTATCTGTACTTGGTAAGAAAAGAACTATAGATAGAATAAGTAACTATTCTATCTAAGAAATAGTTAGAAACTATCGGTTAGGTCCTGTATAGGTTTCCCCTAGAGAAGCTTTAATCTGAGCCTCAAGCTCACTCATTGAATCTAGATTGACCTGTTTTGCATGTGCCAAAGATTTTTCTCTAACATCATTAAGGGCATCTTTTAGCATAGGATCGACACTAGGCTGATCATTGAAAATCTGTTCCATCCTTCCATCAGAAATTGGAGCATCAATAATAACTCCGTTTCCTTCGGTAGTAATAATTGCTAGGATTGAGCTGTCTAATCCCAGGTTGATCTTTAGCTCTCTTAAACTCTCAGAAGTTTGTGAACTGTCTTTTAGAATTATAAGCATTCTCGTATAAGGATCGCCTTCAGCAGATTCGCCAGACTCCATAATTACTGATTCTGAATAAGGTATAAAGGTACTTATAGTTTCAAAAAAATTTCTTTCCTGCGTTTTCTTTAGGTCCTGCTCAAGTGATGAGGGTCTCATTTCTGACATGTTTTTTCCATTTCATTTTAATTAATATATACCTATAATAAATTCTATTTTACATCTAGTCAATAGGCGTATAAATTAATGAATTACGATATTAACATAAGAACTGTATAATAAATGCT
>CAIMCP010000107.1 GCA_903839515.1 uncultured Candidatus Saccharibacteria bacterium | reverse complement strand
GCATTACATGAAAGCCGTTGGAGCCGTGTTGCCCTAAAGGGGGGGGTCTTTAGGTCCAGCCCTAAAGTTTAGCTTCTTCAGCATCTATAAAGCTTTGTATCTTTTCTATTATATCCTTCTTAGTTGGTTTATCCTTTATACAACTATTAGCAAACTTTCTGTAAGGATCATTTTCGATTGGTCGCTCTTGCATTGATTTTGGAACCTTGGGAACCTCCGTCTTCTGCCGTCTTATAGCCGGTATCTTTGTGTCGAGAACTAAATTTTTCTTCGTGTCAAGAAAGTTTTTCAGTGTGCTATCCATACTAATTATACATAGAATTATTATATACGCTAAATAGAATAGCGTTATGCCCCCACTCCCGAAGGAAAAAAAGGATAAGACTTCGTCTATTGATGTTAGGACAGATGAAAATACCAGTAAGGTTGCTATACCGGACAAACCATTTATTCTTGATATGCCACCAGTAGAGACTGGAGGATGCAGCATATTGATGGTAGGTTCTGGCAGAGCAGGTAAGACTACTGCTCTCAAATACATCATAGACAACTATATGAAAAAACACTGTGGTGTCATCTTTTCTCAGAGCGCCAAAGCAGAGGCTTATAAGAATATGAAATATCCTCTTTTACCTCTTTGCTCAACCTTCATTCCAGAGTTAATCAATGCAGCATATAGAATAAATAAAGAGACACATAATGAATACCCTTGGCTCTTTGTTGTTGATGACTGCCCTCTAGAACGAAACAATAAGGAACTTCTTAAAACTATGACCATTTATCGAAATTCAGGTGTCTCTTGTATTCAGTGTGTCCAAACTCCGACACTTGTTAGCCCTACCTGTAGATCAAATTTCACCTATTATATGTTATTCAAGTGTAATGCTGTTGAACAAATTGAAAATATATGTAAGATATTTTTAAGAGGATACTTTCCGAATAACTGGCCGATGAATCGTAAGGTCCAATGGTATATGCAAGCAACCCAAGATTATCATTTTATTTTCGTGGATAATTGGGGAGGCACGATACAGCGTTGCCGTTTGGATTTAGGTTAGAGAGTCCCGGTAGGCTATTGCTTCTTCAAGAGTTTTGAAAGTTTTATTTATTTTAGTATAATATCTACTATATTCTAATAAATATGATTGATTAGATCTTTTACGAATATTACGATGACCTGTATTACTTTTTACAGTTAATGTTTTATTAACTGCCTGTTGTGTTCTATCAGCCCAGCGTAAATTAGAAACATTGTTATTTTGCCTTTGAGTATTATCTATATGATCCACTGTATCTTTACCATCTTCTTTTGGCAGAAATGCTTCTGCTACAAGACGATGAATATATTCATCTCTTATACAATCGCCATTATATAACTGAACTGATAAATACCCTACAGTTAATAACCTACCTTTTAAAATACGTTCTTTAATGTGAATCATACATTCTTTACCTTTCCTATGACCTTTTATATTACGATCCAAACTCTTAACTCGTCCGAGAGAGCTTACTTGATATCCGGGAAAGCCTTCAACATCCCTCCACTCTTCCATTACACTAAATCAAT
>CAIMCP010000106.1 GCA_903839515.1 uncultured Candidatus Saccharibacteria bacterium | reverse complement strand
ATACTCATCTGCCATCATAAATTTAAATCTATCACGATATCTTTTACCTAAATCTTTAACGGTATCAACATATGACTTAGGTTCTTGCTTACCAAAAGTTTTTTCCGCCATTTTTGCAACATTAGGGTCTACACCTTCTAAAGATATTTCATAACGAATGTCAGGATTGCTTACGTTGTATTCGCCATTATTACCAATAGAAGATTTAATTTGATTTGGGCTAAATGCTACAACCTCTGTTAAATCTCCATCTCTATATTGAAATAGTCCATCGTAACCTTGTTTTTGCGCACGAGAAATAACTTCTTTTGTAATATAACCTTTTTCCTCATACGCTTTTTCTACAATTGCTTCCGCTTTATTTCTATTTAACCCTAGTTTCTCTAATGCATCAACCATAGGGTCACCATAAAAACCACGTTCATTTTTTTCGGTTTTAATGATTAATGGATTTTCTACACGGGCATATACAGGCAACACATTACTGTTAGGAATACCTTCACCAGTACGTTGCATTTCTTTTAATTTATTTGCGGTATCTACGTGCCCTATAACTTCTAAAGCATCAATTTCTTCTGGGGTCGGTATACCCGCATAGTTATTAGCAATACCAGAGATAGGTGTTAAATATATACCCGCTCCTAAAGAACCGGAAGGCGACATTTTAAACTGGCTAATATCAGCGGTAGTACCATGATACACAACCAATGGCTTACCATTGTCATCCACTACTTTACTATTATCAAACCACCGCTTAAAGTTATCTGTAGCTTTTTCAAAACGCATACCGCCATCTTTAATTTCTTTATTGCCCGTCAATTTATTCTCTTTAACCTTCTGGAATACGGCTTCAGGTGTGCGATTAAACGCCATGTCTGATGTCATGTATCCCATACCTCTGAATACGTTTCTGACGCGGCTAAAGAAGTCTTTAACACGCTGATATAAACTCTTCTCTTTTGCGCCCATCTTCATAAAGTCTGGGAACGCATTAGCAATCGCTTCTTCTATTTGAACCTCACGACTAAAGCTTTTGTATCTTTCTTCTATCCCGTATTGTTTAATCCATTTATCTTCCGCCGTTTTTTCAAGAACAGCCCACTCCGCATCTGAGAACATGCCTAAGTCTTTAAGCGCATGGATAGCCTCGTGGTGTAAAGTTCTTAATGGGTCAGAAGAGTGCAATGCAACATAGATTAACTTATTAAAGTATTTTCCAGAAATATTTGTTGGTTTACCGTCAATCATTGCTTGAAGGTTTTTATTAACTTTTAAAGATACACTTTGTAATCCTAATTTATCCAATGATTTTTTAAGTCTTGTTTGGAGTTCTTTTATATCACCTTTAAATTTATCAGTCGGCGTAACATCATAAAACTCTAATGGTTGTGGCTCTACCGGCTCTCTACCCAGCTCTTGTTTACCAATTTCTTCTTCAGTAGGAATAGACTCTAGCTCTCTTCTTCTGCCAGCAATTTCATCTTGCAAATGATTAACTGCTTCATCCGCCTGTCTGAAACGAGCTTCATCTTCTATGGATGTTTTAGCTTGTAACTTTCCTCTTGGTTCCAATACGCCACGAACCATGTCCATGAATGCATTTTCACCATCAGTATCCTGAGAATTTGCATACTCTTGTTCCGTTAAATATCCAGCGTTATATGCCGCCAATGCTAACTCATCAGAACCCAAACCTTTTGAAGATAAATATCCTTTATGGGCATATTCTTTAATTGGTAATGGAATGCTGTTTTTATTATATAGCTGTCTAACTCCAACCTCTTCTGCTTGTTTCGTAGTTAATGGATTTTTTCTTAACCACGCTTTAAATTGCTTGGTAAATGCTGAATCACTACCCGCCGCCGCATCACGTTCTTCTTGGATAGATTTAAGAGTATCTTCTAAGTGTTCTATCTCTTTTTGTTTTAAGTCCGCTTCAGTAGGTGCAACAATCACATTCTTATTCTTAGAGTTTACTTTTTGAACTTGTCCAGAATCATCCGTATAAGTTATGCTCTTTGTATTTCCCTCTTTATCTTCAACAACCTGACCCTTATAGGTTTGATATCCATTAGGTCCGGGCGCAAATACAGAGATAAACTTACCTTCACCTTCTGGAGCTAGTAAATCTTGCTTGCTTTGTAACGTATCAAACTCAGGCTTTTTTAACCATGCATCAATATTATCTTTGACAGTTTTGCTAGTTGTAGCTTTTTTTTGTTCTAATAGTTTAGCTTTAACAATAGCTGCGTTTTCAGGGTCTCTAACATCTTTATTCATAACATCTTGGAGAGTAATTGACTTACCTTTAATACCCCAAGATTTTAATAATTCTGGGTAAAGAGTATTATTTAATAAAGCTTCTTTTTCAAGCGCTATCTGTTTAAACTGCTCTGTTTGTTGAACCGCATCCGGACTTGTTCCGACATCGCCCATTGCCCCGCCATACATAACTTCAGGATTTTGTACTTCAGTGTCGCGTATTGGTTTAGGCGGTGGTGGGGGTGGCACAATCGTGCCTTGCTGTGGTGCATATGCTTGCTGTAATCCTTGGTCAGTAAACTCTGAAACAGGATTCTCTCTAAAGTTATTTGTTTCACTTGGAAAGCTTGTAGAGCCATCAGGGTGGACAATAATTGGAACATTAATTGTATTGCCTTGAACTTTAGGGTCATGCGTAAGCAACAATAACTCTTGAGGTTCTTTTGTTTCTGCGGCTTTTTGTTGCGCTTGAAGAATTTGTTGTCTAGCGGCAGACTTGTCTACACTTCTACCGTAGATACCTAATGGTCCAAGCAATGCTACGTCAAATGCTGTTTCTCCATATTCCCTAAGAGCATCTTTACTAAATAACTCTTGCCCTGATTGCATTCTTCCTAACATTTGTTGCGTAACTTCAGTGGGTATTTCTAGTAATGATGCCTTACCAGTACCTTTTACAACTGTTCCTAAATCTAAGTTTTTTAAACTCGGCAAAAAAGATTCACTAACTAATTTTTGCGCTGCGGCTTCTTCAGCTTCCTTTGTCATGCCCTTTGATAATAACTTACCTACACTAGGACCTAAAATTTTTGATGCAACATTTCCACCAAAAGGAATTAAATTTTCCGCAACATCCAATAGACCCATAGGAACCGCAGTAGCCGCACCTTTAAATCCACTTACATTAACCTCCTCACCTTTTTCCTTTTGTACTTGTGCTTGTTGTTTAATATTTCCACCATATTGCTGAAAAAATGATGGTAAAAACATACCAATTAAAGGTGCTGTAGCAGCAATACCGGCAGCAACAGGCGCTCCAACACCAGTAGCCACTAATCCAGCTTCAATTGGAAGAGCGGCAATTGAACCGGCTCTTGCTCCAGCAAATGACAATCCCAATTGTGGAGCTTGTTCAGCAATAGCGCCCGGAATTTCACTTAACCCAGTTCCAATAGCCGATAGCAATCCTTTATCATTGTATGCTTTTTCTACTTTAGATAATCTTGACTCTTGAGGCCCAAGGCGTTGACGCATTTCCTCTTCACGTTCTAACCCTGTTTTAGCCGCTTCTGTTGGATTGGTAATACCAGCAAATGCGGTTTGAATATCACCTTTAGCTGACTCATAACCACGCTGTACATTAGTTAATAAGTTTTCTTTTTTAGCTGGTTTATTTAAAAATTCAATAATCTGAGAATCATTTGCTCCGTCTTGTCTAGCAGAAGCAATATCAAATTTTTTCTTTTCAGCTAAAAAATCAGCAATTTGTGTTGGAGAAGCTCCATCAGCAATGGCTTTGTCAACATCAAATATCATATGTCAACCCTTTATTTTTTATAATATTTATTTAAATCTAAATCTTTAGTTCCTGCTTCTACAGGCTGTGTTGGATAATCACCTAGCCCAGCTTTTTTGTAAAATTCAGGATATAAATTATGTAACCGCTTTTCTTTCTGAATTTCATCTTGTATTTGAGCTTCATATGAATTTGGATTCATTTGATATTGAGGCATTTTTGAATATTTTGCTCTAACTTGAGATTCAATTGTTTTATCTAATTGTTGTATACGGTTCAATGCCCTATCTTCTGAACCTGATATACGTGCCTCTTTTCTTTCTTCCAAAGCCCCTGTATTTTGTTGTTCTAAAATATCAAGTCTTCTAGTTTCTTGGTCGTATCTTTGTTTTCTTTCTGCTTCTGTT
>CAIMCP010000105.1 GCA_903839515.1 uncultured Candidatus Saccharibacteria bacterium | reverse complement strand
GACGCTTAACTTGTTCTATTTGAACAAATTTACCACCAGCTGCTTCAATAGCTGCAATTGAGCTAGCGCTAGCTGATTGTAAACTAACAGCAAACTTCTTCTTAAGTTCACCTTTTAGAATAACCTTAGTAATAACAAATGGTGAGCTAATAAGACCATTTTCAGCAAGTACGTGATTGTCTACAGTTGTACCCTTAAGCTCCTCTAGTTGTCCAGTATAAACAACTTCAGACTTAGTTCGATATGAACGAAATCCATGAAGCTTAGGTAGTTTCTGCATAAGTGGGTTTTGACCACCAGCGAAACCTGGTTTCTTCTTCGAACCAGTTCGAGACTTCTGCCCCTTAGTACCACGACCAGCGGTTTTACCCCGACCGGCAGCAATACCACGTCCGACTCGGTCGCCACGCTTGTGCTTTGTTATTTCAAATTCGTTATATTTCATATTATTTAGCCTTCTTTACTGCTTCTTTGTTCGGGTTATTATTAGTAATCCAATCTTTAGCATCAACCATAGATTCAAGAGCCTTAACGGTTGCATAAGCCATGTTAGTTCGGTTTGAAGAACCATGGCTCTTACTTAGTACGTTCTTAACTCCAGCAATTTCTAGAACTGTTCGAACAACACCACCAGCAATTAGACCAGTACCAGCACTTGCAGGCTTGATCATAATTCGAGCACCAGAAACTTTAGCTTCAGCTTCATGAGGTAATGTACCTTTATATAGACTTACTGTAACCATGTGTTTCTTGGCAACTTCAGTGGCTTTAGTAACGGCTGTAGTAACGTCAGCACCTTTGGCGCTTCCGATACCGATTCTACCTTTATGGTCACCAACAGCTACTAGAGCTCGGAATCTAAATCTTCGTCCACCACGCACAACACGAGCAACTCGGTCGATGTGTAGCATTCGCTCATCAAATTCTTTTTTCTCAACTACGCGTTCAGGTCGTCGATTTGTATTAGTATCAGCAGCCATATTAGAACTCCAATCCTGATTCTCTAGCTTTTTCAGCTAGTACTTTAATTCTACCGTGATAAAGTCTAGGACCTCTGTCGAAAACAACTTTTACAACTTTTTTAGCCTTAGCAGACTTAGCTATTGCTTCACCAACCCATGCAGCTTTATCTGTCATAGTCTTACCAGTATTCACGCGTCCGATTGTTGTAGCATAAGCTAAAGTCTTAGCTGTATTGTCATCAATAATCTGAGCAGTAATATTCTTATTGCTTATAAATATAGAAAGTCTAGGTCGCTCTGTATTGTGAGCGATAACGGCTCTAACCTTCTTAGCTCGAAGGTCTCTGTGTTTAATTTTAGCTGTTGTCTTATTCATAATTATTTTTCCTTACCGCTTTTACCGCTCTTACGGATAATTCTCTCGCCAACATATTTTATTCCTTTACCCTTATATGGTTCAGGCTTCTTGAGTGATCGTATCTCAGCAGCTACTTGACCTACTTGTTGTTTGCTAATTCCGCTGATAGTAATAACATTACCTTCAACTTTAACATTAACGCCTGCAGGTATAGGGAAAACTACTTCATGAGAAAATCCTAACTGCATCTTTAGATCAGATCCAGCTAAAGCAACTCTAAAACCAACTCCGTTGATTTCAAGCTTCTTCTCAAATTCAGTTGTTACACCAGTTACCATGTTAGCAACTAGGCTTCGCATTAGACCGTGCTTTGATCTAACTTTAGGCTCATCGTTGGCACGAGTAACAGTTACTACGCCTTCACTTTGAGTTACAGTAATATCTGGTAATGTAAACTGAGTCAAAGTTCCCTTTGGACCTTCTACTTTAATTTCCTCAGGAGCTATAGTTACTACTACGCCTGAAGGGATTTGAATTGGTGATCGTCCTATTCTACTCATCTTATAGTACCTTACAAATTAACTCTCCGCCGATACCAGCTTTTTTAGCGTCACTTCCAGTCATCATACCCTTAGATGTTGAGATAATATAGATACCTCGACCTCTTCGGTTAGTAGGAATGTTAGCAACTGATGTATAGCTTCGTCGTCCAGGCTTAGAGATTCTTTCAATTTCTGTAATGTGTGGGTTTGAGTTAGTTGCAAATAGATCAAGTACTAGAATTTTTCCTAGGCCATCTTCTGCGTCCTTAACTTTAACCTTAGTAATAAAGCCATTGTCGGAAAGGATTTTAGCAACAGCAAACTTAACCTTAGAATAAGGTAAGTTAATATTGTGCTTACGAACAGCGCTCGCGTTTCTTATGCGAGTTAACATGTCAGCAATTGGGTCGGTTGATGCGTTCATTTATATCCTTTCTTTACCAGCTCGATTTAGTTACGCCTGGGATCTCGCCTTTTGAAGCGTGTTCCCTAAAGCTAATTCTGCTTAAGCCAAATGTTCTCATGTAGCCTCGAGGTCGACCTGTCTCGATACAGCGGTTTTTCCAGCGTGTTGGTGATGAATTTCTAGGTAGTTTAGCTAGACCATCAAGATCACCAATGCTCTTTAGCTCATTTCTCTTAGCTTCATACTTCTTAATCATCTTCTGACGCTTAAGATCACGAGCGATTATTGATTTCTTAGCCATAGTTAAACTTCCTTACCTTTCTCAAAGGGCAAACCAAATTTGGTTAGTAGTGCCTTAGAGTCTGTCTTATTCATACACTTTATATTAAATACAATCTGAAGTCCGTGAGGGGTATTAGTTTCCTCGAAAGATAATTCTGGGAATACTGACTGATCGGTCATTCCAAGTGAGTAGTTGCCCTGTGCGTCAAATGACTTTAGGCTAACACCGTGGAAGTCACGTAGTCTTGGAAGTACAACTGTTACAAGTCGGTCTATAAATTCGTACATCTTGTCACCACGAAGAGTTACTTTAAGGCCAATCTTATTACCTTCTCGTAGTTTGAAGCCGGCAATAGATTTCTTAGCAGAAGTCTGCACTGGATGTTGTCCAGTAATCTTAGTAATAGTATTAGTAGCAATTTCCATTAGCTTCTTATCATCCATTGCTCGACCCAGGCCAACATTAAGAACTATTTTCTTAAGTACTGGTACTTGATGAACATTAGAGATATTTAATTCTTTCTTAAGTTCAGCAACATATTTATCGTTGTAGTCAGTTTTTAGTCTTGGTACGTAAGTTGTAGTTTTAGTAGCCATTATGCAATCTCCTTGCCACTTGACTTCATAACACGCTTCTTTGAGCCATCAGCAGCTACTTTATAGCCAACTTTTGAAGCTTTCTTAGTTGCAGTGTCATAGATACCAACATTAGATACCCAAATTGGGCGAGTAATTTCCATAATTGTACCTTGAGGATATTGCTTATTAGGCTTAACTGACTTCTTCGCCAAGTTAACACCTTCAACAGTAACCTTGTTAAGACTTGGGTGAGTGGCAACAATCTTTCCTGTCTTGCCCTTATACTTACCAGTTCTTACAATTACAGTATCACCCTTCTTTAGTCGGATTTTAAATATAGTCTTAATCTTAGTTCTCATTATAGGACCTCCGGTGCAAGAGAAATAATTTTAGCGTATCCAAGTTCACGAAGTTCTCTTGGTACTGGGCCAAATATTCTAGTGCCTTTAGGTAATTTATTCTCATCAATAATTACACAAGCATTATCATCAAACTTAATAGTTGATCCATCACGTCGATTGATCTGGTATTTAGTTCGAACAATAACGGCTCTAATAACTGATTTCTTCTTAACGGTTCCAACAGGAGATGCTTGCTTAACAGTAGCAACAATTACGTCACCAACGCGAGCATAGCGCTTTCTTGTTCCACCAAGAACACGGATGCAAAGCACTTCTTTAGCGCCTGAGTTATCAGCGACACTTAGTCTTGATTCTTGCTGAATCATACGGCAGTCTCCTCATCCTTATGTACAATAACGGCAGGTGTAATAACTTTTTCAAGTTTGTGGTGCTTACGAGCAGAAATTGGACGTGTTTCAACAAATGAAACCTTATCACCAATTTTGGCGATATTCTTTTCATCATGAACCATAAATCTCTTTGAAGTAGTAAACTGCTTCTTGTAGATTGGGTGGGTCTTTCGTGTCTGTACTCGAACTACGATAGTCTTATCTGTCTTATCTGACATAACTGTACCATTTAGTGCTTTAGCCATTATGCAGTCTCCTTAATTAGCTGCTCGCTGAGTACTGTAAGTACTCGTGCGAGATCTTTTCGCTTTACTCTAATAGAACGTACATTTGTTACTTCACCCATAGCGATTTTTCTTCGCATTTGAGCTATCTCTTCACGTAGTTTAGTAGTTTCAAGCGTTAGTTGCTCAGTATTCATTTTGCGTATATCAACAGTTTTCATACTATACGTCCTCCTTAACCAAGAATTTAGTCTTGATAGGTAGCTTATGTGCAGCAAGTCTCATAGCTTCTCTAGCAACTGATTCATCAACACCCTGCATTTCGAACAAGATTGTGCCTGGTCGAACCTTAGCTACGAAAAATTCTGGATTTCCTTTACCGCTACCCATTTTAACGTCTTGTGGTTTTCTAGTAACTGAAATATGTGGGAAAATACGGATCCAAATCTTACCACCACGCTTAATATGACGAGTCATAGCTTGACGAGCAGCTTCGATCTGACGAGCAGTGATTCTCTCACTACCCTGACTCTGCAAGGCAAAGTCTCCGAAAGCAATTGTATTACCACTAGTTGCAACACCAGTGATTCTTCCTTTACGGATCTTTCTGAATTTTGTTCTTTTAGGAGCTAACATTATAGTATATCCCCTTTATATATCCAGACTTTAACACCAATAATTCCAGCTGCAGTATGAGCACTAACGTGAGCATAGTCTATATTTGCACGAAGTGTATGTAGTGGAACACTACCCTGGAATTCTTTTTCAGTACGTGACATTTCAGCACCGTTAAGACGACCAGCAACTTGAATACGAATACCCTTAGCACCAGACCGCATTGTTGCAGCAGCAGTTGACTTAATTGCACGTCGGAATGAAATTCTTCGCTCAATTTGATGTGCAATATTTTCAGCAACTAGCTTGGCGTAAAGTTCTGGCTTCTTAACTTCTTCAATGTTTACTCGACTAGGAGTCTTATAGATTGCTTCAATAGCATTTTTAAGTTCAGTAGCACCACTTCCGCCTCGTCCAATAACTACACCAGCCTTAGCCGTCATGATAGTAACTGTAACTAGGTTAGGAGAGCGTTCAATATCTACCTTGTTGATAGCAGCACGAGATCCTAGTTTATCTATGATCATCTTACGTACTTTAAGATCTTGAGCTAAGAATGTTGCGTAGTCCTTCTTCGAAG
The DNA here is from genome assembly GCA_903839515.1 of uncultured Candidatus Saccharibacteria bacterium. Classification (GTDB taxonomy): domain Bacteria; phylum Patescibacteriota; class Saccharimonadia; order Saccharimonadales; family UBA4665; genus CAIYEO01. Next base: position 5,873 of record CAIMCP010000105.1, on the reverse strand, counting down.
CAAACCACTTACTGCGCCAATCTTTATTGAGCTGTAGTCTATAACTAATTGGATTAACTTTTTGTCCCATTACTTAGCTCCTTCAATCTTTTTCTTAGCTGCTAAATCTTCTTTAGTCTTAACCTGTCTCATTTCACCATCAACTACAACTCGAAGATGAGATGTTTTGTGTTGGTAAGGATGAGCTGATCCACGGGCAACTGGTCGGAATCTCTTAAGTCGTGGTCCGGGAGTAACATAAATCTCAGTAATAACTAAAGTATCAGGTTTCATGTTGTGGTTGTTGTCGGCATTAGCACGTGCGCTCATAATAGTCTTAGCGACTGCCTGAGCTGAACGACGAGGTGTATGCTCTAGGATGACTAGGGCATCATTAACGCTGCGTCCTCGAACTAGGGCTGCAACAACTGCAACTTTTCTTGGGCTGATCTGAATGGCTTTAGATATAGCTTTTACTGACATAATATTTCCTACTTCTTACCTTTCGCGAGCTTACCACCATGAGATCGGAATTTACGTGTTGGTGAAAATTCACCAAGTTTGTGACCAACCATGTTTTCGGTAATAAATACAGGAACATGAACTTTGCCGTTATGAACGGCAATAGTACGTCCAACAAATTCTGGTGGAATAGTACAAGCTCGTGCCCATGTTTTAATAATGGTACGGTCTTCATTGCCCAGTGCGGCAACTTTCTTTGCTAATTTTGGATCTATAAATGGACCTTTTTTAAGTGAACGACTCATATCTTATTTCCTTCTCTTCGCCTGATGACGAGTCCTTACGATAAATTGGCTAGTACCTTTACGGCGTCTTGTCTTGAATCCAAGTGTCTTTTGACCCCAAGGAGTCTTAGGACTTGTTCCATGGTTCTTACCACCACCGATACCGTGACGTCCACCATCACCACCACCGTGTGGGTGATCAACAGCATTCATAACAACACCACGAACAGATGGTCGAATACCCTTACGACGGTTACGTCCGGCACTACCTATCTTAATGTTCTGATGCTTCAAGTTACCAACACCACCGATTCGAGCCATACAAGTTAAATGCACAAGTCTTACTTCGCCACTTGGAAGACGAACCTGAGCATATTCTCCGTCCTTAGCTAGTAGCTGAGCACTGTTTCCAGCAGAACGAACCATCTTAGCACCACTTCCTGGCATCATTTCAATTTCGTAAATAGTAGAACCAGTAGGGATAGCTTTAAGAGATAGAAGATTTCCAGTTTCAATAGGAGCATCATCACCACTCTTAATAACTTGTCCAACGCGCATTCCATTAGCAGCAATAATATAGTGATACTTACCCATGTTGTCTAGAACTCGAGCAATACGAGCAGAACGGTTTGGATCATATTCAATTTGTTCAACAGTAGCAGTTAGGCCTGGTTCCATTCGGAAATCCACCATTCGGTAAAACTTCTTAGCACCACCACCTTTATGCCGAACTGTAATACGTCCTTGGTTGTTTCGACCATTACCACGTCTTTTAACGGCTAGTAGTGACTTTAGAGGTTTCTTAGTAGTAATCTCATCAAAGTCTTGACTAGTCATGCCACGTCGGGCTGGTGAGGTTGGATTGTAAGTCTTAATTGGCATTATTTTTTACCCTTTGCTTTTACTTCAGGTTTTTTCTTGTCTTCTTCGGTCTGGAAAATAGGAATGCTTTGACCTTCGGAAATTAGTACATAAGCTTTCTTAAAATCACTGTTACGTCCTTTGATTGAACGACGGCCACGAACCTGAGTAGTTTTCTTCTTACCTTTAACGCGGATCATATTTACTTTTTCTACAGTAACTCCAAATTGAGTTTCAACTGCAGAAGCAACAGTATGACGATTAACACTAATAGGAACTATGAAAACATAGCGGTTTTCTTTTTCAGCAAAATTAAATGCTTTTTCGCTTAGTAGAGGCTGTAAGGCAATAGCTTTGAAAATATCTGCCATCTTATTTATCCTCGCCTAACCATTCACTAATCTTAGTAAGACCAGCAGTAGTAACTAAAATATGATCAGCATTAATAACGTCGTAAGTATTTAGGTAGGTAGCAGCAATTAGCTTAACGCCTTTAAGGTTATTAGTAGCTTGTACTAAATCGTCAGACTTTGAATCGACTACCATTAGTATTCGTCCAGTTAGTTGTAGCTTAGTAAGTAGAGCTGAAACTAGGCTTGTCTTAGGGCTTTTTATCTTGATGTCGTCTATAACTACAATCTTGTTATCAATAGCTCCTAGAGATAGAGCCTGGCGTATAGCAAGTCGCTTAGTACGAACAGGTAATGTAATCTTGTAGTTTTCTTCGCCAGTAGGACCAAAAGTAATACCACCACCACGCCAGATAGGTACTCTGCTTGAACCAAATCGAGCACGACCAGTTCCTTTTTGTCTCCATGGCTTTCGTCCACCACCACGAACTTCACCACGAGTCTTAGTGACAGCTAGGTTAGGGCGGCCATTTGCAAGGTATGCAAGGTAAGCAGTCTTAAGAGTTTCGTAATTGTTTACAGTTACGCCAAATACATTTTTATCTAACTTAGCAGCGGTTGTTGCCTTAGTTCCGGTAGAAGTATATGTGGCGACACTCATCTTAATTTGCTCCCTTTATAATGACGATACCTTTACGAGGTCCAGGTACTGCACCTTTAACGCCAATTACATTAAGTTCGGTATTGACTAGAGCTATAGTTAACTTAGTTACAGTTGTCTTAACATGACCCATTTGTCCGGCCATTTTCTTGCCCTTAAAAATATGCTGAGGATACATTGATCCAATTGAACCTGGTTTTCGAGTATTTCCTTTACCACCATGAGTCGCTCGTTGGCGATGGAAGTTATGTCGCTTAATAGTACCGGCCCAACCTTTACCCTTTGAAGTACCAGTAGCATGAACCATATCACCAACTGAAAATGTATCAGCTGTAATCTTAGTACCAATTTCAGGCATTTCGACATCATCAGAAATTCTAAATTCACGGAAGTAACGTGGAGTTACACCTGCAGCCTTAGCGTGGCCAACTTGAGCTTTGTTTATGTCTTTTTTAGATTCAAAACCAACTTGAATAGCTGTGTAGCCATCTCGTTCAGAATTCTTTACTTGAGTTACAACATTATCGCCAACAGAAAGTAGAGTTATAGCTTCAACAACACCATTCTGATTTATGGTGCTAGTCATTCCAATCTTTCTTGTGACTAATGCTTTCACTGTATTTAATTCCTCACGTTAGTTGATTTATTTCACCTATGATTCAGGTAATAAAAAACCTTAGTTACTAGAGGTATCTTTCTAAAGACCGTCCTTTTAACTAAGTATTTTTTAATTAATACCATAATAGAGTACCAATTTACTCTACATCTGTCAATATGTTGTTTAAACTACTATGAAACTACATTTTGATTTCGACGTCACAACCAGCAGGAAGACTCAAGCTGGTTAGTGAATCGATAGTCTTTGGAGTAGGATCATAAACATCAATTAGACGTTTGTGAATACGCATTTCGAACTGCTCACGTCCTTTTTTGTAGACGTGAGGGCTCTTAATTACAGTAAACGAATTTCGCTCAGTAGGCAAAGGAATAGGGCCAGAAAGAGTAGCTCCTGTTCGAAGAGCTGTATCTATGATCTGCTTAGCGGCTTGATCTATAACCTTATGGTCATAGGCCTTTAATCTAATTCTTATTCTCTGCTTTGTTACTGGGGCTTTTTTAGTTTCTACCATAATTAATGTACTTAAACGTTTCTTCTTATTTAATGATCTTAGTTACAACACCAGCACCAACAGTTCGTCCACCTTCACGAATAGCGAAGCGTAGTCCCTGTTCCATAGCGATAGGAGCAAGTAATTTAACTTTGAAAGTGATTGTATCACCCGGCATAACCATTTCTTTGTCCTTAGGAAGTTCAACTTCACCAGTTACGTCAGTGGTTCGTAGGTAAAACTGTGGCTTATATCCCTTGAAGAAAGGAGTGTGTCGTCCACCTTCGTCTTTAGTTAGGATATATACTTCAGAATCAAATTCAGTATGAGGAGTGATTGATCCAGGCTTAGCAAGAACTTGGCCTCTTTCAATATTATCTCGCTCAACACCACGTAGTAGGATACCAACGTTATCACCAGCTTCTCCTTGATCAAGATTCTTCTTGAACATTTCAACACCAGTTACAACGCTCTTAGTTGTAGGCTTGATACCAACGATTTCAATTTCTTCGTTAACTTTAACGATACCTTGTTCAACACGTCCGGTTGCAACAGTACCACGACCCTTAATTGAGAATACGTCTTCGATAGGCATTAGGAATGGCTTATCAAGAACTCTCTTAGGCTGAGGGATATAACTATCCATAGCAGCAACTAATTCCATGATTGCATCTTCGTTTTCCTTGTCACCAGCAAGAGCTTTAGTGGCAGAACCACGGATAATAGGACAATCTCGGTCGAATTCATACTTTTCTAGTAGATCACGAATTTCTTCTTCAACTAGATCAACAAGTTCAGCATCGGCAAGATCCATCTTGTTCATAAATACTAGAATTGAAGGAACACCAACTTGCTTAGCAAGAAGTACGTGTTCACGAGTCTGAGGCATAGGACCATCAGCTGCAGATACAACTAATACGGCGCCATCAATTTGAGCAGCACCAGTAATCATGTTCTTGACATAGTCAGCGTGACCAGGCATATCTACGTGAGCGTAGTGTCGGTTTTCGCTTTCATACTCTTGGTGAGATGTAGCAATAGTAATACCACGTTGCTTTTCTTCAGGTGCGTTGTCGATCTGATCGTAAGCAATAGGCTTGTTAACTGCGCTTGGTAGTCGCTTTGCAAGTACTGTAGTAATTGCTGCTGTTAGTGTTGTTTTGCCATGGTCAACGTGTCCCATAGTTCCAACGTTTACATGAGGTTTACTTCTGTCAAAATTTTCTGCCATTACTTTTATGACTCCTAAATTAAAGATTGATAATTTATATAAATCCAGTACAAATTGAATAAAATGTACGTGTTACCTGACTAGTATAGAGAATAAGTCGTTATTTGTAAAGTGTTATTTAGCTATTAAGCTCTCATTAAAGATCATTTAGGTTATCGCAGTTCTTGGCTCGGGTTAGAGTTTGATTCTAAGACACTAATGAGCGAATTCTAGATCAATATTTATAGTACTTTAATATAATAACTTTGTTTACCAAATATTGTTACATGATTGGGGCTTATCGTCTTCCCATATACCTTAACCTTTTTACCAATATCTGTTGAGTCAGTTCTTGAACTTGGATTAACCGTATTAATTCCTTGGCCAATCGATAGCGAATCAATTTCTAGACTACCTATTATGCTACCCGATTTATTCATTTCTCCTGGCACGTCGGTACTATACCAATCAACAGTGATATTATCGACTAGCCATGTGCAGGATGAACCACCAAAATTTGCCGAACAATTAGAAACTTTCTTAATCGTGCCACTAAATGTTACTTCTTTATTGACAGCTGAAAAGCTAGATTTATTTTTATTCAATAAAAGATAGCCAATAGCTGTAATAACAAAAATTATTAAAATTATCAATATTAATTCAACTATACGAGTAACTTTTTGGTTGTTTTTTAAACCCATTGTTTTAGCATAAGTGATTTTAAGTGTTTAGTAAATAAGACTGGTCAAAAAATTACTTTTTCGTCATTATTAATTGAATCACTTTAGTAAAGATATTTGGTTTATTGGCAACTTCTGTCATCGTGAGAATCATATACATATCATACTATATAGAAGACCATCTATTCTTATAATCAAATTTTTGTACCCTAATGAGCGAATTCTAGATCAATTTTTTTGGCTGCTTTCTCTACCCAATCATGTATCTGTGTCAATT
>CAIMCP010000104.1 GCA_903839515.1 uncultured Candidatus Saccharibacteria bacterium | reverse complement strand
TGGATTCTCAGCGCTTTGGCCTGCCTTATATAAGACTAGAGAAGCTAGATCTGGCTTTGGGTAACGCGCTGGAATAGTATCAATAATTGTTTTTAGCTGAGCTTTCATGCCATCATCTGGTTTATAGGCTATCTTAGTCTTGTCATCTAAACGCCTGATTAGTCTTTGAGCCATTATTAATCTTATGGCTGATGCGAATAAAGGATTTATTCCTATCATATCGACCATGCGAGTTAGCGCTGCTGAAGCTGATGATGCGTGGAAGGTGCTCATGACTAAGTGTCCAGTTAAGGCTGCCTGAAGAGAAGTTTTGGCAGTATCCTGATCTCTTATTTCTCCAACCATAATTGCATCAGGATCAAGCCTTAAGACTGCTCTTAACTTATTAGCAAAACTAGTTGAACTTTCGTCACCCGCAACCGGAATCTGAACAATTCCGTCTATAAAATATTCAATTGGATCTTCAAGAGTTAGTATTTTCCTCTCGTCAGTATTCAGGGTATTAATTAAGGAATATAGGGTGGTTGTTTTTCCAGATCCCGTTGGACCAACAACTAAAACAAGTCCCGTTGGATGACGAATAATATCATCAACAACTTTTCGCTCAGATTCTGAAAGTCCTAATTTATCTAGAGCAAGCATTTCCTGGGTGGTATTAAAAAGTCGCATAACAATATCTTGTCCATATGCAGTCGGTACAACCTCAACTCTAAGATTAACTGGAACTTGTTCACCAGTTGCCATAGAGAAAGTTTTAGAAATATGTCCAGATTGTGGTTCCGGTTCATTGGTTGAAACATTAGCAGCTATTGCTATTGCACTTATAACCTGACGATATTTTTCAAATGACAGGTGAGCAATTGAATGAAGCACTCCATCAACTCTAAATCTTATTCTTAGTCCTTCCTTTTGATTCTCAAGATGAATATCCGAAGCTTTTAGTTCATAAGCTTGCTGAACTAGATATGCCAATATGTCGTCTGCTCTAACAGTTTCAAGGGTCGCAGATATTTTCTGAATTAATTGATTCTTATCCTCAACATTAATTTTGATATCATCATAGGTAATTTTTTTAGGTGGATTATATAGTAAATAATAATCCTTGAAGCCTGTTAAAGATATTATTGCGAACGAAACTCTTTGATCTGTATATCTAGCGACCAGGCTGTCCATTGTCTGCTTACTGGTTGATGTAGTTATTCCAAATAGAATATTACTTTTATCTGCGCGTATTGGGACAATCTTAAGTGAGTTAATTTCTTCTAAGCTCAAAATGTCAGGATATAGCGTCTTCTCATTAAGCAAAGATGTGTCTATATACTGCAACCCAATAAGTCGGGCGCGTTTTTCAGTAGACCGCTCTTCATCGAATCGGAAATCTTGGCTCATATCTAATATTATACACAAGCATTATACATTTTCGTCACCTTTGTTTATTATTACTAACTATGACTGAAATAATTCTCGTAATTAATGACATACGTAGCACCCACAATGTTGGCGCAATACTCAGAACTAGTGAAGGCATGGGAGTAAATAAAATACTAATAAGTGGATATTCTCCATATCCAGAGCTGCAAAACGATTCAAGACTGCCCCATATCTACAATAAGCTGACTTCAAGAATTAGCAAAACTTCACTCGGTGCAGAAAAAATGCTATTAATTGAGTACTGCGAAGATATAAGAGCCGAACTCAAAAAATTAGCTGATCAAGACTATGAGATCGTTAGTTTAGAACAATCAGACAATTCAATAAAGATTATGGAATATACTCCTAAAGATAAATTGGTACTTATACTTGGTAATGAATTAGATGGAGTGGCAAAAGAAATATTAGAAATATCAGATAAAGTCATTGAAATTCCTATGCTTGGCAAAAAAGAATCATATAATGTAGCATCTAGTGCCGCCATAGCCTTATATCACATGCGATTTATCAAATAAGCATATGTGATATAATATTAATAT
>CAIMCP010000103.1 GCA_903839515.1 uncultured Candidatus Saccharibacteria bacterium | reverse complement strand
TGGCGCTTATGACTTAGTAGAAGATGGCAATCACAATATGTGGTTTGCTGAATCTGCTACTGACAAAATTGCTAAAATTTCTGGATTTTCATATCCCACAGCACCAGCAGTCACAAATCATTCATCTATCGTTAGCACTGGATCTAGTATCGTGGTTGATGTTCTCACGGGTGTTTCTGGCAATCCCAATGCTAGCACCTTACAAATTGTAAGTGGTCCGTCTCATGGTACCGCTGTTGATCCCCCAAATACCATAACCTATACGCCCAATAAGGGATACACTGGTCCTGATAGCTTGACATATCGCGTCTGCTCTACAGACAATCCCTTGCTTTGCACACAAGCCGTGCTATCGTTTAGCGTTGTAGCCGGAATACCCAATACAGGGTTTGGCGGAAATACAAATAATCTATCAACGGGCGATAATATATATATCATTGGGGTATTTAGCTTGATGGTGATTGGCTTTGGGCTTCGACGAACTCGTCGGCATTAAATTAGTTGCTATAGAATCTACAATGGACCTCCAAAGATACCTAAACAGATACCGATTAGTTACAATAGCAGCACTCCTGTTTTATTGTCACTAATTTGTATCTGTTATTTAGTTCTATTCTCATTTGGTGTATTTGCTATCATTAGAATATGCAAATCGAAAATACAGACCCTGGCGTTGATAAATACATAGACAACCTGCCAACTTGGCAAAAAACTATATGCCAAGAATTGCGTAAACTAATACATCTGGCAGAACCAGATATAGCTGAAACTGTTAAATTTACAGATAGACCTTATTTTGTTTTTAACGGAAATGTCTGTGCTTTTCTTGCCGCTAAAACTCACGTAAATCTATTTATTTACGACCCTATTGCACCTGACCCAGAGGGTATTATTAATCAAGGTCGCAACAACCAAACTGCACGGTCAATTCAAATTAAGAGAAGTGACGTAATTAATTCTAGGGCAATAGTCAGCCTTATTAGGGCGGTTGCACAAAATAATAGAGCTGGTGGTTGGCGTAAAATCCAAAAAACTAAATAGCAAGTCTGTATTTACAGCTGCGAATTTCAGTTGCGACAGACAAGACAATGGACCTCCAAAACTAATATATGTTTCTAATATCATATAGACTTTATTGTTAAGATTGTTATTATTAGAAAAATAAGTGTGTTAATTTGATAATATGATTGGTAAGACTAAAAAAACTGTGATGATTGTATATATACCTATGGCAGCAGATATTTTGCACAGGGGGCACATTAACATAATTAAAGAGGGGCAAAAGTTAGGCTTAGTTATTATTGGTTTACTTACGGATGAAGCAATAACAAATTATAAAAGAGTGCCTGTTATGAAATATGAGGAAAGGCTCGCGATTGTCGAAAACATCAAGGGAGTGCATAAGGTAATTCCACAAACAGAGCTTGATTACAGAATTAATTTAAAAAAACTTAAGCCAGATTATTTTATGCACGGAACCGATTGGCGAACCGGAGTAATGAGTAAACCCCGGCAGCAAGCAATAGAAACAATCTCAAAGTGGGGTGGCAAGCTAGTAGAGCCTGAATATACCAAGGGTATTTCTAGCTCTGATATAATCAATAAAATAAAAAACCTTAAAGACTAGCCTGCAATCAATCTAGCTCAGAGTTTTATGCATCGTAATATACCTTCTATGTATCCGCACGCCTGGTCTCTTCATTTTATATATAGAATTTCCTGCTCGAATTGTTGAATAAACGGCCACTTTAAGGCCGTCCTTGCTTGCCTGGTCATGAACTTTTTTAATCAATAAGCTAGAGAGTCTTTTGCCTCTGTAATTAGGCAGTACTGCAATCGTTTTTACAATTAACTGCTTCTCATATGGAAACGACACGATAAATCCTATAGGCTTGTTCTTATCTTCTAAAAAATAACAATACCTAGGGCTAAACATTGGCTTAAGATCACTAAAATTGTAAACTCTCTCTTCCCATGATAAATCAGGACAATAAATGCTTAAGGTAGGAAAAACAGCATTCATTAAATCATGATATTTTTTCAAATTCTCCACAGGATTTTTATCGTCAAATGGCTTGATCTTAATATCTGAATACTTTTCCGACGGATTCTTTATAAACAGTTTAATGAATAGTTTATAATGCCTTAAAATACCAGACACATATTTGTTATAAACTTCAAACCCTGCGTCTTTAAATACATCGACATACCAGTTTGGGTTAACTGGCTCTCCAGGAATTAGATAGTCTTCCTTTAAATTGAAACGATAGTCTTTAGTAATTGTGCCATTTATTGGCCCGTAGACATCTTTTAAGCCGTGTTTAACCTTTAACCACTGGGTGGCTTTGTTTAATACCTCTACTCCCGTTGACGGGTTTGTGCACGCAAAATATCCAACAATTCCAATATTTGGTAATCGTTTATCAACCAACGCTATTACATGCGCAGATTCTCCATTAGTGTTTACGATAAAACTCTTTGCGTCTACATACTTCCAAAGAGGGTTATTCTTTTGCAAGTCTTTGTTCCATGTATCAAAAGCAACCGCCTGTATTTTTTTGTTATAAACAACCTTTGAAATATTTTTCAATTGTTTTAGGCTGTCCTCAAGAAAGTTTAAATTACGCATGTATAAAATATAAGGTTAAGAAAACAACCGCATACAATAGTTCTAATTGGGCGAAAAACGCGTGGGGTTTTTTTATGAGCTTTGACGATACCATCAAAGGAATCATTATGATCAATATGAGTAACGATATTTTCGCATCAAAAAGTAAATAAGTTAGTAATGCATACTTGCTAAATAAAACTGGTAAACCAGTGTAATATTTTTTATTTTTCTCAACATAACCACTAACGGTAAAACGACTTAATCTAATAACTGATGCTAAACAAAAAATCGTTGTTATTAATAATGACCACCAAGCCCACCGAGCTTCAATGTTAATTACCAGAGCTGGAAATAGAACCCAACCTAATACGTCATATAGTGTATCTAATACTTTCCCATAGTCTGATCCTCCATATTTACGCGCAACAAAACCATCGAGAAAGTCTAAGTACATAGACACAAAAGCCAGTGAGATTGCTAGATAAATTTCTTCATTCCATAAAAGCCAAAATGAATTAATAATTAGTAACACAGCTAGGAGGGTAATATAATCTGCCTTCGAGAGCTCTTTTAATAGATGCTTTTTAATCATGGCTTAAAATATCAACCGTTTGTTTAGATGTATCTATCCTTACTCTCATACCATTTTTAAGATGTTGGGTTATATCTTCAACTCCGATTATGCTAGGTATCCCTAGCTCTCTAGTAACTATTGCTGCGTGAGATAAAATTCCACCATGTTCAACAATTAAGCCTTTTGCTAGGGCTATTAGAGGAGTCCAGCCTGGATCAGTGTGCGAAACTACTAGTATGTCAAAAGGCTCTTTTGGAATCACCGGCTGATCAAGTATAACCACAAAACCCTCTATAGTACCTGGGGAGGAAATAGTTCCTTTAAAAGATATTTCATGACTTAAAATTGACTGGCTGGGACTAAAAAAATCTTTGGGTATTTGATTAGTTAACCCCGTAGTTATAAACCTTGAAGGAGCTTTCAGTTTTCTGTATTTGTTATATTTCTGTTTCCTAGAATTAATTATCTGCATTAGGTTATCTTCAAAACCAGTGCCATCAATTAGTCTAAATATCTCCTCAATCTCTAGGTAATAGACATCATTAGTCGTTTCTATTAAACTATTTTTCTGCAGACTGGAGCCTACTTCAATAAATAGCTCCCGTAAGTATGCATATGCTTTACCTCTTAGTAGTCTATTCTGTTCCCTAATTCTTAAATGATTTTTCAGTCTCTGTATTAACAAGCTGTAGATCATTCTTTGAGTAGGTTTCAATTTTTCAAGAATTTGCTCGTTTCTTCGAGCCTCATTTATAAGTGCCTTACTTCTTCTTTCTGAGATTACTTTATTATTAAGCTTTGTATAGCTATAGATAAGTTCATAGAAATTTGAGAGCTTTAACATAGGATTAATAACCTCAATTTTCTGATCCTCAGCGAACCTATGTAGAAAATCATTTCTATACTCGATCAATAAAGGCTTAGCTTTAGACTTAAGCAAATACTCGTCCAGTTCTTTATATTTATTACTCTTCAAGTATGTAAACGCAGTATTGTCATTTTTAACAAAGTTGGCAATATCACTTAGTAAGATTGCCTGCCTAGCACTAATGACATTATGCAGTGAGCCAAGAAAATTTAATGATGAAACATCGGTGTGGCCTAGCCATTTTTTTAATCTACTTTTTAAAACACCGTGGTAAATCATTACGAAAAAATCATTATCAGCACTTCGCCCCATTATTGGTATGACCCTCTGTTCTATAAAAGCGTAACGATCCATAAGAGTAAATAAATCACCCCTCGATGGTAAGTCTTCATAATTGGCGTAAGTAGACTTTAGCTTGCGCCAGTATTTACGTTTCTCCACTCCAAAGAGGACGGTTCTTCTAATAATCCTAAAATAAAACTTAATTTTGTAACTTAATGGGTAACTATTTGGGGGTAAATAGGCAGCGTCTCCAATGGTCTGTAGTTGTTCATCCAAATATTTTTGATTCTGGCTATTATTAGGGAATAGTCCAATAAATTTATACCAACTACCAAGATTGTAGTACATCCTACCACCGAAGATGCCAACCATTGCATTGAACGTTCTTTGATTTTCTTCTAATTGGTACCAATTTAAACCAGCAGCGTAACCCTGTGATTTATATACAAGCTCATAGCCCCTCCTGGATATGGAAAACGTTAAAGGCATAACAATTCCAGGGAAGCTCTCGCCAAGATTTGCATTATCCCAAACTCTAAGGTGATTCACTATAGTTATCGGTCTGGTTTGTAGAAAGTAAAAAGTATTATTAGTAAACGCCCATTCAATATCTTGGGGGCTACCAAATTCTTTTTCTATCTGCTTGGCATATTTACTTAACTCTTCGATCTGTGTATTGGTTAATAATTTATTTGTGTATTTGCCCTTAGGGTAAATGTCTCCACTAGATCTATTAACATGGATTGAACTTACATCCTCCCCATCCACAACCTTACTCCCATGTCCGGCAGCAACATTAATTAGTACTTCAGATGAGCCGTTTGCCGGATTAATCGTAAACATTACGCCTGCAAGATCGGGCTTAATATATACTTGAACTATTGCGTTTATTGAAACTTCTTCAACAGAGCTATAACCAGCAAAAGGCTTACTATTTGCTACCTGATGTAGTGCTTTAATAAAATTATTACTACCATCAACCTCCATAACACTTGTGAATTGACCTGCGAATGATTTATTTACGGAATCCTCCCCATCCGCAGATGACCTAACTGCGACGGATTGGCAATTCTGATCTTTACACCAAGAGATATATTTATCGGATAGTTTTTTAACAATCGCCGGCTCATCAAGCCTTTTTAGTAAACTGCTTTTAATCACATAAAATGCAGGTACATTTAAATTAAGATCTGTTAGAATTTGGAGATTCTTTGCTTTGTTTCCATTCATAATTATTTAAGATAGAGAGTCAAGGCTGCTAATAAATACATCACTAATGATGTTCCATTCATTATTTCTGCATTCTTAATTGTAGGTTTCGCTTTATATTTAATAACTGACCAGGCGACTAAAGTAAGACCAATAATCAAAATAAACCATTTTGTATTACCAACCAGATGATTTATCAAATATGCAGTATATGCGGCTGAGGCGATTGTAAGGAATACAAATGAGCCTAAAGCTAGATTTATACCTAGAATATATGAATATCTATCTTTAGCTGCTTTGCCATCTGTACCGCCAATAGTTCTAGATGCTTCGACCATGCCAATCATTATTATTATAAAAACAAAGAACAACAGTTTTTGACTTAATGGTTGAATTCTCAGAACGGATAGTATTAGCCAATCTAGGATCAATAACTGTATATAGTGCGAAAATTGATAAATTAAGAAGTGCTTTCTGAGCCAATTACGCATGAAAAATTCATGTCTAGTCAAATACGAATATAATTGCTGAAGACAGGCGAGGAGAAAGACTTCAATCGACCCAGTTAATGCTGCAAGCACAAAGAAACATGTAATTGATGTTGTTTTTAATTGAGATAGTTCCTTTAGTGTTATGACCCCCCTTTGGACTGGTCGATTTGGGTAGTATTGGTTATCGTGTTCATAATCTTTTGGCTCATCTGCTAGTCTTATCTGAAGAAAGTACAAGACTATCATTAGGGTAGCTATTATAGTTGCATACCAGTTGATATTTCCGCTTGACTTCGACAATGTTACAGATATTGATAAACCTATTGCTAGCATTACTATTAATGGAACGCGTTCGTTTTGGAATACCCAGAATCTGTGAGCTAAGGATTGATTAGTGTATGGTGGTTTGAGTTTGCTTGATTTGTAAATTTTATCAAGGCGTTTTTTTTCTTCTTTCCTCATGTTATTTCAAGTATACTAATTTATAAGGAAATGCGAAAAAAAAACATATATAGAATAACCACTTCTTTAGTCATATTCTTTTTTGCTGGGCTGATAATAAAATATAACTTTTTATGGCCGGTCCTGATTTTCGTTGTATTAAGTTTGATCCCAGCGAAAGGTATAAAGAAATAACAATGCTTAAGTATTCTATTAAGTTTGCAAGGATAAGAATTATAGCAACTTGTTTTGCTCTAGCTTTCTTGGGTAGCGCATATGCGGGATCAATTACCTACAAGACTTTGTTCAGTTTAATTCTCATAATTGGATTTACGATACATGCTAACTCAGTTAATGACTACAGTGATCGTGAAATAGATAAAGTAAATCTAAAAAATGCAGCTGACCGGCCACTTGTCACTCAAGATATTAATACTAAACAGTTATGGGTTATTAATATACTGAGTGCATTGCTGATACTAGTTGTTTCACTTTTTTACGGGGGAGATGTCTTAATTCTAGGTGTCGCCATCATACTAATAGACTATGCATATTCACTTAAGCCAGTTCGTATGACTAATAGGACGATAATAAGTCCAATCCTTCTCTCAATTTCATATGTTTATTATTCATTCTCAATTGGTTTTTTATCCGTTTTTAGTCACAGATCTTTTCCATGGTTACTTACTGTGGGGTTAACAATAGGTTTTTTTGCGCGATTACTCCTTAAGGATTTTCGAGATAAGAAAGGTGATAAAAAGTTTGGTAAAATAACTTTTCTACTGCGATACGGCCAACAGGCTACATGCGTGACGAGCGGTATATTTTGGCTATTAGCATTATCTATCATCACTGTTGCTAATTCGTTTAGCATCGGCTTAGCATTGCCACTATTATTGGCGTTTCTGCAAGCGGTAGTTCTACTTCGTAAGCTTTTAAGAACAGACAAGCTAGACATGCAACAAAGATTAATTAGCTACATCGCTAAAGGAGCCAATTACACAATTATTACACTGTTAACTTATTTTCTTTGCAAGAACGCAATTAGTATTGATAGCTGGCAGACTCAGGTTATTTCTGCATCCGTAGGTTTGGTTCTGATTATATTTAACTGGTTGGAGTACAGATTACATAGTAATGACTAAGCAACACAATAAAGTACTAGCATATTACAAATCCACTAATTTTGATTATGAACATTTCTGGGCTGGTAAAAGGGCGTTAGCCTTGCACTTTGGGTATTATGATTCAACCGTGTCATCACACGAGGAATCACTTTTGAGAATGAATCAAGTATTAGCCGAATATGCTCACATTAAAGAAACCGACACCGTACTTGATGCAGGATGTGGTTATGGTGGCAGTTCTATCTGGTTAGCTGAGAATATTGGCTGTAATGTTGTTGGAGCGACAATCGTACCCTACCAAGTTCAAAAAGCTAAATTAGCAGCTAGTAAATCTAAATCAAGAAACAGATTAAAATTTATAAATGCTGATTACGCTGATACAAAACTCCCTGGTGCTTCGTTTGACGTAATTTGGGGACTTGAAAGCATAGTGCATTGTGATGACAAGGCTGCTTTCGTAAAAGAAGCTTATCGTTTACTAAAACCAGGTGGACGTCTAATTATCTCCGAGTATATGTTAAGACAAAAACCAAAGTTAACAGAAAGCGAGAGTGAGATATTAGATCCATTTTTAAAGGGTTGGATGATGCCAGACTTATTGACATTGGAACAATATAGAAAATATTCAGAATCAGCTGGTTTTTATTTATTTAAGACCTATGATTTATCTGGAAATGTCGATAAATCATTAAGGAAATGCCGTAGAAATGCTTCTCTCGCCCTTCCGTTTGTTGGCACATTACAGAAACTTCACATGATTGATAAGATACGACGTGATTATACAATAGCTAATTATGTACTATACGATTCATTCAAGCAGGGGCTTTGGAGCTACAGGGTAGTTGTTGCAACAAAACAAAAATAACTATTTTACAGCTGGTAATTTATAGACATAGTCCATTAACTGCTTAGGTGTTTTATTAATACCTCCACTAATAGGAGCGCCTATATAGACATGACAACTTAATCTACTCACCCAGTTTATATGTACAGGTATCAAATAAATATTAGGTTCTTTAGCTAGTATGGCAATGCCTGACTTTGCTATATGCTTACGTGTTCTCATACCAGAAGGGAACATAAACACAGTTTGATTATGTTTAAGAACTAGCTTAGCCTTGTCTAGGCCGTACTTCTTTTGCTCATGATAGCGTGCAGGAAATCCTCCTAGTATAGTTAACATAAATTTCATAAAACCGCGAAAATATGAATTTTCAACAAAGAATCTAAATGGTAATAATCTTGGGATAACTCTAAAGGGCATTGAAGCTGTGATGATTGCAGGGTCTAACATACTTTGATGGTTTGCGTAAACAACGAAGTTAACGTCTTTCTGCAGTTTATTTATTTTAAATACAGCCTTATCTATATAGAGTTGATTACGCACAATTAAAAAACGAAGCAAAAAAAGAAATGTTGCTATAGCTACCTGCGCAACATAAATGCATAGTTTTTCTAAATAGTTAATAATGCGACAGTCCATTCCTTCTGTTGTTTGAAGATATATTTAAATCAAGTATCGCATACTCATAAATTAGTGACAAATTCTAAAAGCTTATGTTATTATTTCTTGTATAGGCTTATTAAATAAAAGGAGTAATAATGAGCACATCAATTTCAGACTTATCCGTTTCTTTGTTCTTTATACATGCGACCGTAGGTCTAGCGATAGTATCATGGTGGTTTTTGAGTCAGAAAAAAGCTACTTTAAAAAACTTTGGATGGGGTTTACTTGGTTATACGCTGGGTATGGCAGCATGGACTAGTGTGGTGCTGGTAAAACCGGCTGACCTAAAGCCTCTTATTCTTGTTGGTGTAGTACCTTTCTTATTAGGCAATTTGATGTTTGCAAAGGTCGCTTCTAGTAAAATAGACTCAAAGGCTGGTTATCTTATAGGTCTTGTTGTTGCACTGATCGTGGCAACCTTCATAGCAAGGACATTCTTCTACCCTTCAGATCCATATATTTCTGAAAAGGGATTACTCTTCTTTGGTTTAGCTTCAGTGCCTGTTGCACTTTATATTGCAACAATATCTGTAAGCTTCTTACCAGCAATTAAAGTAGCTAGCTCAGAAATTAAAGAAAAATCTATCAAAACAATAATGACTACCGGCTTAACTGTACTCTATGTTAATGCGATTATCCTAGTGAGCGCAAAAGATCAAACACTCTTATTAATCAATGGTGTGGTTATAAGCTTAGCAGTTCTTATATTGTGGGTAAAAGTATTAGGTTCAATAAAAAAGGCCTGACGTTAGTTGTAGTTTTATTCCTAGATAAATCCACTATCAGGTATCGGTAAAACATAACCCTTGAGAGGTGATCTATTATGAGCATGGTCTCGAAAAATCAATGACGAACACCGTCTGGGCTTGCGATTGCTGTAAAAACAAACTCTTCAGCTCCAAGCACGGGATATGGTATGTCTAATAATAGTACTTTTCTTGGGATGACTTTGTGGTATGGCTTCATATCATTTGTCGTACTTGTTGAGGGTCTTGTTCTTAATAGATTTAAAAAGTTTAGACAATAAAATAAAGCTACAATAATCGATGAGTTAGAATTTTGTTATTATATTTCAATTTTTGATAAAATATTGTTTATATGAAGTTTGACAACAACGATAAGGCATTGCTGAGTAGGTTCTTAATAGATGCCAAAGAAAATAAAATTAATGGAATTTCAGAAATGGAAGATTTGTGGGATTTCACTGATTTAGAAACTGAGAATTTAATAAAAAAGATAATAGCTACAGACCCCACTGACTATGGCTTTAAGGGTAACAAGATAGCCATTGAGCCAGTTCCAGAAGATATAGTTCCCATGAAAAG
>CAIMCP010000102.1 GCA_903839515.1 uncultured Candidatus Saccharibacteria bacterium | reverse complement strand
TTGGAGTGAAGAGGAAGCCAGAGAAATTATTACACCAGGCATGCGACGTCATTTTGCAGTCGGCAACATCAATGATCCATTCTCAGGTTTAATAGACTATATAGATAGAAGAATTCAATATGCCGGAACTTATTATTCTGGCAAAGGACGAGTATTGCCGCCCGGGTAAGCCGAATAAAGGCTTAACCCATAGCGTGATTTTATGAAATAAAACAAGGTAGCATTAATAGCTGAGTTGTAATTGTTGATGGATCAATCCTCATCTTCAGTCCTTATCAATTCTTCTATTTCAGAAACACCGATATCCTCATAGTTAAAAGTTTTGATCAGGAACCATCTCCCCTGCCAAGTGAAGTTATCATCTAACTTTAGCTCTATTAACACTTAGTATTCAACGTGGTATATTCAATATATGTTTGAAGCTATAATGATTGTCTTAGTGGTATTCATCGTCCTGTTTCTTTTAATGCGAAAAGGCAATCTCAAGTTCTGGAAAATAGTTAACCTCGATCCAGATGAGTTTTATAATTTTATTAAAGATAGTGACGCCTGGCGTTTATCAAATGAAGATACAACTGTTAAGTTAGATGGTCCTTATAGGCTGTACGTACCGAATCTAGGACAGCAAATAAAAGTTTATGGCGTTGTTGGTCTGTTTGAGAATAGTCAAGCAAAGTATATAAAGCATTTCAAGGAATTGAAAGATTAGTATTTAACTTTAAGAGGAAGGGTATATGTTTTATTTAGTAAACATCCTTATGATAATCGGATTAAGCATTTTCTTTGCCGGCATTGGAAAGCTAGCGATGTACTTATTTACACATAAAAAGATTTCATATACTACAGCTTTTCGTATTCTATGGCTAAGCATGTTTTTTATTTACACTACCATTACTATCGGTATAACAATACTGCTGCTGCACATTGCTATGTGGCTAGGTATAGTTGTGGGCATCATTACATTCATAGGCATGTTCCTTGATCCAAACAGGCCTATCTCTAGAGATGTTAAACATTCTCTTGAACTTGCTAGAGAACGTCGAGATTAAAGCTCGAAAGAACTAGTTCACGTTATTGATAAATTTTAATCTGCGATAAATCAGTGACTATAATCTCTGTTGAGCCTCTGTAATCGACAATATCTCCTGTTACCTTAAGGGTTTTATCATTAAATTGACTTAAGACAACATTGCTCGCAGATGAACCTGAGGGTATGTAAACGATAAATCCAGAGGTGTAGTCTTGATATTGGTCAATAAACTTATTACCCGCAGATGATTCGTAAGTATATCCAACGAGAAAGTCAACGCATGCATTCTCATTTTTATGCCCCTTGGCCTTTTCAGCTGAATAACAACCATTTGCATTTAAATCGCTAACGGGCAGCGTATTGGATTGGATAGGTGAGTCATGCGGAGTAGTGTCAATCGTGTCTACTTTAGGCGGAATGGACGCAACGATCCACCACACTACTAAGCCACCTATGACTAGAGAGACTATTATTGCACCAAGATACTCTTCAATCCACTCAGAAACCTTCATAAATAGACTATAACACAGACAATATAACTTCTATAATGGGAGCAGTATTCAATGACGGTAATTTACTACTCACTAAACCAATACGGGGCTGGGGACTACCGGGTGGTCATATTGAAGACAATGTATCTCCAGAAGAATGCTTAAAGAGAGAGTGTATAGAAGAAGGAGATGTTGAAATAGGTAATCTTAAACTAATTGGTTATTGGAAGATAAAAAAATTAAAAAAAGTAGAATCTAATAAGAAATATCCCGATGAAGGCTATCAGTTACTTTATATTGCCGGAAGGAAACGACCAAAGAAGCTACTGCGCCCTAAGAATCCTCTATATACAAAACCTCGTCGTGGATTCCCAGGTCATATGTTACCGCCCCCCATTGTCTGACGAGATCGTTTAGGTATCAGATAGATGTTATCTAAGTAAGTAATCGCTCAAGTTGTTTATCTTAGACACAATTAGGCTATATGTTCTTTCCGTAAAAACATGAATCTCCGCTTTAGTTGTTGGGATTGGTGAAATCTCATCGAAATCGGGTATATCCCAGACTATATAATTATCTGGAAGTCCGAAAAGCTTTTGACATTCCTTCTCTACGTTTTTGTTTAAAAAGACCGTAAGATCACCTTCGAGTAACCGTTTCTTATTCAGTTGATCCCAATGGGCTTTTGTAAACTTCTTCAACCCGTGCTCTTCAAGTACAGACTGGGTAATAAGAAAATTAGCTTTGTTTGATTCACTGTGTTGTTTTGCTACAGTTCCGCTAGAAATTGCTTTTAAACCATCTAACTCTAGCGAATTAAGGTAAGCTCCCGCCATTCTGCTTCTGAATGCATTACCACGGCATATAAAGTGAATAATCATTGGAGTTATCATATCAGAATTCAACATTCATGACGCAGGACATATTACTCCTAGTGCTTAGGCATGATTATATGTAACAATATCTAAATGAATTCAGCAGTGCTCGAAAAATACGGAATTGAAAAAGATAGGTTATTTTTTCAGGTAAATGTTATGGGTCGTGTATTCTCGACAAGTATTTGGTATAAGAATGTAAATTTCAGAAAACTTAGAAGACAAATAGGCAGAGATAATCTTAATAGAATCGTGGCGCATATTGCAGCATTCGAAATGAATAAGTATGGATCATTGCATCTGGATATAGTTGATTTAGGCAAGCTCTCTAAATATGTAGATCGAGATTTTGCCAAACTATGGGAAAGTATTTTCATCCATGTCTGGGGCCAATGGCGCTATGAAAATAATTTACCACATGATAGGCCTCCCAAATTAGTTTCTTCATCGAAGAAAAAATATAATCCTACATCCTTTTATTACGAAGAACCAATTGCATTAACATTCTTTGGTGGAGGTAAAGACAGTCTGGTTTCCTCGCCCTACAACCCTATTTTTAAAGGTAGGTACTACGAATTATTTCATACTACAACTGTAAAACCATGAGAATATTGTCACCGTCCATGGGGACAATGGGATAAAGCATTGAATGACAAATATTAGATAGAGTTTATACTAGAGGAATGGTAAAGAAATCATCTAATAAACCGTTGAAGCTTCCAAAGACTACTCCAGAGTTTGAGCAAGCAGTTAAAGCACTAGTTAGTACGCCACCTATTAGTAATAAAGAACTGGTTAAGAGAAACAAAAAGAAGGTCTAGGCTAGCTAAATATAACTAGGTTTGAAGCTATAGGCTAGAGTTATTGGGTTTATAAAGTATATAAGTGCCATTAGTTATCTCACTCGTCCTTTTCTTAATAGGAAGAGAACGGCACGAAAGCGGCAATAAGCTTATTTTGTATTCTTTCTTGTCATGCATGGTCACGATTGCAGCTAAAGTAATCTATGTACATATAAGACCCTGATACTTTTTAGTTAAGGTAAGTCTATATTAAGACGGATTCAAGGGTTTTTCTGTTGCTATGCACCTCAGGTGCTTTTTTGGCGACACCAACTCTATACAAAGCCACTGGAACTGCTACATTTGCTATTGCTGCAACTTTAGGCGCTGTCAATTTCTCGTCAATTGCTATTGAAAAGGGATGGTATGAGTAGCCGAGGGCATTAATAATAACCCATGATCGAAGTAGATTACGACCTGCTTCAA
>CAIMCP010000101.1 GCA_903839515.1 uncultured Candidatus Saccharibacteria bacterium | reverse complement strand
CTAAAAATAGTCGCTGTTAAGATGCTTAATCCGGGTAGAGATCATTATTTCCATCATTATGAGAATATTAGTAAGATGGCAACTAGAAGAGGGCAAAAGGCCTTGGATGTAACTCTTAAGATGCTTGAAGCCGGCCCAGTTGTTGCTATGGTTTTAGAGGGAGTTGAAGCAGTTGAACAGGTACGGAAAATGGTAGGAACAACTGAGCCTAAATCTGCAGCTCCAGGAACAATAAGGGGGGACTATGCTCACATGAGTTTTATGCACGCGGATAATGTTGAAATGGGAGTTTCAAATATAATACATGCTTCCGGAGATAAGAATGAGGCAGAGCAGGAAATAGCACACTGGTTTTCTAAGGACGATATATATAACTATAAGACAACACATGATGTCTATACGCAGCCAGGTTCAAAATAAGATAAAGGATTCTATGGGGAAAAATGCAAGTATGAAAGTTAATTGGTGCCCCCACCACGATTCGAACGTGGAGCATTTCCTTAGGACGGAATTATTTTATCCATTAAACTATGGGGGCCAATAAGAAGTAGTATACATATTATGAATGATCTATGACAATAGATTAATTTGGAAAAAACTATGCCTAATAAATATTTTGAAGATCAACTAGAGAATGAGGAAGTACTATACGTATTCCATAAGCATCCAATTGTTATGCGCAAGGGACTTATCTTCTTTATGTTTTCACTACTTGGAGGAACTTTACCTTCGCTAGTTAATCCGCAGTTTAGTTGGTTCTTTGGTGGTATTGCAATTGGATTTTTCGTTGGAACATTACTTTTTATGCCAGCTTGGATTTCTTGGCACTTTAGTGTCTTTATTTTTACCAACCAAAGACTAATCCAAATTACTCAGAAAGGTCTTTTTCATAGAAGTGTTGTGGATATGGGTCTTAATCAGATTCAACTAGTTAATTATCAGGTATCTGGGATTCAAGAAACAATGCTTGGTTCTGGTACAATAATGATGCAGACTTTTGTTGGAGATTTAATTATTCATGACGTCCATCATCCAGCAAAGGTTCAAAAGAGAATACTTGAAATTTTAAGAGAGCAGGGGGTTATAGCTAATAGTTATAGTACTTCTGCCGATAAGAAACTAATTATAAACCAAGATGAAGGTGAAGAAATTGAAGAAACGTAAGCCAATCAAGTTTGTAAAAAAGCATATCACTAGAAATAAGGATAAATTAGTTGCTTCTCAATTTAAGGAAGCTATTGAAACTCTTCCAAAAATTACAAACGAAACAGTTAATGATCATAGAGAAGAGATATTATCGGGAGCTAGGAAATACATCTATCCATTACAGCACTCTAAGCACAGGGTAGTCATTATATCCTCAAGTCTTTTAACTGCTGCAGTATTGGCTTTCTTTGTTTACTGTGGATTGTCTCTGTACAAATATCAAAATTACTCATCCTTTATATATGGTGTTACTCAGGTTGTTCCTTTTCCAGTTGCTAAGGCTGGCCCATACTACATTGCTTACGAGAATTACTTATTTGAACTAAAGCACTACATTCATTACTATCAAACTCAGCAAAAAATCGACTTCAAATCAGTAGAAGGGCAACAACAATTGAATAGTTTTAAAAAACAGGCACTACAGATTGTAGTTAATGATGCCTATGTTAAAGAACTAGCACGCCAGAATCATGTCAGTGTATCCGCCGGTGATTTAAATAATGAAATAAGTCTATTAAAGCAACAGAATCTCCTCGGAGACAATAATCAAGTACTCAATAACGTACTAGCTCAGTACTGGGGATGGACATTAAATGATTTCAAAAGGGAACTGACAAATCAATTACTTGCTCAGAAAGTAGTCTCGGTTCTCGATACAAGTGCCAATAATAAAGCCAACGAGGCATTGGCGGCACTTAATAGTGGTCAGGATTTCGCAACCGTCGCTAAGACTTACTCAGAGGATTCAACAACCAGTAATAGTGGTGGTCAATTCCCGTTCACTATAAGCCAGGGCAATAAAGACTTAGCGCCACAAACACTTAATAAGATTTTCCAACTTCAGCCTGGTCAGACATCGGGTATTATAAACATTGGCACGGGTCTTGAGATTGTTAAGGTTATATCAATTTCGGGCGGTCAGATAACCGCTGCGCATATTTTAGTTAATTATAATAGCATTAACACCTACATCGCTCCCCTCAAGGATACCCAGAAACCTCACTATTATATAGGTGTTAAGTAACAAAAAAATTGCTTTTTACATTTATAAATGATAATATGACCTCTGTTGTTTAGGTTAAGGGCTCGTGGTGTAGTGGCCTAACATGCCTCCCTGTCACGGAGGAGATCGCCGGTTCAAATCCGGTCGGGCCCGCCATGAATACGACCACTGTTATTTTGTACATACCCATACCGGATATTAGAACCGCCAATCTGTTATAGTTAAACTATGGACGATAAAATCAATAAAGTATTGAAAGATTTTCATCTTTGTAATGAGAAAGCTCGAAGCTATTTCGATGCTTTAGAGTATAAGCCTAATCAGCCTTTAAGTTCAGATATAAGAAAGAGCTTACTCTTATACAACAAATGGCGTACTAAATCAGATATAGCTTTGAATGAATATAATTCTTCATTGATAAAGTTTAATCTAACAAACTGCCCTGGACTTTAAAACAACTAGAGCAGGAGAGTATTACTCTTAAAAATAAGCTAGCCGGTATAGAAGGAAGTTTAGCAAAATAGTTCCGCATCTCTTCAGCTACGACCCTTCATGTTCAATTTGACAATATATAATACATTAAGTTAAACTTAGAGTATGAGAACTATTACAACTAAACAACTTCGAGATAATATGTCTCAAGTTATTGATGATTTGAAAATAGGTAACACTATAAGCTTAAGCTATCGGCACAAAGTAATAGGATTACTTCAGCCAGTCGATAAACCAGGGCAGGCGTTAAGGCGAGGTTCACCTAAGGCTATAAGACAAGGTCTGAAGAATCTAAAAAGTATGATGGTGCCTATTTCGGTTCAAAATGATTCCCGTAGCCTTAAAAAACAAATTTCTGAGATACGTTCTAGAAGGTATGAGTAATGATATTTATAGATGCCAACATTCTACTAGAGGTCATCTTAAAACGAGTACGCGCAAAAGCTTGTGAACAATTGTTAATAAATGATAAAAATAAGGCTATCTCAACCTTAACCCTTGATTTAGTAATGTACTTTGTCGAAAGAGATAAGCTTGAGTGGGAACCAGTTAAAATATTTCTAGAAAGCTTTAGTTGGCTTCCGGTTACCGATTCTGATGCTCAGTGGGCGTTTACGAACTTTAAGGGTGATGATTTTGAAGATGCTTTGCAGGTTGCTTGTGCTATCAGGGAAGGCTGTAGCAGGTTTGCAACACTAGATGGTCCTTTATCTAAGAAATATACTGAAAATATAGCAATAGATTTGATTCGTTAGCAAAATAGTTCCATATCTCTAAAGCTAAGGCCCGCCAATACTAAACAAACTTATAATTCAATCACTGATTGAATTATTTTTTATTTAGGTGATATAATCCCCTTATGAATAATCTCAAACCACATCCACATGTATTGAACCCAAAAGAATTAATAAAACGAGAGGATAACTTTAACAATAAGTTTGCAGTATGGATAGCAACTCATGTAGGCAGTATGTATTGTTTTTACTTGTTTAATGTAATCGCACTATTGTCGGCTAAATCTGCTTTTGGGACACACGACCTCGTTCCTATCGTTAATTGGATTTCATCCAACTGGATTCAGTTAATTCTATTGCCAGCTATTATGGTTGCTCAAAACGTAGCCCAAAAAGCGACTGACACTAAAACACAAACTGACCATGTAACATTAACTTATCTAGCAAATCTACAGGATGCTCAAATGACAGAACTTAACAACCAAACTGAAATATTAGACTATCTTAAAGATAAAGTTAAATAGATCCTAAATATTTAATTAAATAAAACAATCGAATATTAAAATATGCTTCTATTAGAAAAGGGGACTTTAGTGTATATTTTAACGCCTATTAAAACTGCTATGAGGTGACATTGTACTATTTTGAACACTCAATATTACCAAAATATATACTATTCTCAATCTGTTAATTTGATAACGAATAATAAATGTATACAAAAAGTTTCGTCCCTCAGTTTTTTGCTAATTTATTTTGTAATGGTTTTTATTTTCTTAGTCATTG
Source organism: uncultured Candidatus Saccharibacteria bacterium (assembly GCA_903839515.1). Taxonomy (GTDB): domain Bacteria; phylum Patescibacteriota; class Saccharimonadia; order Saccharimonadales; family UBA4665; genus CAIYEO01. The sequence goes on along the minus strand of CAIMCP010000101.1, from coordinate 5,915 downwards.
TAAATCTATTATTTTAAGAGCCTTATTTTAAGCTACATGCTTTAATATAGATATATGTCTGTGTTCAAGCCAAAAACAACTTTCGATAAAATATTCGAAGCCGGTATATTAATAAAGGGCTTTGATGGCTTGCTTGAAACTGTTGGTGGAATTTTCTTAATAATTGTCGATCCTCAACACATTAATAAATTTATTAATTGGGCTACTGCTTCTGAGCTTAGTTCTGATCATCATAGCTTCATCGCCAATCACTTAACTGAATGGGGGAAACATCTCACACAAGGAACTCTTTTGTTCCTAGGCATTTATCTACTTGCCCATGGTGTTGCTAAATTAGTTCTAGTTATTGAAATCCTAAGGAATCATCTATGGGCCTATATTGGTCTAATTGTTCTCACTATATTCTTTATATTTTACCAAACCTATGAAATCTTAGGTACTCATTCTATCTCTATGATTCTGCTGACTATATTTGACATAGTTGTAGTCGTGCTGACTACTGTTGAATATAAGAAAAAAAGATTAAAATCTCAAAATAGTGAGAGCTAGCATGGTTGCTGTATAATTTTTATCAATTATGCCACCTTAGCTCAGTCGGTAGAGTGGCGCTTTCGTAAAGCGTAGGTCGCCGGTTCGATCCCGGCAGGTGGCTCCAATTAGCGGGTATCGTATAGTGGTTAATATATAGCCTTCCCAAGGCTAGGAGGAGAGTTCGATTCTCTCTACCCGCACCATTTCTTAAATTGCTTCCTCGAGATCTAAAATTTCTCCATTATTATCTATGATTCTTTTAGCAATAAGGGAAAATTTATCAATAACCTTGTTTAGTGTTTTGGTTTTAGCTATCGAAAGATGATTGCCTGGTAGTATCTCTGTACTTATATTTGGGTATTTGTGACGAGGAAAGGCTTTTTGCCAATAATCTGGTTGACCAGATATGTCTTCCTTGAATGAAATTATATTTAAATTCTGATCAGTTGGTATTTCTGATATGAAATTGCCAGTATCTCCATTAAATAAAGTCGGTATATGCGCAATTTCATAAGCTATAGATTTGGGCGATAGATTAAGAGTATTAATGTGATTAATGCTCAATGAGCCGATTAATTGCCTAAGTCCCATAATTTCATTAACAATCTGTCCCGTAAATTCTAAAGATTTATTGAACTTAAACGGCCTAGGATAGCAGGGGGCAACTGCAATAGAATATGGAATTTCTATATCGTCAGTGTTCTGTGCTGCAATATTCCCAAGTAAAATCATCGCACCTCTGGATTCACCATAGCCAATTACGCTTTTGTTGTTTAGGCTAAATACATCATTTTGTTTTATTATTTCTTGAACATAATGAGCGTTTCTAGATAAACAAATGGCCCCTAGTTTAGCCATTAATTCTTTAGGGCTAGTGACAACTTCTTTAATTTCTTCTATCAGGGAATCTCTTTCTCCGCCCGGTGTACCTATAAGAACACTTGGAAGTCCTAGCTCTGCAAGTTTCCTTTGTATGTTGGCATTTCTACCATGTAGACCCGTAGATAGGGCGGGCGTCATGACTACAGGGGTTTCGGTTATTGGCTTTGTCGGCTGACAATAATTAATTCCTAGCTTCATTCCATCATCGAACTTTGCTCTAAAGTAATGCATCGAGTTAACCTCCTCAATACTAGAGTCTTTATATATTAATTCTTCTAAAGTTTCTTGATGGTGCCAGGGCAAACTAGTGGCAAGGCCTGATTCTTGATAAGGCATCGTTCTTTCGTGAGAATATGAACTAGCTTGAATTTTCATGATTATCTCTTTTAGAGTAATTGTTAAATACTATAGTCCTAATGGCTGAAAAAGCAATCTTTAAAAATATAGGCTCGACTTGATTTTGCATAACAGCTACAATATATGTGTAATGGCAATAGCAAAAAATTATTTACACGATAAAACTATCCTCTTACTTCTTACGTCAAACTTATTGTTAGCATTTGTCTCAATTGCATTAATTATATTAAGACTAAGCAATGGTGGTACAGGAATATATTTTGTTCAAAGGCGAGCTAATCTTGGAATTGAACAGTATACACAGGGAGGTGCTAATACCTTCATAGGTTTCATCGTATTTTCAGTGCTTGTAGTTTTGGTCGGATTTTTTTTAAGTATAAAAGCCTTCAAAAATCAAAGGACAGTTTCGGTAACCGTACTTGGCCTTGGAATTTTACTTCTAAGCTGCACAATAATAGTCAGTAACTCTTTGTTAGCGATGCACTAATATGACAGATATAGAAATACCTCTACAGAAAAATAAAACAAAAGCTTATCGATTTTTTGAAATGCTTCCAGGTCTACTTAGCTGGTCGCTACTATTACTGCCTTTCGCGCTAAGTTATTTCAATGTAACCCTAGCCATAGTCTTTATACTGGGATATCTACTACTATGGTTTGTAAGGTCAATTGGCATAGATATAAGAGCTTTTCAGGGATATAAGATTATGAAGCTCCATAAAAATCTTGACTGGAAGGCAATGCTTATAGAGTTACAGTCAGGAAATGTTCCCGATGGTGCAGAGAGACCTAAATGGCATTATTCTAATATAGAGAGACTGGCCAAATACCCTAATGCAAATAGACCCGATGATCTCTACCAAGTTGCTTTAGTGGCTGTATATAACGAAAGCAAGGATGTCGTAGAGCCAACTATAAAATCTATTCTTGACTCTAATTATGATCCCAAGAAAGTAATACTAGTAATTGCTTTCGAAGAAAGAGGTGGTCTGAGAACAGAAAAGGTGACTAATGAATTAATTAAGAAGTATGGCGATAAGTTCTATCACGCAATGGCAGTTAAGCATCCATCTAATATACCAAATGAAATTATTGGAAAGGGTGGTAACATAACCTATGCAGCTAAAGAGCTCAGGAAGTTTCTTGAAAACAAGAAAATAGATCCAATCAAAGTTGTTGTAACAACTCTTGATGCTGATAACAGGCCAGACAGAAATTATTTTGCAGCACTCGCATATACTTATGTGTCTTGTATAGATCCGACTCATATATCATTCCAGCCGATTCCTATGTATACAAATAACATATGGGATGTACCGGCTCCAATGAGGGTAATTGCGACAGGAAATTCTTTCTGGAACGTAGTTTTGTCCCTTAGGCCTCATATGCTTAGGAATTTTTCTTCTCATGCTCAAAGTATGAAAAGTTTAATCGATACTGACTATTGGAGTACTAGAACTATTGTTGAGGATGGTCATCAATTCTGGAGAACATATTTTAGATACGACGGTAATCATAAGGTATACCCAATTTATACACCAATCTATCAAGATGCAGTATTTTCTGATACATATACCAAGACTTTAAAAGCACAGTTCATACAGCTTAGAAGATGGACTTATGGAGCCTCTGATGTATCATATTTTGCCCAAAAAGCTTTTCTTACTGATAATAAAATACCCAAGCTAGATAAGATATTTAAATTCATGAGACTATTGGAGGGTCATGTTACATGGGCTGTGGCTCCAATACTATTGGCTTTTTCTGCGTTTATTCCAATTTTGTTCAATCCTCAAAACTATGCAGCAAATGAATTGCCATTACTGGTAAGCAGAATACAGACAGTCGCATTAGCTGGAATCATAGCTACGTTATTTATAAGTTTTAAGACACTACCACCAAAACCTGCACATTATAAGGCTCATAGAAATATATTTATGGTGCTACAGTGGGTTTATCTTCCCGTTACTACTATTGTCTATAGCTCCTTGTCTGCATTTTACTCCCAAACTAGACTAATCTTTGGTATGTATTATGATAAGTTTGACGTTACGGATAAGGCTGTAGTGGTGAATGGGAAACAGGGAACTAAACGAGAAAGCTAGTCCATTTTTTTTACGTAGTAAGCATTGTAGTAAGTTAGCGCAACAGAATCGAAGTTGCTTAGTATTGTAGAGATAAGATCTTGCACATCCTTGAGGTCTACCAAGCCAGATGTTATTTGATTAATAACTAGTCTATTGAATGTGTTCGTGAGGGCTCTTGCGTCTTCCAGAGGGCTTTTTCTGTGCTTACACGACGAATATACGCTGAATAAGACTTTATCGGTTGAGAATGGTTCTAATGAGCCATCAAAGTTCTTAACAGAGATCGATGCCTTTAAGTCTGGATTTTCACTGGTTGTGAAAATAGCCTTGCACACAGTGCACTCTCTTCTTCTCCAGACAGAAAAATTTATTTTAGATGATCTTGAGTTCGAGACTCTTGTTGAGCCGCTACAATATATGCATACCATGTCAATATATTGACATAACCCTGACAATAATTCCAGTGTAAAAGTTTATGTTTTATGTGCAGAACTATTAATCTTACAGGGTTGTAAGGTGTTAATAAATAATAGTATTTATCTATTTAGATGATCTAGATCTTTTAATTCGATCTAGAGATTTTGAAGAGAATAATTCCTCATAGAAAAGCGTATAGCCTTCCAAAATATTTTTCTTGGTACTCACACATTTTCCCTGTTTAACCTGGTAATGCTAACACAAATTAGGGGATTAGTCAATATCACCAATATTGGTTAAGTTAAATAAATGGTTGAAAAACTGGCTACAATGGAGTATATTTTGATATCTAGTGGACCCTTAGCTCAGTTGGCTAGAGCGCTTCCTTGACGTGGAAGAGGTCAGAGGTTCAAGTCCTCTAGGGTCCACCAATAAACATCCCATTATCATGGGATTTTTTTATATCAAAAAAAGTATAATAGGGAATTAGTTATCCCCAGTTATGTTTGTATAAAAAACAATAACATTGGGCTAGCCTTATACTACCAATACTGGTATATTAATGAGAGTGAAGTTTTAGGTAGTGTTTTTAACACAATAATAAATCGGTTTGAATGTAGTTGCGATGACATTTAAACCGATTTTTTTATTTGTGCTCCATATCTGTTATTATGAGAGAATATGACAAATAGTATTATAAAAGCTCAGCGACATTCGTTAGCCCATATTATGGCTACAGCTATAAGAAGACATTGGCCAGATGTGAAATTCGGCGTAGGCCCAGTAATAGACAATGGTTTTTACTACGATATCGATCTAGGGGCAGATAAATTATCAACTGATGATTTTGCGACTATCGAAAAAGAAATGAAAAAGATAATCAATAGCAATGAAGCTTTTGAGCAATATGATCTCGATATAGATTCTGCAATTGAATGGGCCAATGAGAGTAATCAGCCCTACAAGCTTGAACTTCTGAATGACTTAAAGAGATCTGGTACGACAGAGGCTAAGGATATCGATAATGAGGATCTTGGAATTGAGTCCGGCGCCGATAGTAAAGTTGAGAAAGTATCATTTTATAGGAATGGTGACTTTGTTGATTTGTGCCGTGGTCCCCACGTGGAAAATACTAATAAGGTTGGTGCATTTAAGCTTTTGAGAATTTCAGGGGCTTACTGGAGAGGTAAGGACTCAAATCCACAGATGCAAAGAGTCTATGGAGCTGCTTTTGAAACAAAAGAACAGCTAAACGATTACCTGCAGGCATTAGAGTCTGCCAAGAAGAATGATCATCGCAAGCTAGGCCAGGAACTTGATTTATTCATTATATCTCCATTAGTTGGAGCTGGATTGCCTTTGTTTACACCCAGGGGAACGGTTCTAAGAGATGAGCTTAATAGATACTCTCAGGAAATAAGAAAAAAAATTGGTTATCAAAATGTGTGGACTCCTCATGTTGCCAAGCAGGAACTTTATGAAGTTTCTGGGCACTGGGCTAAGTTTGGCGATGAATGGTTAACTGTAAACAGTAAGGAAACTAAGGATAAACTAGTCCTTAAGCCAATGAATTGTCCTCATCATCAGCAAATATATGCTTCTAGACCTAGAAGCTACCGAGATCTTCCGCTTAAGTACATG
>CAIMCP010000100.1 GCA_903839515.1 uncultured Candidatus Saccharibacteria bacterium | reverse complement strand
TATCTTTAAGAGCATTCTCATATTTTTTCTCGTCTTCACTACGGTATATATCTTCTACAATAAGAACTCCTCCAGGTTTTAAAGAGGGAAATGCCTCTTGAACAATCCGAATCTGATGTTCATAAACGTGAGAGCTATCATCAATGATCACATCATACTTTGTATCGCCAAGCGCCCTCAATAATTGTAAGTCTTGCCCAACATCTACTAGTTTAAGACTTGTGCGAGGAGGATTTAGCTTAGCAAAGTTATTTAGAAAGTTCAAATCTCTATCTAAGAATAAAAACTTTCCCTGTTGAAAGTATTCTAGCCACATTGCAGCGCTTGAACCACCGGCTAAACCAATCTCACATAAGTCTATAGGCGTATTCTTATACTGCGCCAATAACATTTGATATACAGCTGTATATGGATGCTTATGAAGTCCGGGATGCGTATTGTATGGACTTTTGTCTGCGTTAAACTTAACTCCCAGCTCACATAATTCTCCTCGGAAGTTTGTAGAGTCTATGACTAATCTTTGGATGCTCATATACCCTGTGTAGAGATATAAAAATATAATATATACCCATAGTATAGAATGTCAGGAAGTGCAAATACGTCTTGGCCGGGTCCATTTGCCTCAGATGAAACATTTCCAGGAGTAGCAATTCCTTACCTTGGTCTTGGCACAACTACTGGCTCAGCAATAGGATTTGCTACTAGTAATTATGTAGCAATTAGTCTTGTAACACCGCCCGTATTTGGTTATTATCGGTTATATGGACTACCAACATCTAATCAGATTAATGTAGATCCTGAACCAACACCCGTCGGAAAATAATATATACCTATAGTATAATGGCTACATCAGGTTCATTTTTTTGTTCTACATCAACAGTCTTTGTAGATTCTCAGGCGGGATTTATAACATCTCCAGTTAATAGCGGTTCATACTTCTTAAAAACAACTGGTCCTGCCAATTCAACAGTTCCTACTGATTCTCCACCGGCTACATCAACTTCATTGCCATACAATTCGGCTATTGACCCTAGTGTTTATCCATCCACTATTAGCAATAAATAATATATACCTATAGTATAAGAATGGCCGTCCCAGACTCCCGTGTTGGTATCTCACACGCCTTACCCTTCAGCGGTGCCTTATGGCGCTATGTAAGCCATCAGACGGGTATGGAAGAGCATCATGTGCGTAAGGATGCTTCTAAACCTTCAATGGCAGGTGTCCCTCGGCGTATGCTTGATACAGGCAAACCCGATTACTCCGATCCACCAGTAGAGAATTATGAGAAACTTCGCAAGGAGATTCTTATGATGTCTTTAAACCCCTCAGTCTATGGTAATAAATATTCAGTTCTTGGTTCATCATAAAATATATATTATATAGTATAGAATGATAAGTGGTAATGTCGGTAGTGCTACGACAATTCGCAACCCAGCTACGGCTAACTTATATTTAGATTCAAGTGATAGAAGTGGTGGTAATTCTGCCAACTTTTCTATCACACGCACCAATTCTATTCTTAACGGTTTTTTTACCCGCATGGCAGTATCTGAAGTGGTGCTTCAATGGTCAGTTCCTAATATCATTACGGGCTTTAATGATGTCTTTACTGTTATCACACCCAATAGCGCTGGAACGCGAGTTTCTATTACACTTCAACAGGGCTTTTATACTATGAAAGATTTGTTAGATACAATTGTATCTGGTATTACCGCTGCAGGGACAGGTATCCCATTTGTATTAACTCTTATAGATATCGCAGGGGCTAAGGCTTTTAAAAGCACAAGCAATTTTGTCGTATTAGGCACTACTCTTGCCTTACAGATGAACTTTTCTTCTGATCCAATTGCCCTTCCGGCTGGTGGTGGTTATTACTTACCTATTACAAAGCCCGTTGTATTACCATATAACTATATAGATTTTGTATGTAATGATTTAACATACAATCAATCTCTAAAAGACGCTTCTACAAATCCCGTTGTTCGTGATATTCTATATAGATGGAACTTTGCTTGGGAAGAGGCTCCGATGATTGATGAATACGGTTATCCAATATATCAAGGTTATACACCTTTTATTGCTCGTAGAAATATTACCTTCCCTAAGCAAATTAGATGGGAAAATAATATGGTTCTAGGTAATCTTTCATTCCAGATATATGGATATAACCCGATTGTTAATAGTGTATATTCAACTCCTCTTCCAGTTGCTGTAGTAAAGGATTATGCTATGGAATGGAGTATGAACTTGCTCGTTTCAGAAGACTAATCCTTATGAACAGATTTTTTATGATTATAAAGAGAACCATATGTCATTTCTTTCTCGCAAATATCACATTTGACTTTGGTTGCTCTTTTTTCTTTATCATAAGCTTTTGTGCGATCTTTATTATTTTCTTTCCATTCTTGGGCAGTTTTATTACGATGTTCTTTATTGTTATAATAACATCGTAATT
>CAIMCP010000099.1 GCA_903839515.1 uncultured Candidatus Saccharibacteria bacterium | reverse complement strand
AGGGTAATGAAGCCCACAAACTCGCATCAAACCCACAAATCGCCAATGAGATAGAAGCATTTAAGGTGGCGTTGAGTGCAATGGAATATCATAAAGGTCATCAATTAAAGGCTTTCATAATGCACCAGCTAACCCTTCACAGTCTGAATGAGGACAATCCGCCCGCCAGTCGTATCCGTTCATTGGAACTATTGGGTAAGACTTATGATGTCGGTCTATTTGTAGATAGAAAAGAGATAACGACAATCAAAGATAGTCAGGACACGAAGGCTAGACTATTGGAACAGTTAGCCCAAGCTATGCAGAAGAACTCTATTGAGCTAGACGACAATGGCGAATCATTGTTGAAAGAGCTTGAGGGTATCAATTTGGCTGATGATGAAACCCACTACACCCCAACCCCCCTAATTGGGGATGGCACAGTGGTAGACAATTTACATACTATTCCTGACAATCAAATATCAAATTCTGACAATCAAATATCAGATAAAAAAGGGGGTGGGGGGTATATAAAAAATAATGAGTATAATCAAGAAGATGATATAGAAACACCCCCCGTCAATCATTTAGATAAAAAAGAGGGTGGGGGTATATGACACCACGGCAGAAGGAAGTGTATATGGTAATAGATGAGTTTTGGCGTATGTATGGGTATGGTCCATCTATAGATGAGGTAATGTATCAGTTGAATGCTAAGGGTAGGGGTAGTGTGCATAGGATGATTAATAGGTTAGTAGAGTTAGGTCATTTAAAGAAGTTACCTGATAAGGCTAGGACTGTTAGACCTAAGGGGATTAGATTAAGTGAAATTTGAAGATATATTGAATAGGTTACCTCCTGAGGATAGGGCGAGTATATTAGAGACTGCGGCTGAGTTATTTGCAGGGCAGGACAGAGAGCGGGCGATTAAAAATTTCATGCCGTTCGTAAAAATGATGTGGCCCGGATTTATAGATGGTAGGCATCATAAGGTAATGGCAAAGAAGTTTGAGGAGATAGCTCAAGGTAAGACGAAGAGATTGATTATTAATATGCCGCCTAGACATACGAAGTCGGAGTTTGCTAGTTATTTATTACCGGCATGGTTTTTAGGTAAGTATCCGAATAAGAAGATTATTCAGTGTTCTAATACAGCGGAGTTAGCGGTAGGATTTGGTCGAAAAGTCCGTAACTTGGTAGGGAGTGAGCAATATGGGAAGGTTTTTCCGAATGTCAGTCTTAGGTCGGATAGTAAAGCAGCTGGTAGATGGAGTACAAATGCTAATGGGGAGTATTTTGCTATTGGGGTTGGTGGTACTGTTACTGGTAAGGGAGCTGATTTGCTTATTATTGACGACCCTCATTCAGAGCAGGAAGCGGCATTAGCATCTGCTGACCCTAGTGTGTTTGATAAGGTGTATGAGTGGTATACATCTGGACCAAGACAGCGGTTACAGCCGGGCGGTTCAATAATCATCGTAATGACAAGATGGAGTCTTAGAGATTTAACAGGTAAAATACTAAAAGCAGCGGTAGAAAGAGATGGTGATGACTGGGAAATGATTGATTTTCCCGCAATATTACCCTCTGAGAAACCACTTTGGCCCGAATTTTGGAGTTATGAAGAGTTATGTGCGTTAAGAACTGAGTTACCACTACCAAAATGGCAAGCTCAGTACCAACAACAGCCAACTTCAGAAGAAGGTGCGATTATAAAGAGGGAGTGGTGGAAGGTTTGGGATGATAAAACACCGCCGAGATGTGAATATATTATACAAAGTTGGGATACGGCGTTTACAAAAACAGAAAGAAGCGACTATTCAGCGTGTACAACATGGGGAGTTTTCTACTTGAACGAAAACCCGAATGACCCCAATGTGATTTTACTGGATGCTTTTAAAAAGAGGATGGAATTCCCGGAATTAAAGGAACAAGCGTTAAGACATTACAGAGAATATCAACCTGATGCGTTTATTGTAGAGGCAAAAGCTTCTGGTGCGCCGTTAATTTATGAATTAAGACAAATGGGAATTCCGGTACAAGAGTTTACACCGACTAGGGGAAATGATAAGATAGTGCGTATTAATAGTGTATCAGATTTATTTTCAAGTGGAAAGATATGGGCTCCGTCTACAAGATGGGCGGAGGAAGTAGTTGAAGAAATGGCTTCATTTCCCAATTCAGACCATGATGACTTAGTAGATTCAAGTACTCAAGCCCTTATAAGATTTAGAAAGGGTGGTTTTATCAGATTACAGACGGATGAATGGGATGATGTTGTCCCTAAAAAGAGAGCATCATATTATTAAGGATATATTATGGCAGATGATGGAATTTATGAGTGGTGGAAACGGAATATTCCCGCAGATGCAAGGTTATATACGCAGACTTTGTTTGGCGATAGAACGCAACCATTTACTGAAAAAGATTTTACGCCTAATGAATTAAAAAATTTTGAAGGAATTATAAAAACCTCTAAGCCTAGATTAGAAGCAGGAATTCTTAAACAACAAGTAGAAGCTAATCGAGCAACAAAAGATGCTCAACATTTAACTAATTTATATAGCGCAGATAATGCAAAAAAAATGTTAAATATGGTTAAAAAAGACCCAGAATGGCAGCAATTAAGCGAAATGCATAATAAATATTTAAAAGAAGGTGAACTTAAAATTCCAGATAAATATAATGATAAATATGTAAATTTATCACAAAAGGTTTGGGACAAATACCAAAATTTTGGCACTGGCTGGGATGGAATTAAAGCTGCTTTAGAATCACAAAATGACATTCCACAAATATTTAATAATTTATTAAATAAAAATAATGCAATTGATACAGCTAAAAATTTAACAGATAAAGCATCTAGGAATGAGCAATACATAAATCAAGGAATAGGAAATGTTCAATATGAAGATTATGCAAACGCCCGCAAAAATGGAGATTTATCCGGATATAACAGAATATCACCACAAGTATTAGGTAGATTTCAATATAAAACAGACCCAACAACAGGACAAAGAAATATTATAGATAATTATGATTTTTCTAACTCATTTAGAGATAAAGCCGTTGATGCATATTCAAAAATGAACCCACTAGAAAAGGCGCTTTCAGTTGCTAAAAATAGTTTAACAGGTACATTTGGTGAAGGCGAGGGCAGTGGTTTATTGGGTGAAATAGGAAATGCTTACATAGGTAAAGATGGTAGACCGGTTGATATTAAGTACGACCCGAATGAGATAAAAAATAAAAAGGGTGGAAAAGTAAAATCAAAGAGTAATGTAGATAAGCCAATTTATGGCGGAAGTAAAACAATTTAAGGAAATAACATGGCAATAGATAAAGCTTTATATAGAGCACCAGAGGGTATAGATTCTTTAGCTGAAAATGAGGAGCCTATTGAAATTGAAATTGAAGACCCTGAGTCAGTTCATATTCATGCGGGTAATTTAGATATTTTATTGGAAAAGGGTGATGATTTTAGCGAAAACCTTGCTGAAATCTTAAACGAATCTGAATTATCTACAATTGCCAGTGATTTAATTGGAGCTTTTGATGAAGACGTTGCCTCCCGTAAAGATTGGATTCAAACTTATGTAGACGGTCTTGAGCTTTTAGGGCTTAAGATTGAGGAAAGAAGTGAACCATGGGAGGGTGCTTGTGGTGTATTTCATCCTTTATTGGCGGAAGCTTTGGTTAAGTTTCAATCAGAAACAATGATGTCAATATTTCCAGCGCAAGGTCCAGTAAAAACTTTAATTTTGGGGAAAGAAACTCCAGAAAAAAAGGATTCTGCCGAGCGTGTTCAGGAAGACATGAATTATGAATTAACAGAAGTAATGTCAGAATACAGACCTGAAACAGAAAGAATGTTATGGGGATTAGGGCTTGCGGGTAACGCCTTTAAGAAAGTTTACGAAGACCCTAATTTGGGTAGACAGGTCTCGGTTTTTGTTCCTGCCGAAGATATAGTTGTTCCTTATGGAGCTTCTGATTTAGAAAGTGCAGAGCGTGTAACCCACGTAATGAGAAAGTCTGAAAACGATTTAAGAAAGTTACAAGTATCTGGATTTTATAGAGATATAGACTTAGGCTCACCTCATAGTACTTTAGACGAGGTTGAGAAGAAGATTGCTGAAAAGTTAGGCTTTAGAGCAACTACAGATGATAGATTTAAGATTTTAGAGATACAGACCAATTTAGACTTGCCGGGATTTGAGCATGAAGAAGATGGAGAATTAACTGGTATTGGTTTGCCGTATGTGGTTACGATTGAAAAGAATACAGCAGAAGTATTATCTATTAGGAGAAACTGGAAAGATGGAGATAAAAAACATCAGAAACTTAAGCACTTGGTTCACTTTGGTTATATTCCGGGTTTTGGCTTTTATTGTTTTGGTCTTATACATCTTATCGGGGCATACGCTAAATCTGGCACTTCTATCTTACGACAGCTCGTTGATGCGGGTTCACTCTCTAATCTTCCCGGTGGATTTAAAACTAGAGGACTTAGAGTTAAGGGTGATGACACACCAATAGCTCCCGGAGAATTTAGAGATGTAGATGTTCCAAGTGGTGCTATGAAAGACAATATCATGCCACTGCCGTACAAAGAACCAAGTCAAACTTTGTTAACTTTGCTTAATGGAATTGTAGAAGAAGGAAGACGTTTTGCAAATACCGCAGATTTACAGGTATCAGATATGTCAGCCGCAGCTCCTGTTGGGACTACTTTAGCTATCTTGGAACGTACACTTAAAGTTATGTCAGCTGTACAAGCAAGAATACACTTCTCGTTAAAACAGGAATTTAAGTTACTTAAGAATATTATTTCTGAAAATGCACCAGATGATTATGATTATGAGCCGGAAACTGGAAGTAGAAAAGCCCGCAAATCAGATTATAAGAGTATTGATGTTATTCCAGTATCTGACCCAAATGCATCTACAATGGCTCAGAAAATTGTTCAATATCAAGCAGTTTTACAATTAGCTCAATCTGCACCTCAATATTATAATATGCCATTACTTCATCGTCAGATGATAGATGTATTGGGTATTAAGAATGCACAAAAGTTAATTCCTTTACCTGAAGACCAAAAACCTCAAGACCCAGTTAGTGAGAATCAAAACATTTTAATGCAAAAACCCGTTAAAGCTTTTGCATATCAAGACCATTCAGCTCACATTACAGTTCATATGGCAGCTATGAATGACCCTAAAATAGCACAAATTCTAGGTCAAAATCCTCAAGCTCAAGCATTACAAGCTACTATGATGGCGCATATTAATGAGCATTTAGGATTTGCTTATCGGGTAGAGATTGAAAAACAGCTTGGTATGAATTTGCCGCCACAATTTGATGCATCTGGAGATGATATTAATATGGACCCAGAAGTTGAAGCTAAATTAGCCCCATTATTAGCTCAAGCATCACAGAGATTGTTACAGCAAAATCAATCTGAACAACAAAAAGCTCAAGCTCAACAACAAGCTCAAGACCCGTTAATTCAGTTGCAGCAGCAAGAAATGCAATTAAAAATGCAAGAACAACAGATGAAACAACAAAAGAGTGCTGCTGATATACAGTTAAATCAACAAAGGTTAGCTCTTGAACAGGAGAGAATTAGGGTTCAAAAAGATACTGCAATTACGCAAAAAATGATGTCTATGAAAGAAACTCAAGCTAAGTTAGACCAAGAGAAACAAATTGAATTAGCTAAGTTTGGAATTAGTAATGTTAAAGACTTAAGTAGACAGAAGATGGAAGCAAACAGGCAGCATAAACAAATTTACGCAGACGGCTTAAAAACTAGCTTACAAGCTAAGTTAGAGCGTGAAAAGATAGAAGCTCAACATCAACATGAAAAGGGGATGAACAAAGGTGAGTAATGCGCTAGAGATTCTAACGGACGAGTTAGAGGAAAGAGTTTTACAGTTAAGAGAATGGGTAGGCGGTGGACAAGCCAAAGACTACGCAGAGTACTTAAAAACTTGTGGGGAGATTAAAGGTCTGCTACTTGCAAGGCAGAATATATTAGACCTTAAACAAAAAATGGAGCATTCGGACGATGAATGATTTAGCTCAGGCAGTAGATTTATCTTTGATTCTTAACAAAAAAGAAGAAGAGAAAGCAACACAATTACCCGCACCATCGGGTTATAAGATTTTGTGCGCCATACCAGAGGCACAAAAAGAGTTTGAAAGCGGGTTAGCAAAAGCAGATGAAACCTTAAAGATAGAAGAAGTGCTTACTACAGTACTATTCGTTGTTGCTTTAGGACCAGATTGTTATATGGATAAAGACCGTTATCCGACCGGACCTTGGTGTAAAGAGGGAGATTTTATTCTTGTAAGACCTAATTCTGGAAGCAGATTAATCATACATGGAAGAGAATTCCGGATTATCAATGAGGACAGTGTAGAAGCTGTTGTTTCAGACCCACGTGGAATATATAGAAAATAAAGGAGCCGGACATGAGCGATTTTAAATTCCCAGATGAAATTGAAGAAGTAAAAGAACCAGAAATAGAAATTGAAATTGAAGATGATACACCCGAAGAAGACAGAGGTAGAACGCCCGTAGCTAAGGAAAAAGTCAAGCAATTGGAGATAGAGGTTGATGAATTAGACCAATATAGTCAAGACGCTAAAGACAAAATGATTCAGATGAAGCGTATCTGGAACGATGAGCGTAGAAGGGCGGAATCAGCAGAGAGGGAAAAAGATGCGGCAGTAGACGCAATGCAAAAACTTTATGAAGAAAACAAAAGAATTAAAGGAGTTCTTTCTTCAGGTGAGAAGCAGTATGTATCAGTAGTAAAGAATTCAACCGAAATGCAGTTGGAAATGGCTAAAAAGAATTACCGTGAAGCTTATGAATCTGGCGATACGGAAAGACTGTTAGAAGCCCAGCAACAGATGACAAATGCAACAGTTCAGTTGGATAGGGTTAACAATTTTCAACCAGCCCCTTTACAAGAAGAAGAAATTCCTGTACAAAGACAGTATACGCCACCTCCACGCCCAGACGAAAAGGTAATGGATTGGCAAAGTAAAAATCCTTGGTTCGGACAGGACGAGGAAATGACAGCAAGTGCTTTAGGGTTACACGAAAAACTCAAAAGGCAAGGAGTTGTAATTGGCTCGGACGAATATTATTCTGCCCTTGACAAGACAATTCGAAAACGCTTCCCAGAAAACTTTGAGGAAGACAAAAGGGATGACGTTCCCAAAAAACAATCGGTAGTAGCGCCAGCGACTAGGTCAACAGCACCTAAGAAGGTCAGATTAAGTACATCGCAACAAGCGATTGCAAAACGTCTAGGTCTTACCCCTGAGCAATATGTCCGTGAACTTTTAAAATTGGAGTCTTAAAATGACTAAAGTAACTAGAGAATTAGAAAGCCGTGAATTTACAGAACGTCCTAAACAGTGGATGCCTCCAGAACTTCTCCCTGAGCCTGACAAAGAGGCTGGTTTTTCGTATCGTTGGATTCGTGTTTCAACCTTAAACAGTGCCGACCCAAGAAATATCTCATCAAAACTGAGAGAAGGGTGGGAGCCGGTTACGATTGAAGAACAACCCAAATTTAAACTGTTAGCTAATCCCGAAGGACGTTATAAAGACAATATCGAGATTGGTGGGTTATTGCTTTGCAAGACTCCGACTGAACTTGTTCAACAGCGAGCTGAGTATTACGCTAATCAAACAAAACAACAGACGGAAGCTGTAGACAATAATTTAATGCGCCAAAGTGATGCGAGGATGCCGATTTTTAAAGAAAACCGCTCATCGACTACCTTTGGTAAAGGAAAATAATTTAATCTTAGGAGTTTAATATGGCTTACCCAATAGTATCAGCCCCATACGGGCTAAAGCCGCTAAACCTTATTGGTGGACAAGTTTTTGCTGGTTCGACACGTTTGTTGCCGATTCAGTATAACTACGGAACCAATATTTTTTACGGCGACACAGTAGTATTATCTCGTGGCTACATCACTCGTGCTTCTGTTACAACAGCAACAACGACTGACCAAGTTACTGGAGTTTTTTTGGGCGTATCTTTTACAAACCCAATTACAAAACAAAGAAATTTTAACCAATACTGGCCCGCAAATACATTAGCTGGTGATGCAGTGGCTATCGTAACTGATGACCCAGATACTGTATTTAAAGTTGCTATGGTTTCCACTCAAGGTGGTACAACTATTGCTTCTGCTAATACATCATTAATTGGTCAGAACGTATCAGGTTCAAACTTAGCAGGAAATACAGCAACAGGTAACTCTTCAAATGCAATATTGTCACCTTATGCAACTCCTGTAACAACAACTTTACCTTTCCGTGTTGTTGATTTAGTACGTGATACTGTAGTTTCTCTTGGAACTGCAACATACACATCTATTTCTACAGCTACAGTAACTTGCTCTGCGATTCCAAATGCATTGCCAGTAGGTACAGAAATTGGTTCTTTAGCTCCAAACGGTCAATATATTGGTTCTGGTTCTTTCGTAATTGGTGCTGGTGACGGTACATCTGTTTCTGCCGGTTCTACATCAGTTATTTTGAATCAAGCTCCAAGTACAGCATTTGCAACAAGCTCGACTTTGGTTTTTAATCAGTATCCGGAAGTTTTAGTCAAATTCAACCAAGCGTTGCATGGCTATTATTCACCGACTTCAATCGCTTAAGGAGTAATATAATATGGCTATTTCTCGTGCCCAACTACTAAAAGAGTTACTCCCCGGCTTGAACGCATTGTTCGGTCTTGAGTATGCTCGCTACGGTGAAGAACATAAAGAAATCTACGAAACTGAGACTTCTGAGCGTTCTTTTGAAGAAGAAACAAAACTGTCTGGATTCTCTGCAGCTCCAGTCAAAGGCGAAGGCTCTGCAATCGCTTATGACAATGCTCAAGAGGCTTGGACAGCTCGTTACAACCACGAAACTATTGCCCTTGGCTTTAGCTTGACTGAAGAAGCAATCGAAGATAACCTCTACGATTCTTTATCAGCTCGCTATACTAAAGGTTTAGCTCGTGCTATGGCTT
>CAIMCP010000098.1 GCA_903839515.1 uncultured Candidatus Saccharibacteria bacterium | reverse complement strand
GATGTATGCTACTTTTACACCTAGATTTTTTAAATACTCACTTAAATCCTCGGCCATTCTTTTCGTTAAGGTTGTAACCAAAACTCTTTGATGCTTGGCTATTGTCTTATTGATTTCCTCAACCAACTTATCTATCTGCCCGTCAATAGGTTCAATTTCAATAAGTGGGTCAATCAGCCCGGTTGGCCTAATAACTTGCTGAGTGGGCTCTGGGCTCCTTGTGAGCTCATATTCGGCTGGGGTTGCACTCACATAAACTACTTTATTTATATGTCTTTCAAATTCAGTAAATGTAAGTGGTCTATTATCTAGTGCGCTAGGCAATCTAAAACCATGCTCAACTAATACTTCTTTACGAGCCCGATCGCCATTGTACATACCTCTTATTTGAGGAATTGTCATATGTGATTCATCGATAAACATTAAAAAGTCATCTGGGAAATAATCTAGTAGTGTTGCTGGCTGTTCACCTGGCTCACGATTTGTAAGATAACGAGAATAGTTCTCAATACCTTTGACAAATCCCGTTTCACCTAGCATCTCAAGATCAAAGCGAGTCCTCTGAGCCAATCTTTGAGCTTCAACAAGTTTATTCTCTTTTTTGAATGTCTTCACTCTAGAATCAAGTTCTGTTTCAATGTTTACAAGTGCCGATTTTAACTTATCGTAGGGAGTAACGTAGTGAGACCCTGGAAAAATAACTACAAATTTAGGACGAGACAAAACCTCTCCAGTGAGTGGATCAATCTGAGTTATTTTCTCAACTTCATCGCCGAAGAATTCAATCCTATATGCTAGTTCTTCACTGGCCGGATATATATCTATAACATCACCTCGAACTCTAAAAGTTGAACGGTGAAAATCTACATCATTACGTTCATACTGAATATCTGTAAGTTGACGCATTAGTTTGTCTCTTTGGCGAGTTTCACCTTGGTTAATTCGAATAGATAAATTTCCATAATCCTCAACAGAACCAATCCCATAAATACAGCTAACACTAGCAATAATTAGTACATCCTTGCGACTAAGTAGTGCATCAGTTGCGGCGTGACGCAATCTGTCGATCTCTTCATTAATTTGAGAATCTTTTTCAATGAAAGTATCGCTTCTAGCAATATATGCTTCAGGCTGATAGTAATCGAAATAGCTAACAAAATAATGCACGGCATTATCCGGGAAGAACCTTTTAAATTCACTGTATAGCTGAGCAGCCAAGGTTTTGTTATGAGAAAGAATTAATGTTGGCTTTTGTATCTCGGAAATAATGTTGGCCATTGTAAAAGTCTTACCCGATCCCGTAACACCAAGCAAGGTCTGTTCTTTTTCGCCAGCTTTAATTCCAGCAACTAATTTTTTTATAGCTTCTGGTTGATCACCTTTAGGAGAGTAATGGCTTTTTAATTGAAACTTTGACATCTTTATATTATAACATCTTTTTTAACTATTATTACTCACTCGAACAGAGATAATTAAAAGTTACTAACCGGACCTAGGTGGAGGCGGTACAGTATCCAAAAACCAATGCTCATTATGTTTATCTATGTCTTTTTGAAGGTCTATATATTTTTGATCAAGAATTTCAATCATCTTAGCTACCAATCTATCCGGATCATCATCATAAACTACTAAATTTTTATGTGGAGGTTCAAGCAGATTCATAAGCGATGGAATAACATCTGCCGTTCCACCACTACCAATTAATATGCCACATGGTTTACCCGCCTCGAGCGCTGAAGTAAATTCATGCAAACTGCCAAATCTTCCACCAATCGTAATAAGAGCATCCGACGACTGAACTAAATACAAATCTCGACCAACATAGTGAAGACCTGTGAAATTAACAAAATCATAGCAATCATACGGTAGCTTATACTTACGTACGTGCTCTATGAGACTTGCCGCCGGTGAGAAACCAATACTTACTCCACCCGCTTGCCTCGCAGCAGTAGCGGCATAGTATGGCAGTCCTACGGTTGCACCAGTTGTTAGTATCTGACCAGCTTTCGCGACAGCTCGACCAAGTTCAACTGCAGCGTCATGTGATTTTTTTACAGTAATTCCAGCGGCGGCTCCTGAAATACAAATTGAATAATGTAATTTATGTTTGGATTGTTTCATAACTAAAACTCTAGGCTTGGGTCTAACATAAACCCTCCGCCCTCTTGTCCTTCTAATAATTTACTATCCATCTGATTTACCATCGATTGTTCCAAGCTTGACTGACTAATGTATCTCAGTAACATTTCTGACCAAACCGATTCTCTGAAATAATCTACAGTCCTATCCTTATAGGTCCTATTATTGACTGCATTTATGGCAACATCTTTTATGTTAAAAGAAACAACTTCTGTTTTATCTTTATAAGCGCAGTTACTGCTACCAATCCAAAACTCTAAGGATGCATGAATCCTAGATAAGGTTTCCTCTATATTAATAAGATTAATGTTTTCCTTCTGAACATGTGGTTCAAATATTTCGATCGGAAACTTCTCTGTGAAACGATCATAGAATTTTTGAATGATATGCCATGGAATGTCTTGTCCTGCTAGTAAAGCTAAATGTTCAGTTTTACCCTCACTGGCACTAGCAATAATTTGACCGAAAGAATCCTTAACCTGAGAAAGCTTACAAAACACGCTGTGTATTCTAATCTGATTAATTTGATCAAGCGCAAAAACTAAAGTTGTTAGTATGAGTGAATTTACATTTTTAGGCATTGGTAAGATTATTAGTCCGCCAAGCTCCTTAGACGCTAAGACTGTTGAATTAGTTTTATTGACTAAAATCTCAGATAAGTTTTGCCAATTTTTAGTTTTTCGAGGTTCAAATATTTCTATTTTTCTGGTTTCAAAATCACTAGGAGTTATCTTTTTGTATAGGTCATAGTATTGTTGCTTCCAAGTTTCCGACTCAATAAGTAGTGCGCTAGATAAAATTACAGCTGAAGATTCACGTTTAAGCATAGAATCAATAGACCTGTAGCCTAGTTTTTTAAGAAGCATTTTAGGAGGAACTGATTTAAGCTGTCTTTTTACAACGGTATGCTTAAGCGCAAAACAATCCTTGTCTGAGGTTAGGTCTTTCAAGTTAACGGCAATTATTGAACTAGGGCTGGCGTTCTCATCTATTTCATTCATTCGTTTCTGGACCAAAATATTATCTCTATGAAACCTAGTCTTAAGATCCTCATACAGCTCTTCACTAGTTGTGTCGCTAGGATCCAGACCGAGACGAGCTATTAGACTTTTCGAATTACTATCTATTTCGAGTGCTAGTTTTATATCTACACTCGGATCTGAGGACGCTTTTTCTAGCAATCTAATGTTATATAGAAAACTTGAATTACTTACCCCTAAATATTCAGCTAAACTCCTAGACATATCTATATCAAGATTAACATAAGCAGGTTTTTTGGAGAAGACTTTTCTATTAAAAAGTAGATGGCTTGTACCAATCTGGTGCCTTCTTTAAGAATTCATTAATTTGATGCTCACTCAGAAGTCCTTCTTGTGCTCCAATTTTTTGAACTACATTCATAGAATTTATAGGTGCCCACTGCAAAGCTCCCTCTAGATTATTACCTTTAATAATAGCCGCTATGAATGTTGAGGTAAAGGCATCACCAGCTCCAGTTCTTTCATATGGAGGAGCAATGTCTGGGAATATTGGCATCTTCAGCCTTGTATTACCGTCAGAAGCATAGGCTCCATCATGTCCATCAGTGATAACTACTATCTTAGGGCCAATGTCATGTAATTTGTCTAATAAATCGTGAAGATTGTGATAATCTCCTCCGGACACTTGGACAGCTTCTTCTCTATTCAATATTAAAACTTCAGTTCTGGCATAAATCTTTTTCAATCTATCCTTACCAGCTTCTATCTGAAATGTTCCCGGCTGAAAAGCTAGCTTAACCTCACTGTTCTCCTCCAGCCAATCCGCGATTTGATCATGATATTCAAGTGTGTTCTGAGCTATAGATGTAAAATAGACCCACTCAGGTATATCTACTTTACGGAAACGTGGCCAATGATAGTCGTATGATTCGTGCTTTATTAGAATTGTTCTTTCATCCTTATACCAAAGAACATAATGATAGTTACTTAGTTTTCCAGGATTTATGTGAACGAAACGACAATCTACCTTATCTTTTTCTAATTCAGCTATAATTTCCCTACCGTAATGATCGCTTCCAACATTTGAAATGATACCGCTTTTTAGGCCAAGTTTGGCAAAACTAACGGATGCATTGGCGGCGTTACCGACAGCGTTTAAGACTTTCGCATAATCAAAAGGTACTTTTTGCCCAAAAGGTACAGCTAACCATTTTCCATGTTCGTTTTCAAAAGTCCAAGCCTTATCATCAAATAATTTTATAAACGCATCAATTAAAACATCGCCTATTACTAAAACATCAATTGCTCTTTTGTTTTTATCTTCAGACATTTTAATACCACCTTAAAATCATAATTATTAACTTCATGATAGCATAAGCAAAATATATTAATCAAAACTTTGCTATAATCATAGATATGACAAATCTAGAACTAATGCACGATAAATTCAATCAAAGTCCCTGGCTAGATAATCTTAGTCGAGAAATGCTAAATAATGGTAGTATCCAAAAACTAATAGATCAAGGAGTTAGGGGTTTAACATCAAACCCAACTATATTCGAAAAAGCTTTATCTGATTCAACAGCCTATGACGATGCTATAAAAGATAAAAAAACTCAGACTAATGATGCTGAAAATATATACTGGCAGCTTGCAGTAGAAGACATACAGACTACCGCTGACCTACTATTATCTACATATGAATCAAGTAACCATGAAGATGGCTATGTATCCTTAGAGGTATCCCCTAATCTAGCACAAGATGCTGAATCAACCCTAAATCAAGCTCATGAACTATGGCAAAGGGTCAACCGACCTAATCTCATGATTAAGGTTCCAGCAACTAAGGCTTGCCTGCCGGTAATATCAAAGCTTATTTCAGAAGGAATCAATGTCAATATTACCCTTATATTTTCACTTGAAAGATATCAAGAAGTAATTGATGCCTATATGACAGGCCTCGAGTCGGCTAATGATGACATAAGTAAGGTCCATAGTGTTGCATCTTTCTTTGTCAGTCGCATTGATACTGAAATCGATATGCGCCTAGAACAAAGCAAGTCTGACGACAATAAAGATCTTTCAGGCAAGGCTGCTATCGCTCAGGCAAGATT
>CAIMCP010000097.1 GCA_903839515.1 uncultured Candidatus Saccharibacteria bacterium | reverse complement strand
TGTCCCTGTAAAGAACGTGGTATTGTATGTTTTCGAGTATTTTATTAAACATTTTTATTTCTTTTTAGTTACGCTTATATTTATACAAGCATACCTAATAAAATGCAATAGTTTTTAATGCCTAGACTTAAAATCTAAATTAGTGATTAAATTCCATGCTACAGAAAATGAAATTAGAGCCAGTGGTAATTCAAAAATAAGAGCCTCAGAAATTGCTATTACTAGGGGTCTACCGGTTCTTGCGCTCGCCACATCAAACCAGGCATCTAAAACTAATAAAGTAGACGTTACAATAAGGCTTATAACTAAAAACTTACTTTTAATAATTGCAAAAATAGCGTTACCAAAAAGTGCAGCTATTAAAAAAATATCCAGTCCCACCCAAGCTATGTCCCAATGGTGAGCTAAATTTCTTTTTGGCAACGAGTAGCCGAGATATATCGTCCAAGGAATCATGCAAAGTCCCATGAGTCCATAGGCTAAAATTACCCACCTAGGAGCAAACGGGAAAAGTCTATAATTTGGAGACTGTTTTTTTTTCATACATATATATACTAGCAAAATGCTTATGATTAAAAGAAATTAATCGATGTAATTTGCTATCATATGAATATGATACATAAAGAACTTAACAGCAAAAACAAAATTCCTTCTCTTGGCTTTGGAACTTGGCAACTTAAACCAATCAAAGAAGCCTATAATTCCGTTTTATCTGCCATAGAAGATGGATACAGACACATAGATACGGCTCATATTTATTTTAACGAGGGGTCAGTCGGTAAGGCAATACAGGATAGTCAGATAAAAAGAGAAGATATTTTCATTGCTACTAAGCTATGGAATTGGGACCATAAAAAAGTAGAGGAAGCTTACCAAAAGAGTCTAAAGAAACTGAAGGTAGAATATATTGATCTCTATTTAATGCACTTTCCAGTCAGTGGTACGAGAGTTGATGCCTGGAAAGCAATGGAGAATATATATAAAGAAAAACGAGTTAAGTCTATTGGCGTTAGTAATTTCACAATCAAACACCTTGAAGAGCTCATGAGTAAAACTAGCATCGTCCCAGCAGTTAATCAAGTAGAGTTTCATCCCTTCCTATACCAAAAAGAATTACTAGAATTCTGTAACAAACATGGTATTGTTCTTGAAGCCTATTCCCCACTTTCACACGGCAAAAGACTAGATGATCACACCCTACAAGACATCGCTAGCGCACATAAAAAAACTGTAGCCCAGGTTATGATTCGCTGGAGCTTACAGCATGGCAACATAGTGATTCCTAAATCAAGAAACCCTGTTCGCATAAAACAAAACTTCGATGTCTTTGATTTCGAACTTAGTGAGATTGAAATGACATCGATTAACAACCTAAACGAAAACTATCGAACCTGCTGGGATCCGACCAATACGATTTAATTTAAATACGCAATAACTAGCTATGCTATAATATCGCAAGTTAATCAAGGAAAAACACATGACCAATAAAGAACAAAAAACTAAGTCTGGTTTTTTCAGAAGCCTAAGCCTGGCTGTAATAATAGGTATAGCTGGTGGAATTTTAATAAGTGGTAATGTCCTATTTTGGGTTGGAGATACTATAGTCAGCGATCAACAGTTCACCAAAACTACTGCGCCACTAATTAAGAACCCTGCGATCCAAACAGCAGTTGCGAAATATGGCACCGATCAGCTTTTCTCTAATATCGACGTCCAAGGTTATGTTTCAAACGTTTTACCGCCCAAAGCATCATTCTTAGCACCATCTCTCACAACTCAGCTCAAAAAATATGTCAATATTGGGCTACAAAAGACTTTAGAAAAACCAAAATTTCAAAATATATGGAATAACTCACTCCAGAAAACCCATAATGCCATCATAAAAGGTGCCACCAACTACAAAGGTGACGGAAAAATAGATTTGGGCCAACTATTCACCTTTATGACCAATAACCTTAAAAACACAAAGCTTGGCTTTTTAGCAGGAAAAAGTCTACCGGCCAATATTGGTCAAATACAGCTAATAGACGCCAAGTGGCTTCCTATTGTCCACAATATTGTAGTTAACGTTAAACCATTTGAGGCGATTATGACCTTAGCCTTTGTGATACTTGTATGTCTTAGTATTATAATTGCTAAAAATAAGAATCGAATTATAGTTAAAATGGGCTTCTTATTCTCATTTCTGATGCTCCTTACTATAATTAGTCTTCGTATCATTAGAATGGGTATTGAGGGCCGGGTATCTGCAGATTATCAGAATGCAGCTGTATCGGCCTATCAAATAGTAATGAAACCTTTTTACATTCAGACCGCAACATTACTAACATTATTCTTATCAGTTACATTTATTGCTTTCCTAACCGGTAATTCTAAATCAGCAATTAAATTCAAAAAATCTGTTAGTACTATTATCTCTGGCAATATACATAAGTTAATTTTCAAAAATAAAGAAAATAAACTGACTAATTTCATTGCTAAGCACAAGAAATATATAATCTGGTCAATCATTATACTTATATCTGGAATACTATGTTTTATTACTCTTAGTCTAGCTACAATTTTAGCTTATTTAATAGTTGCCCTAGTCTTGATTCTAGTTGTCGATATACTATCAGCCAATAAATAAAACTTGACAAAATATCAACAAAAGAGCTTAAATTGTATTATAAATAAAAAGGAGATCTTATTATGATTGACCAGGGAACAAAAAATCTAATGGTATTTGAAGGTATAGTTTCTATTGCTTTCGGAATTGCGGCTGTATTTTGGCCAGGACTAACAATCCTAACTTTACTATATATATTTGCAAGCTATATATTAGTTATGGGACTTATCAATATGATGAGTGGTATTTTTCAAATTAAGACCAACCCATCTTCATGGTACTTAAAACTACTAGTTGGTGTGCTTGAAATAGGTGCAGGTGTGTATCTTCTAAGACATCCAAAAGTAACTTTCGCAACCTTCATCTTACTAATTGGATTTGCTTTGATTTTCAATGGCTTATTCAGAATAGTAGTTTCTCTATCAGAAAAACTACCTTCAACAATCAAGACTTTCCTACTAATCGCAGGTGTCTTAAGCCTTGGTGTTGGAGTATTTGTACTATTCCAGCCAGTAGCTAGTGGTGTAGCATTCGTATGGATCCTAGGTTTATACGCGCTAATCACAGGACCGCTTATGATTGCAGCGGCAAACGATTTGAGTCATTCTAAGAAATAGATAGACAATACAATAAAAAAAATAGCGCTTATTAGTAGGCGCTATTTTTTATTTTACTGTGGACGTTTTTTTTAAGCGCAAGCCTGCCAACAACTTGAACAGAACGCTTAGATCTTCCGTCTTTTACATCCTGATTCAAATTATTTTCTAATATTTTAGCCGAATTAGTGTCTCCATTGATAACCACAAGCATGGGACTAGCAACCCCTTCGACGTCAGTATTTTGAATATGTTTTTTTGATTGTTCCATCTATATATTATAGCAAATTAACGCAAGTACTTTGTTATAATATTTACATAGGAGCTGCATAAAATGTCAGAAAAGCTATCCCAACAGGTATCAGAAAAGATAAATCAGAATTCTTTAGAAGTTCATGACCAGACCAGGATTATGTCAGTTGGAAGGAGTCTAATAAGGCCAGGTTCAGAAATTGATGGCCTCACAAGTAACTGGATGGAATTTGCAAAAACTCTAGATAAAAATGAAAGAAGCATAACAAGAGCTTCGCTTGGAATAGCTAGAAATTCACTCAGGATTCCAACTATAGGACTGTTAAGACAAGTTTCATTCGAAGACCTAGCTAGTGCAAACAAAATTGGAGAAGGAAGAGCTAAGATTCTAAAAGCATTTGGAGATAACTTAGAAAAGAGAATGAGATTAGAAGACTTTACGGAAGAATTTCTAATGGAGACAGAGTTTCCTAAACTAAAAAGATAATTTTATAGGCTCATATCTAGTCTAACGAATGCCTCAGCGTACTTAACACCGTATTTAGAGCCCATATTAGACATCCAACCACGTAACATGTCACTTCTACCAACAATGTCTGGAATTTGGCTTGCATGGGCTGCAAGAGCCTTGAGCTTAATATCTACAAAGTCTGTAACATCTTCGCCATAATTATGATTCTCAAAATTTGTCATTAGTAGTGTATTTACTTTATGGGGTTCAAGTTTTTCATCAATTAATAGTTCAGGAAAACTTAAATGATCACGGGCAAGAGGATAAACAGCATCTATGGTCGCCATCGCACCAGCCCTGTGATCAGTATGATTGATCATGCCTCGCTCTGCTGAATATATAAAAGTCGGATCCATACAAAGAACGGTATCGGGCTTAACCTTCCTAATGATTCTACAGATAGCTTTTTTGACAGCTAAACTATTCTCAAGTGTTCCGTCTTCAAAATCTTCAAAAAAAACATCACTCAAACCAATTATTTTTCCGGCATCTCTTTGTTCCTGGCGACGAACCCTAGTTAAATCTTCTGGTTTTGCACTGCGATCTTCCGTACCTTTGCTACCATCTGTAAGAATTAGATAGTAGGCCTTAGCCCCCTGACTAGTCCATTTAGCTATACTTCCAGCAATTGAGAATTCTAGATCATCTGGATGAGCTGCAATTCCCAAAACAATACTTGGCTTAAGTGGCTGAAATACTTTCATCTATACTCCTTTATCTTATTTAATGGCCAAATAACCTTGCCCTTTATATCTGACTTATTAATACTTCCGAAGACTCTTGAATCGCTGCTGTGATCCATATTATCCCCGAGCACATATAAATTATCGCTAGAAACATTCGATATTCGTTTAATCTTATCTAGACCATCATGAGAAAACAAAACAATATCATCTTTAAAATATTGTCCGGATTTAAAAGCAACGATTATCTTGCCAGTTTTTAATGTTGGCATCATTGAATGGCCAGATATTCTTCGGATTAATATCACTTTTAAGCTTTTTTAGTTTCCTTAAATATTTCAGTTATCTCATCAATCATTGAGAGTAGCTTTTCTCCGGTTGCGGGATCAACTGACTTTTTAACATTGCCAGCTTGTTTTGTTGCTTGCCAGAAAAGATCATGAAGATTGGGATGTTTTTCTAAATGTTCAGGCTTGAAATAGTCTGTCCATAAAATCCAAAGATGCTCCTTTGCAAGATTAGCTCTTTCTTCTTTTATAAATACAGCTCTAATTTTATCCTCATCGTGAAGATCTGCATATTTTTTTTGTATATTTAGAACTGACTGGGCTTCAATTCTTGCCTGAATTGGATCATAAACTCCACAAGGCAGATCACAATGAGCATAGGCCGTCTTAATTAATTTAAACATAATACCCTCCTTAAATTTCTACTAATCTAATTATACAGCTTTTTTGTAATTATCTTTTTGCCACTTAAGTATTTCTGCATGGTGACCATTTAATAGTACCTCTGGCACATTCATACCATTATATTCTCTTGGCTTAGTATATTGAGGATATTCAATCACCCCTTCTTCACTAAAACTCTCAATTTCAGCGCTTTTTTCACCACCCAATACTCCAGGAAGTAATCTAACAATACTATCTATTAAGACAAGTGCTGGAAGCTCACCTCCTGTTAATATGTATTCACCTAGAGATATTTGAGTATCAACAAAAGATAGAACTCGCTCATCGTAGCCTTCATAGTGAGCACAGATAATTATTAGGTCTAAGGCTTCGGCCGCCATATCCCTAACCATAGGCTGGGCCAAAGTCTTGCCAGCCGGTGTCATGATAACGACCTTAGAATTTGGAGCATACTTTTTAGCTTCCATGACAGCTTCATGAATTGGTTCAACGCGCATAAGCATGCCGTCACCACCACCATATGGAGTATCATCAACTTGTTTTCTAGGTCCAAGTCCAAATTGCCTAAGATCAATGACTTTAAATTCAACAATCTCATTTTTGGACGCCTTGAACATCATGCTAGAATTTAGCGTTTCATTGATCATATTTGGGAATAGTGTAATTACTTGTATCTTCATAGTCTATCCATGCTAAACAAAAAGAACCTCTTTTTAGGGAGGTTCCGTTTGTCACATAAAGCTCCCACAACTTAATTTTTTGGTTGTGGCTCGCAAGAGCTATTTTTGTTAAAGCGCCTTATAGACTCTTTTATTATACATCAAGATCGTCTAGTTCGGCAAGTTCCTTGCGGGTCTTACTAACCATGTCATCATGCTCGTCTGATTCTTCTTTTTCGGCAGGAGTTTCTTCTTTGCCCCAAACTTCATCAAGATCAGCTTCTTTAGCCATAATATCTTCTTTTGGAGCTTCCTCAGAAGGTGTCTCTATTTCTTCTGGAGCTGGTGCTGATTCCTCCCGTGGGGTTTCTTCTCTTCTTGGGGCTGGAGCAGATCGTTCACCCTCTGGTCGATCACTATCTACAATCTTTAGGTTGTAGCGGGCATCGTTCTTAGTTCCTAGAGCTCTAAGTAGAGTTCTTAGGCTTTGAGCTGTTGCTCCGTGCTTTCCAATAACTCTTCCAAGATCTTCAGGATCAACTGTAAGCTCTAAAAGAACGCCTCTTTCGTCGATTCTTCGTTCAATTGATACTGCATCTGGCTTAGTTACTAAAGACTTGGCTATAAATTCTACAAATTCCTGGTCAATGCTACTCATTTGTCTATGCTCCTATTTATTAATGAATAATCATATTATACCCTATTTTCAAATATTTGTTAGGTGATTATATCCTTTTGATTACCCTGCAACTTTTATGTTAGCATTATTTTAATGGATAAATTATTAGCTATTATCTTACTAGCCCTATCTACCGGTATAGATAACTTTGCGGTATCAGCAGCAATTGGTCTTGGAGGAGTAAAAGCCACAAGCAGAATTAGAATTGCTCTAACTATTGGAATATTCGAAACTGCTATGACTATTACTGGACTACTGCTGGGAAATAGGCTATCAGTCTACTTGGGAACATATACGAACTGGATTGGTGGCCTGCTTCTTATTGGGACTGGAATATATATCATATTCAATTCCCAGAAAAAAAATGCAATATCTAAAAATAAGTCTCGTAGCAAATTAACTCAGCAGTTCATAACGGCAATGTCTCTAAGCATAGATAATCTAATAGTTGGTTTTAGCTTAGGATCTCAAAAAATACCAATTACTGAAGCAATAATTGTAATTTCAATAATTAGTTTAAGCCTATCATTAATTGGAATGGAGCTAGGAACTCGTCTTAGTCACAAAGTCGAAGAGTATAGCGAAGTAATAAGTGGACTGATAATAATAGGAGTAGGACTAGCTATTAGTTTTAAGATTCTTTAGATTTTTCTTCGGTTTTAGTTTCTGCTTCTTCTACAGCTTCAACACCGGCTTCTTCAACTATCTTCTCTGCTTCTTCTGTAACAATCTCTTCAGTTGCTTCGGTTATTGCTTCTTCAGCCTTAACTTCTTCTACAGGAGCCTCTTCTTTTACTTGGTTCTTGCGTAGTTTTTCAGTGTTCTTTACAGATGCTGTTCTCTTGGTAGGTTCTGCAACCCATTTAGGAAGATCAATCTTGTTGTGTCTGAATAAGCTAGCAACTCTTGGAGAAGGTTGTGAACCGTGTTCTAGATAAAACTTAGCCTTTTCAACATTTAAGTTTGATGTCTTATTGTGTGGGTCGTAATTGCCAATATGAGCAACAATTTTACCACTGGTAGGTGTTCTTCTTGAGTCCTGAACAACAACACGAAACATCGCGTGTGCTTTTCGTCCAGTTCTTTGTAATCTAATAGTTAGCATAAATCTTGCTTAATTCTTCCTTTAATTATTTCACTCGTACAATTTAAGTTATTTTACAGATATAAAGGCAAAATGTCAATCAGTTTTAGTTTCATTCAACTTCTTGAGCGCCATATCTGCAGCTTGTTGTTGGGCTATCTGTTTACTGGCGCCCTTTCCCTCACCTAGTAACTTGCCGTTTACGAATGCTCCAATGGTAAATATTTTGTCATGATCTGGGCCTTCTTCAGATAAAACTCGGTAGCTTGGAGTTTGACCTTCTCGACTCTGAACCAGTTCCTGAAGATGAGATTTAGAGTCCATCCACGAACCTGTTTCCAATATCTCATCAAATGTCACTAGTAGACTCTTAGCGATAAACTGCCTAGAAGCTTCATAACCTTGATCTAAATATATAGCACCAATGACTGCCTCATAAGTATTGGCCAGTATTTGAGCTCTAGCTCTGTCTGTGCCACGTTTCTCTCCTTTGCTTAGTCTTAGCATGGATTCGAAGTTAAGTCGCGCAGAAGCAGCCGATATGCTCTCAGTACGAACAAGTGAGCTTCTCCAGTTAGTTAGAATGCCTTCTTGTTCAGTATAGTTGTTAAAAAGATACTCAGTGGTCACAAGTTCCAGAACAGCATCACCAAGAAACTCTAGTCTTTCGTTGTGCTGCTTTACGGTTTTCTTATGTTCATTTAAATAAGATCTATGAGTAAAGGCAGTTATTAATAGATCCAAATCAACGAAAGTAACGCCTAGCACTTCTGTCGCAAATTTTTGGTAAGTTAGATTATCTTGATTCACGTATTTTCTTTAATCCTAATAACATCAGTTTACTTATGTCTTCGTATTCCATTTTATCAATTGCATCGTTAACTTGAAACCACTTTATTCCATTCAACCATTCTTCAGGCTTCAATTCATTAGTATCACCCTTGGCATGGACTAAATAAATGTGCATAGTCATAAGAACGAGTGTTGAAACTCGCCTGTATCTAAAGTTAACTTTGCCAAGCCAACTAAGTACATCCATTTTCTGCAACCCTGTCTCTTCTTGAATTTCTCGCTCAGCTGTTTGACGTGGCTCTTCTCCGGGTTCAACGTGACCTTTAGGAATCGTCCATCTATTTTTGGCATCCTGAATAAGCAAGATTTCAATCTTGCCGTCTTTATCCAATCTATAGACTATTCCACCAGCAGTAGTTTCATGGACCACTTCTTTTATAGTGGCATTAGAATGGTGTACAAATTTTTTAATTCCTTTGAAAGGACCTGGTTTATTCATTTTCGATTACCTGATAAGTTTAGTTAATTAATATTAGTTATTTTTTTGGTTGAGGTTGAGGTTTAGCCTTAACTTCTTTTTTAGTTACTGGCTTCTCTTCCTCAATCTTTCGAAGAACTGTTCCAAGAACGCCGTTTATGAACTTGGATGAGTTGTCTCCACCGAAAGATTTAGCAAGCTCTACAGCTTCGTTAATGATAACCTTCGGGGGTGTGTCATGCTCATACATAAGTTCATAAATTCCAATATGTAGAACAATCCTATCCATTCTGGCAATCTGGTCAATTGGCCAGTCAGGTGCTATTGGACCAAGAGTTTCATTTAGCTCTTGTTCTTTAGAGTTAACACCTTTTACGAGGCGCTTAATAAAGTCCTGGTCATCAACCATCTTATGATAACGATCAATATTTCGATTTAAGACTTCATCTAAATCAAAGCTTGAA
Source organism: uncultured Candidatus Saccharibacteria bacterium (assembly GCA_903839515.1). Taxonomy (GTDB): domain Bacteria; phylum Patescibacteriota; class Saccharimonadia; order Saccharimonadales; family UBA4665; genus CAIYEO01. The sequence goes on along the minus strand of CAIMCP010000097.1, from coordinate 22,753 downwards.
TCGTCAGATGCTTTTCTGAAGTCTTGCTCATATAGAGTTTGCAAAACAATGATACGACCGAGGTGACGATTAGATGCCATGATATTCTACTCTTGTTTAGATTTATTTAAGGTGCTTTAGGCTTTTTTGCCAGATTCACGAACTGTTGTACGTGCTTTTATAGGGCTCTTAGCATTGACTGCTCGAGCTAATTTTAGTGCCAAATGGCTTCTTCTAGTACCAGTTTTACGAGGACTGGTTCGCTTCTTAGGTTTACCCATATCTTTAGGTTCTCCTTATATTTAAACTGAACTATAACTATATTATAGCAAAACTGAGCTAAAAACTCAAGGGGGATAAATATTATTTGACTACTAGACTAACAAGTTTTCCGGGGATATAGATCTTTTTGATTAATTCCTGATCCTTAATTAAGGCAGAGACTCTCTCGTTAGATAATACTTCATCAAAAATCTTATTCTCATCATAGCTAGTTGGCAAGGTTAGTTTAGCTCTTACTTTGCCATTAACTTGGACCACAATTTCCATTGAATCAGAAACAAGATATTTCTCATCGTATTCAGGCCAGGAAGATATGTGAATAGAGTCATGGTTGCCTAAATCATGCCAAAGCTCCTCGGTTATGTGAGGTGCGAATGGAGCTAGTAGCTTAAGAAGACTAGGGATGGCTACATTCCAGCTCTTTGAATCCATTTCGTCAACAATCTTTAGTTTGTAAAGTTCATTAACCATTTCCATTAATGCAGAAATTGATGTATTGAAATCTAGATTACTAGCATTAGCTGTTACTTTTTTGATTGTCTCGTGAGTCAGTTTAAGCAAGTCACCAGACTCTTCACCCTCATGAGCTGAAGCACTATTAACGTACTCCTGGGTTACATTCCAGACTCTTTGAAGAAACCTGAAAGTTCCACTTAAACCTTCGGTACTCCAATTAGCGCTTTGATTCCAAGGACCTATAAATAGTTCCATTAAGCGAATTGAATCAGCGCCATAACCCTGACTTATAAGCTCATCTGGGTTCACGGTGTTATTTTTACTTTTACTCATTTTTTGGCCATCATGAGCCAATATCATGCCTTGGTTACGAAGAGTAGTAAAAGGCTCAGTGAAATTAATGAGACCATCATCAAACATCACCTTAGTCCAAAACCTGGCATACAATAAGTGCATAACAGCGTGTTCAGCTCCACCAATATAGTCGTCAACCGGAAGCCAGTAATCTGCCAAAGATCTAGAAAATGCCTCACTATCATTATGGGGGTCAGCAAATCTCAAGAAATACCAGCTACTACAAGCAAAACCATCCATTGTGTCTGTTTCTCTTTTTGCTGAACCGCCACACTTAGGGCATGTTGTGTTTACAAAGCTATCGATACTAGCAAGTGGGCTCTTGCCATCAACCCCAGGAACGAATTTATCTAATTCAGGAAGTAGTACCGGCAAATGATCCTTAGGAACCGGAACGATTCCGTCAGTTGGGCAATGAATGATTGGAATCGGAGCCCCCCAGTATCTTTGCCTAGAAATTAACCAATCTCTTAGCTTATAATTGACCTTTTCCTCAGCTGAACCATTCTGCGCCAGATCTAATGTGATTTTTTCTCTAGCGTCACTACTACTTAAATCATTGTATTTATCTGAGTTTATTAATGTACCCTCACCTGTAAATATTTCTTCTTTATTATCTCCAGAAGGCTTAATTACCTGAATAACATCTATGTTGAATTTCTTCGCAAACTCTAAGTCTCTTTCGTCATGTGCTGGAACGGCCATTATTGCTCCAGTTCCATAACCGTAAAGGACGTAATCGGCAATCCATATAGGAATCTTAGCCTTAGTTAAAGGATTAACTACGTAGCTTCCGCTAAAGACGCCAGTTTTTTCTCTGTTGGTTTCTTGTCTATCGATCTCAGATTTAATTTGGGACTGCTTTACATATTCATCAACTGCAACTTTCTGATCATTAGATACAATATTTCCTAGAATTGGATGCTCAGGCGCAACAACTAAAAAAGTAGTTCCATAAATAGTATCTATTCTAGTTGTATAGACCCTGATTTTATCCTCGGATCCGTCGATCGAGAAATCTACTTCAGAGCCTACGCTTCTACCTATCCAATTACGCTGCATGGATTTAATTGATTCACTCCAATTAACGTCATCAAGATCTTTTACTAATCTATCTGCATAATCTGTAATTTTGAAAAACCATTGTTTTAGGGATTTTTTTTCAACCTTGGAACCACAGCGCCAACATAGCCCATTCTCAACCTGCTCATTAGCTAAAACTGTCTGGTCTTTGGGGCAATAAAACTGAGAACTTTGTTTTTGATAAGCTAAGCCCTTTTCAAACAAAAACAAGAAAAACCACTGTGTCCATTTATAGTATTCAGGTTTAGTTGAATCTATTTCTCTTGACCAGTCATATCCAAAACCCATCTGTATTAATTGCTTTTTAAAATGAGAGGTATTTTCATCAATTGCAACTCTAGGTGAAACGCCAGTTTTAATCGCATAGTTTTCAGCCGGTAAACCAAAAGCATCCCAGCCCATAGGATGAAGTACATTAAATCCACTCATACGATTGAATCTAGCAATCGAATCACCGATAGTGTAATTTCGAACATGGCCTACGTGCATAGTAGCACCACTTGGGTACGGAAAGTATTCTAGTATATATTTTTTTGGCTTATTAGATTTATCATCTGCCTCATAAATTTTTTTATCTTGCCAAAAATCTTGCCATTTGGGTTCGATTTCTTTAGGGTTATATCTTTTCATAATAGAGACATTATATGGTATTAGCTTGATATCTGCCAGATTACAGATTTAAATCTTAAATTATAAGAATTATCTTATTTAGAATTATTGCACCCAAGACTAGTGCCTTCTATTGCATAATAAGATATTGATGAATTATTTTTTTGCGTTCAATAAATTTAAATTATGAATAGATAGTTGCAAGATCCTAGAATCACTTGTTACTAATAAACAATTTTCATGAATTGCCATTGTGATTATGGCATTATCAAAAGGGTCTTTATTGTCAGGATTGAATAATGTGTAGTTTTGAAGAGTTGTTTTATCGGGCACTAAAAGTTCTATACCCATGCTTTGCAGATCATCTAATACGCTTGGATCATAATTTAATTTACCGATTGATGCTTTTATAATCATTTCATAAACAGAGAAATAACTAAGATAGAGTTCATTAGATTTATTTAGTAGAATTTCTCTAGTCTTACTCCCTAGTCGATCATCACTATTGAGGAGCCAAATGAAAACCTGGGTATCGATTAGCAATTTCACAGAAGCCTAGTTTTCATACATGAGGTTAGAGACAAAGTGTTCGGTTTTTTCGGAAAATGAGTCTGGCTTTTCTGTAATTTTACCCCTTGCGACAGTAAAGTTACGTTTAGCGCCGGGACCATTACCCTGATCTGGAATACGTGTAAGTACTACTTCAGCTTTTCCGAAGCCTCCAATATATACTTTTTGACCCTTTTTTGCAGCAACTATATATTTACTTAGGTTTGTTTTTGCATCATGAATTGATATTGTTTTCATGTAAATATATTAGCTAACTTAGCTAATATAGTCAAGCATAATTATTTTCTCAATGATAATGACTATTTAAACTGAGATAAATAGTTTGTCTTAAAGACTGTTTCGAGTGATTTCTTTTCAGTGAATCTTTCTACAGCCAGGTCTACAAGTCGACTGACTAATTCAATATTGTTAATTCCAGCTTTGTTCCAGTTATGTGAATACAATCCTCCGGGAAGTGGATTGACTTCATTGAAATAAACTTTCTCAGTTTTAGTATCAATCAACATATCAACTCTCGCTATACCACTACAACCAATTGCTCTATAAACTGCTAGGCCTGTAGCTTCAGCCTTATCATAAAGTGCCTTTGGAAGTTTGGCCGGAATAGTTGAATAGCCCTGAGAGCCACTTGAGCCCTTGTTCTTGCCCTTTTTGCCACCTTGTAAGTACTTTGTGTCGAAATCAAAGAAATCCTCACTGTGAAGCACTGGCTGTTCTAGGTAGGCCGGCTTTAATTCTTCGTTTCCAATTATCGGTAGGGTTACCTCAACCAGGTTATTAACCGCCTCTTCAATTAGAACTTTATCGTCATAATGAAGTGCCACTTCAACTGCATTAACTACATCTTCAGTCTTTGTGACACGAGTGATACCAATTGAAGAGCCAAGATGAGCCGGTTTTACGAAGACTGGTAGCTTTAATTCCTTTTCTATTTTATTTAGAGCTCCTTTAGAGTCTTGGTTAAAGTCATGCTTAGAAAAATAGACAAACTTAGCCGTATCAATAGAGTTACTCATGGCTACATCTTTAGCTACGACTTTATCCATAGCAATTGCGCTCGATCTAACGTCACAACCTACGTATGCTACGCCCGCCATCTCACAAATTGCCATGAGTTCTCCATCTTCACCGTGGGTTCCATGAGTAGCCGGAAAAACAACATCGATATCTATTGTCTTATTGGTAAGTCCTGGCCTCACAAGTTTTAGTCCCGAATTTAAAGACAATGTAACTGGTTTTATCTTATTTAGAAATTCTTGAAAATGACCGCCAGAATAATTAGATAGATCTTTTAGCTTATCATCAGAGTACCATGATCCATCTTTAGAAATATAGACAGCTATGACGTTGTAGTCGCCACTAAGTTCTAGGGGTTTAATGATGCTGGATACTCCAGTGATAATAGACACATCATGTTCAGTTGATCTAGAACCAAAGACAACGGCTACATTAAGCTTATTCATATAATTAGTATAGCAGAATTATTTATACTGATCGGGCCAATCGTTCTGCATCATCACAACATCACCCGAGGCTATAAAGTGACTAAGATTCCGATAGAATTTCAAAGGATCAGTCTCAATACTTATTTTCTTTTTATAGCCGCCTTTTAAAAGACCATTCTTAATATATTCCGTGACTGAATTTTTCATAAGTACTACTATATCGGCATCAGACCCAGCTATATAGCTACCTAATTTTTCATGAATCAGCTTTGTTTCTTTGCCCTGATCTACAAGTCCCGGAGTAACATATATCTTTCTTTTAGCACTAAGGTCATGAAGTAGTTCGCAGCCGACTCGTATCCCTTCAATATTTCCATTATATGTATCATCTATAACCCAGGCGCCATTAAGTTCATATGGTTGCATACGATGTTCATAAGGAGTAGTTCTGGCAACTCCAGCAATAACTTGTTCTTCACTAAGACCAAACTCTAAAGCTAGTGAAGTGGCGAGAACTAATCCTCCGATATGATGTTCTCCTATTAGAGAGGTTGAAAGATCTAGACTAGTCTTTCCTTTAGATATTTTAAAAGTAGTGCCCGAAATAGAAGTCTTAATATTACTAACTGTCCAACCATTGACGCCAGACTTGGAGTACTTATTAAACTTGGGCCTCATGAAATTTTCTGTTTCTTCTGACTCAGCATTGACATAAATTTTCTCAGGATCAACAAAATTAGCCACTGAGAAAATATCATCACCGGCAGCCTGTAATGTCTTATACTTATCTAAATGTGCAGGAGCAAGGCCAGTAATAATAGCCCGGGTTGGATGTGTGATTCTAGAAAACAACTCAACGTCTCTTGGCTGCCCCTCTCCATACTCGATTATTAATATGTCTTCGTCGCCTGTTAATTTAAAAGCAAAATTAGCATGAGATATTGCAACGTTCTTATTCCCAGGCGTAGCAGCCACGTTCTTATTTTCTCCAAGGATAGTCATAAGTAACTCTTTCATTGAGGTCTTTCCATAACTGCCAACAATAGCTATCTTTTCACCCCTATAATCTTTGAATATCTTTTCGCTCCTTAATATCTTTTTATTATTATTTGGATTAACAAGAAGAAGTCTTCCGAGTATTAATGGCACAACAACAATATTCCCTATTATTATTGGATATCCGACAATTAATGCCAGGCCAAAAGTCCATCCAGCATAAAGTTTATTACTGTGCCAAAGAAAAATACAAAGTAGCCCAGAAATAATCAAAATTAAAGATCCAGCATAAAGTGCATACAGTAAGGTCTTAGCAGAACTTGTTTTCTTAAGAGATCCGCGGTTACTTACTTTATTGAAATTCTGAGTCGTCCAAAACCATTTTAAGTACTTAAGGACATCATATTCACTTGACTGAAGCATATATGCAATAGTTACTAAAAACTTTGGTCTGTATATTCCGAGGAGCGCTTTTATCATGAGATGAAATCCTTAATTAGTTTTCCTACTACTTCAGGCTGATCAAACTGTACGAAATGTCCAGCCGATCCAACCAACTCAAGTGTTGATCCTGCAATTGCTTCATGATAAATCATACCAAATTTGGGTGGCGTAGATTTATCTTCTTCTCCATAAATAAGTAAGGTTGGGATGTCAATCTTCACAGCTTCACTTCTGAGATCTTCAGCAACAATATTTTTAAATGTTTCCTGTAAGTTTTCAGACAATAACATATCTGAGCCTACTGTAGTATAAAGTTTAGAGCGAAGTTTAGATTTAAAGTTTTTGGGTAATGGCGACGAAACAATCTTTCCTGTCTTAGTTGCCACCTTGAGTAAACTATTCTTGCCTTTATTATTGCCACGAATTCCAGCTGAACCAATAAGTACAAGTTTTTCCGGCAATATTAATTCTTTAGATATTACCTTAATTGCTATAGATCCACCGTTACTATGGCCAACAATTAAATCAATATTCACTAAATTAATTTTTTTAACAAAGTCCGATACGAACTTAGCATAATCTAAAAGCATCCAATCATCATTCATAATTTGGCTATCTCCAAATCCAGGAAGGTCTGGAGCGATTACATTACCAAATTCAGATAAACTATCCAAGAATTTAGCCTGTCCCTTTGCACTATCACCCCAACCATGCAAAAACAAAATACTTTTAGAAGTTTTGCCAACTCTAGTTTCGTAACTTATAAGTAGATCATCGACGATTACTTGCATATGCTTAGTATACTAAAGTTTTTATTATTTTATTGCTTGAATTTTAGTCTCGAGCTGCTTCAATGAAATATATTTGGTTGGAGCCTTAAATGCTGGATCAATTCCAAATCCTGAGTAATCAGTGATTCCGGAAGGACTGCCGTTATTTATCCTTACTAGATTCCTTGAAACTGGGTTAATACTGACAGTAATTTTAACAGGAGGACGCTTCGAGTATTGACTTGGATTAATGCCGGCTAAGCCATCATAATTTATATAGCCTCCAAATTTTTGCATCATTTCTATATAGCCAGATAAATTCACAGAAACATTTAGGCTATCTACTTTCTGACCATTAATAGTTTCAGATTTGGATTTATTAACAACATATACTTTGTGAGATTTAGCAAAGCTTACAAGAGAGTTTCTTTGGCTAGATGTCAAATTGCCAAAAGGTAGAATACCAAATAGAGACTGATAAAAAGTCTGAGTAGTTTTACCTAAAGATCCCTTTGCTATTGCCTGATAACCCCAAATATTTAAAACCTTAGAATAATTAGCAGTTTTTCCACCAGCATTTTTAGGATTAGCGGATATCTTCAAATATCTTACATATTCATAAGTAGGGCTATTGTTTTCTTCAGTTACAACTGTAATCCCGCTACGAGTAAGATATGTTAGTGAATGAGAGTAGCTCGATCCGCCTAAACCAATCTGTACTACCTGCTTAAGGTTGGCTCCATTATTATTTGTCTTAGTTGTCTTAGTAAAACCTATAGTAGAAATGTCATTACTAAATGAACCCCAAAATACATTAGTTGGATTCAAATATATATTATTAATAAACAGACCTATACTCAGAGCGAATAATAGTACTCCTCCGATTACAAAAAGTCTTATGTTCGATTCGCCATCTTTTTCTAATTTCTTTAAGAGTTTATTTGCCATCAGTTTATTATAGCAAATAATCAGATATTAATACTTAGCAGATTAAAGAATTAATATAAAATCTATTGGTGGAGCTACAGGGACTCGAACCCTGGACCTCTTCCATGCCATGGAAGCGCTCTAGCCAACTGAGCTACAGCCCCACAAAACTTTTTTAAAAGTGTTGGTATATTAAATTTTACCTGATTTTATTCGAACAATAAATCCCAATCCAAGAAAACTAAAGCTGCTTAGTCCTAGATATGTAATTTTATTAGCAGTTTTATTGGAATCTATGATACCAAAACCGGTCTTTGGAGCTATAGCAATAGATCTAGTTATATTTAGAGTAATGATTGCCTGAGAGCAATTTGTTGAATCATAGATATAGCAAAAACTATAGGTAAGGCTATCCGAACCGATATATCCGGTATTGGCAGTGTAAGTTATAGTTCCATTGGATATAGAAATACTACCGTGACTAGGGCTACTTGTGATAATAAGAGATTGTTGACTAGGATTATTGGATGCTAGAGAAAATAAATCAAATGTGTTACTCGATCCAAAAGCTAAACTGGAAGTTATGGACTGCAGAATAGGTGCATCGTAGCCTGCTAGCGTCGAATAGTATACATTGTCTAATCCTGAAAAACCTGTATTAGTGCTACCACCTATTAGATACATCACACCGTTATACACAGAACTAGTTGAATGAGATATAGGTTTGGGCAGTGGGTTAGGTGAAACAGTCCAGTCACCGATTGATCCGTCTGTACTCAAAGGTGCAGAATAAACTGATGCTATTGTACCGGTTGAGTCAGAATCTCCGCCTACAGAAAATATATATCCGTGATAGGCCTGTATCTGTGGGAAAAATAAGCTTAGTGGTAAATTATGAGTTGATGCGTTCCAGTCACCGATTGATCCGTCTGAGTTAATTTTAGAATAATATACTTTGTCAGAATAGGTCATTCCAGAAACATTGTTAACTCCACCAGCAACGTAAATATATCCATTACTTTGTGTTGATCCGATGTCAGATAAAGATACTGGTAAATGAGTGGCAGTTTTCCAGCTATCAATTGATCCGTCTGAGTTGACGCTAGTGTAGTAAACAGTGTCAGAAGAAAAAAAACTAGAGTTCCAACCACCGATCATATAAATATAATTATTAAAAGTTACCGCTGAGCTGCCATAAAGGGCCTGTGGTAGATTTGTAGCTAATTTCCAGTCGTTTATTGATCCGTCTGAGTTGACGCTAGTGTAGTAAACAGTGTCGACTATACCACTGCCTCCACCATAACCTCCCATGGCATAAATGTAATTTTTAACAATTACTGAGGCATGCCAAGCAATTCCTGCAGGCAATAACTTAGGCGATGTTGTCCATGCACCTAATGATCCATCACCTGCAATTGGTGCAATATTGGTTAGATTATTCGAAGAACTTCCTTCTCCACCAATTGAATAAATGAACCCATGGTAATTAACAGATGTTGATTTATTTACTACTTGAGGTAGATTAGTCGCTGATTGCCAAGATGAATTACTGCCAGGGACAGTTGCCGCATAAGCCTTAGATAAAATACCACTACTTAAAGAAACAAAAGATACAGTGATCATGAAAATGTAGATATACTTACGTAATATTTTTTTCATTTTCTTTTTACCCCTCTATAAAAACTTAATAGTTATGTTAATAATAGATTATTGCACAAATAATTACAAAACTATTATCTTTAAAACTAAAAAACCAAGACTATCTTGGCTTTTTACTATTTCGTACGTGCCCACCGAAAGCGGCTGGAAATTTTAATTAGTATTTTTGTTTTTCACTACGCCGCTATTTAAACGTACGAACATGCTAATGTTTATATCTGAAAACGTAGATACTGTCAAATACTAACTAATTAGCTTATTAAAAACATCTTCGTTTATTATATCTATTCCGAGTTTTTTAGCTTTTTCAATTTTAGATTTTCCCGGCTTTTCACCAAGTACCAAATATGTAGTGTCCTTGCCTACACTACTCTGAAAAACTCCACCCATGGACCTTATTAGATCTGCTGCTTCCTCGCGGTCATAGTTTCTTAGCGTTCCACTTATAACAAAGTATTGATTTACTAGAGACTGATTCTTTAGTTTTACTTCAACTGCCTCAACACCATTTTTTTTAAATTTAGTTAAGTGATGTAAATTATCTGGATCAGAAAACCAAGTAACTACTGATTCTGCAACAACCTCACCAATCCCTTCTATCTTCAAAAGCTCATCTTCACTTGCATCTCTTAAGTTATCTAGACTATGAAAATGAGCGACTAAATCATTGGCTGTTTGAACTCCAACATGCCTAATACCGAGACCATAGACAAATTTAGCCAGACTCGGATGTTTTTTATCAGCAACTGAATCGATTAGCTTCCGGGCAGAAATTTCCGCAAATCTATCCAAAGTCACTACATCATCAAATTTTAATGAATATAAATCAGCCGCATCGCTAATTAGTTTTGCATCTAATAAAGCTTTAATATTCTTCTCACCCATTCCATCAATATCCATAGCCGTCTTTGAAGCAAAGTGCATTATCTGGTTTTGAACTCTAGCCGGACACTTGCTATTTGGGCAACGCCAAATGGCTTCATCTTGCTTGGATTTAATAAGCTCAGTATTACAATCTGGACAATTTTTTGGCATTTTAAATACTTTTTCTGAACCATCTCGAAGTTTCACCATTGGCTCTACGACTTCAGGAATAATGTCTCCAGCTTTTCTAACAACTACTGTATCGCCAATCCTGATATCTTTACGAGCTATTTCTCCGTCATTATGCAGAGTTGCCATCTGTACAGTTGAACCAGCAAGAACTACAGGACTTAGTATTGCTACGGGAGTAGCAGCACCAGTCCTACCGACACTTATAAAAATGTCACGAAGTTTTGTGGTAGATTGTTCAGCTGGATATTTATATGCAATGGCTGCTCTTGGTGCCTTACCGACAATTCCTAGCTTCTTATATATAGCCTTATCGTTGAGCTTAATGACTAGACCATCCGTATTGAAATCAAGCGAGTCTCTTTTATCTGCCCACATTTTTACAGCTTTCATAACTGAATTAATATCTTTAGCAACATAACTATTTTTAAAACTTGGCGGATTGACAATTAAGCCCAAGCTCTTAATGGTCAAGTAGGCCTGCTCATTGGTCTCAATTCTGCTACTTGGATCAACTAAAAGATCATAGGCACGAAATACTAGCGGTCGACCTGCGACAAGCTTTGGATCAAGTTGCCTTATGGTTCCGGCAGCTAAGTTCCTGGGATTGGCATAAGTCGCAAGCCCTTCTTCTTGTCTTTGCTTGTTTAACTTTTCAAACTCTTCCTTATATAGCACTATCTCACCGCGAATTTCAGTTCTACCAGACAAATAACTCTCTAGCCCCTTAACTTGTCGTAACTTGAGTGGCACCGAAGCTATAGTTCTAACATTACTGGTTACATCCTCGCCAGTAGTTCCATCACCCCTAGTTACTGCAGAAGCAAAAACTCCGTCCTCGTAAATTATTGAACAAGCTAGGCCGTCCATCTTTATATCTACAAAAAATTCTAAAGCAGTAGATTCAGTTAACTTCTCCATCCTACTGGCCCAAGCCTCAACCTCATTTTCATCAAACACGTCATTAAGCGAAAGCATTCTGGACGTATGGGTAACTTTGGCAAAACCAGAAACCGCAGTTCCGCCAACTCTCATAGTAGGAGAATCTTTTCTAACTAAATCGGGGTACTTTGATTCTAATAATTTGAGTTCTTTAATTAGACCATCATAAACCGAATCATCGACTGACGGATTATCTAAAACATAATACTCATAAGACAGTTCATTGAGTTGATCAATTAACTTACTAATTCTTTTTTTAGCCGCATCCATTTGCTATATAAGTTCCCGATAAAGACTGTACATATAACTATTAAAGAAAATTAATGAAGCAAGTCCTAAGATAAAATAGATCCATGCTGCTATGGCGGTCAAATAAAGAGAAATTGGAATCATGATAATAAAGATTGTCAGGAAAAGGATTATTGGAAAAATAATAATCCTAGCAAATATCTTGAGTCTTCTTTTCTTAACTATTTTTTTAGCTTCCCGAAGAGCCATTAGAGGTTCCATTTCCGGAAGTGTAGATATATAAAAAGCTATAATACTATTAGTCACCCAATAGCAAGTTAGCCAAATAAGCAGTGTACAGGGTATTAGTACTATTATTTTTTCGAACAAATTTATGTTTATTTGGCTTCCAAAAAAATATGCGTATAACACTGCTGATATTAAAAATGGAATAAGCTCTATTGCGATAAGACTTAATATTAGAATTGATGGAATTATCGACCCCATTCCTCTATAAAATGCATTTCTAACAGTAACTTTTCTATTCGCATAAATTTCTCTCAAACAATAAATGACAGCCAGGGAAACTACAACTCCAAAAAATGTCTGATATACACTAGCGCTTGAAGTAGTCCCCTGAGATGAAGATATAACACTACCGACAAGATTAATACCTCTAGTGAAAGCGTCTGAATGTGCATACTTGCTATTCACAGTCTGCAAATCACCACCTAGGCTAAATCCATGTACAAAAAACATACTAAGGAAAAAATAAAGAACCATGATTAAAGCAAAAAGTGTCCAATTATTTCTTAAAACCATGAAGCTATTTTTGGTAATCTTAAAAGGATTATCTATCTTTTTTAGATTCTCTTGTACTTCTTTTTTATCACTAGGTTTTTTGACCTTATTGCGAGTCAGAGTCTTGTTAATCGCCTTCTTCTTTGAATTAGCCATTATTCGTTAGTCTCCATTTTTTTAAGTCTTGCAATCCGATCATCAATTGGAGGATGAGTTGAGAATAAGTTAGTTAAACTATGACCCTTCAAAGGATTGGCGAAGAAGAAATGAGCGGTTGCGGTATTTTGTTTCTTTAATACACTTCCATGCTCCTTTATTTTATTTAAAGCACTTTCAAGTCCCTCTGGATATCTAGTCGCCAAGGCTCCACTGGCATCTGCTAAATATTCTCTTCTTCTTGATACTGCTAGTGACACCATAGTTGCTAGGATTGGAGCAAGTATAATTGCGACAATGCCTGCAATAATTAACACTGGGCTTTGTTCACGATCATCACGGTTAAATATTGTTACCCTGAGAATTATGTCTGCTATTAAAGATATGGCAGCAGCTAGGGCAAAAGAAATCATAGCTACACGAATGTCATAGTTTTTTACATGAGACATTTCATGAGCGAATACACCCTGAAGCTCCTTATCGTTCATTATTTCTAACAGTCCACTAGTTGCGCAAACTGATGCATGCTCAGGATCTCGTCCAGTAGCAAAAGCATTTGGGGCTGGATCATCAATAATATAGACTTTGGGCATTGGTAGTCCATCTGTAATTGCGAGATTCTCAATTATTCGCCAAAGTCTTGGATCATCTTTTTTCTGTATTTCCTGAGCACCATTTAATGAAAGACTCCATCTAGTTCCGGCCCAATAGCTAATAAACGCATAGACGGTTCCAATTATTAGAATCGTTACTACCATACTGGTACTTCTATATAGATATCCCAAAATTCCAGCAAGTAGTCCAATGATGACAAAGAAGAATGCCATTATTAACACTGTTTTTCTTTTGTTTGAGCTTATTTGGCTATACATAAATTCTATTTCTATTTAAGTAATGAACTACTTTGTGAAATCTACTTTTACTGGTTCCTGAACAGATTTTTGTTCTGAAGCATCTACGTCAAAGTATTCTCGGTCCTTAGTAAATCCAAGCATACCAGCGAAAATATTTGTTGGAAATACTTTTCTTTTAGTATTAAAGTCACGGGCCATTCCGTTGTAGAATCTTCTAGATGCTTGAATCTTATCTTCAGTATCAACTAGTTCGGATTGTAGTTCTTGGAAATTCTCGCTTGCTCTAAGCTGAGGGTAGTTTTCAGCAACTGCAAAAAGACTTTTCATTGTCGCTTGAAATGCATTGTCGGCCTTTGCAGTCTCAGCTGGACCCTGAGCTGACATAACCTTTGTTCTGGCTTCCGTAACATCCTCAAATACAGTCTTTTCATGAGTCGCATAACCCTTAACAGTTTGCACAAGATTAGGTATTAAATCTGAACGTCTTTTAAGTTGTACAGTTATATCACTCCAAGCTTCATCGGCTCTTACGTTTGTTTTTACTAGTCCGTTATATATAGATATAGCTACAATGCCCAGCAAGACCACTATTACAATTATCACGATAACTAAAGTCATAAATTACTCCCTATTATATTTACTCCTTTAATTATACAACTAATGAGCAAAAAATGGCATACATTAAACAGGTTAATATGATGATAGAATGTCTTTATGACAAGACATAAAAAGAAGAAGAAGTTATGGCTTTTTTTGATTCCCTTATTGCTATTACCAGTTATTGCCTATGCCGTAATCAAACCCCTATATGAGACAAGAACAGCTATTACACTACAGCCTTTAACTAATCCACGGCCAGATGTTACCTTGCCAGAAAATGGTGAATCGGCCGTTACCATCCAAGGGTATAAAACGGTATTAACCAGCACAAATAAAGATCAGTTACCGACTGCCAGCACTTCAAAGGTTATAACAGCTCTCATGATACTAAATAAATATCCTTTAGACCTTAACCAGCAAGGACCGATGCTAACCATGACTGCTCAAGATGTTAATTTATATAATTCATATCTAGCGGCGGAAGGTTCAGTGGTTAAAGTAGAACTCGGGGAACAAATAAGTGAATATCAGGTTCTGCAAGCCATACTTCTTCCCTCTTCATGTAATATGTCAGATAGTGCAGCAATCTGGGCCTTTGGATCACTTGCTGCATATAACATGTATGCAACGTCAACCCTAAAGCAGTGGAATATTAACGACACCGTAATAGGCACAGACGCCAGCGGTTTATCACCAACTACAACCTCCAGTCCTTCCGATCTAATAAAAGTTGGTAAATTAGCTCTTAATAATCCCGTTTTAGCTCAAATTGTTAATCAAAAAACAGCTATTATTCCAGTTCAGGGTATGATTAAGAACGTTAACATCCTACTCGGCAAAAATGGAATCATAGGAATCAAAACAGGTAATAATAACGAAGATACTGGGGCATATTTGTTCGCCTCAAAAAACAATATACAGGGCACAAACCAGACCGCAACTGTAGTTGGGGCAGTTATGGATGAGCCTTCGCTAATAGAAGCCATGTCTAATAGTATCCCAATAATCAATTCGGCAATTTCAAACATTACTGTGATTGACTATCCTGCCACCAATCAAGTCGTAGGATATTACAGCGTTCCATGGTCTAAGTCTCACTATCAGATTATAGCTACGCAGAATTACCAACATATACTTTGGGATAAAACCACTTTGCAACCAATTATTAAAACTAAGAAAATAAACTACCTGACAAAAAAAGGCACTGTAGTTGGCGCAATTTCAGTAAACAACCACACTCAGAACTTAATATTAAATGAAAAAATCCCAAGACCTAGTTTGGTTTGGGAAATTAAAAACATATTCAAATTCTAATTGGTGGGCAAGGTGGGACTCGAACCCACAAGGTCGTAAAACCAGCGGATTTTAAGTCCACCGCGTATACCAATTCCGCCACTTGCCCAAAAATAAAATAGTCTAGAAAGTTAATGTACTGGAGGCGCCTACCGGAATTGAACCGGTGTAAAAGGTTTTGCAGACCTCTGCGTAACCACTCCGCCAAGGCGCCCTGAGATGGTTACATAGTCAAATGGTGGCGCCTCCCAGACTCGAACTGGGGACACAAGGCTCTTCAGGCCTCTGCTCTACCAACTGAGCTAAAGCGCCAATGACTTCGTATATTCTATAAGAAAAAGCCTTTCTTCTCAAGGATATATTGTATAATCGCATAAATATAGTTATAATAATACCCTGTTATGCGGGTGTAGCTCAGTTGTTTAGAGCGCATCCTTGCCAAGGATGAGGCCACGGGTTAGAGTCCCGTCACCCGCACCAATTAGACCCAAACGATTTTGAAACAGTATAGTTTCAAACAAAAGAGACCAGCGATGGTCTCTTTTTGCTATGATTATAAAATGAAACTCATTAGCGACAGCAGCAAAGAACAAGCAATCCTAGAATGGTTGAAGGCAGAGATGGACTCTGCTAGGTTTAGCAATGAATTGCATATAGCAATCAAAAAATTAGGTTATGATGAAGAAATTGTCACTCAACCTGATCTCAATAATAAACAAGAAAATGCAATGAGGTGGCAAATACTAAAAAGCTACCGAACTTGGCTTGATAGGGACTTTGGCGATTACGACTGGGAACTAGTCGAGCTAGATAAATATGATGTTTCGAACTTAAATTACATCGACTACAGTTACTGGAATGAGCTTAGCGACAATAGTCGTAAAGTTGGTCGTGCTGCTGAGAATATAGTAAATGGTAAAGTTGTGTTTGAGGTTCCAAATGATAGGTTTCATTTGGTTGCTAACGATTTTGAAAGTGGCTTAGACTTCGATCCAATCATTGTAGTGTCTAATCATAATGATAATCAGGGCGAGATACTTGAAGGACATTTGCGAGCAACAGGTTATGTGCTATCACAACAGACACAAAAGCCATTAAAGGCAATCTGGGGAAGACTACGCTAACAACTTGTCTGATAATTTAAATAGATTGACTAGGTTTTTCAACTTTTGGTCATTGTATTTTTCAATAGCTGATGTTTGTAATGCGTCACTTATCTTGCACCAATTTTGACTAACAGATAAGGCACGTAAATATGCGTGTCATTTTTATTTCTAAATATCTCTATATTGTTGGTGTAAATCCCATTTGGTTATTTAATTTGTTATTATTATGTAATGAGTAAACAAACTAAATACGTTGTAGCAGTAGTTCTTAAAAATAAATCTAATCCAGAAGAATTTTTAGTAGTTAAGCGACCCGAAGATGATCCAGACCTTGGAGGACATTGGGGATTCCCTGCAGCAACTATGAAACCAGGCGAACTTGCAGAGGGTATGTTTGAAGTAAAAGCCAAAAGCATAGATGACGCTATTGATTTGTTGTCGCAGGATAAGCCCAACAACCTAGAGGGTCAGTTTATACAGAAACGAGACTTAGCATTTCTGAAAGCCGCAAAGGAGCAATTATGAACATAACCGAGCAGTTACCAGACCCTCTGAATAGCTTCGTAATTGACGTACCTGCAAACGAGTATTACGACTTTGAGTTGCCAGCCAACAGCACTTACCCATTGAAAGGCGTGACGTACCCAGTTGACTACGGTCATATTGAGGGCTATACAGGTGAAGATGACCACGAACTTGACCTTTTTGTAGGCTCAAATCCTAACGGCGTTATAGGATACGTTCTGGTCTTCAGAGGTGATGACAGACCAGATGAACATAAGTTCTTAGTTGGTCTAACCGAGCAAGAATTGGCAATGGTACAAGACCAGCTTGAGCCAGTACTCGTTGGTCACGATACGTTTTCAAACCTCAATGACCTGTTGGACGCTATAAAAAAGTACAAGGATAAGGTGTGAGCGAGCAAATGGCAAACCTAGATATGGAAAAAATCAACGCAGGTATAGCCGACAGGTCAGACGTTTTCTACTGGCAGACTGACCGTGCAGTAGAACCAGCTGACGCAGGTCATATTTGGGCAGATAGGCATAGGTACTTTACTGATGGAGATTTGGTTGAAACTGTAAATACTGCACTTGGGGAGGACAAGTTAACTAGCATTGAGCCGCTAGACTTGGATGCACAGACTAACCTTGGCAATGTAAACTCGGTGCGTACTGGTCTGCTCACATCAGGCAAAGAAGTTATCGTACGTTGCCATCCTAAAGGCGTTCGGAATGGTTATTTTCACGCTGAAGCTACTGCCGCACACAAAGCAAAAGAGGCAGGTTTACCCAGCTTTGATACGCTTGCGGTTCACGATTACGAGGGTGGTAATGACTTTGCATTCCACGTTCTTGAAAAACTATCAGGCACAGCCATTAAGAAGTGGCTTGAAGCTCATCCCGACGATGAGGCTGTCCTATTGACGCAAATAGGCAAAATGATGGCACGATTGCATCAAGTGAAAGTTGACGGCTTTGGACCATTTGATAACGAACGAGCAAAGAGTGGCGAGTTGGTTGGGTTACATAATACATTTGGTCAAGCCGTACGTGCTGGACTGCCATTTAATTTAGATGTTTTAAATAAAGAAAATATACTGACCACAGAGCAAATAGCGGCAATTACTAAGCTATTTGACGACAACCCTTTACTCACAATTCAACAAGCAGTGCTTGTACATAACGATTTTGCTGACTGGAACTTATTGACCGACGGTAATGACGTCACAGGTATTCTGGACTGGGACGAGTGTGTAGCTGGCGACGCAGTATCGGATATAGCTTGTTGGAGTACCTTTTTTGAACCAGAGCGTTTACAGGGTTTCCTTGATGGTTACTGGCAAGTTGCCGAAAAGCCAGCAGATTTTGACGATAAGTTTGAGCTTTTACGACTACGTTACGTACTTTCTAAAATGACCTTGCGAATACGTCGTTACTCTTGGGAGCCAAGTGATTTTATGAAAGACAAAATTGAAACAGGAAAAACACACCTTGCACAGTCAATGGAGTATTTTAAAATATGAAGCTATACAGATTTAGTCCAATAGAAAACAAAGAACAACTGCTAGAAGCAGTACAGCACATACATTTTGCCTGTTACGAGCTATGCAAGCAGTCGTTTGGTGAGTATTTACCTAACGCAGGAAATATGGGCGTTTTTTGCCATTATGACGACGAGTACGAGCGGCTAGTTGCAATTCGCAAAGAAATGACTGAACCGTCAGATAATCCAGAACTAAAGTACTTTGCATTATATGAACCTATTGTAATACCAGCTAAAGACGGTGTTCCGCAGACCGAGTACACCCACTTATATATTCGCAGGCCAGACCCTTACAGGCACCACGTCGGCGATGTTGATTTTTACCTAGAGCAAGAGCAGTACGATGAGCTGAAGCAGTCGTTACTTAGAGGTAAACAGATAAAAGGTGCAAGGGTATTTCCTCGTAACGACTTAGATATGGTTGAACTATACGACCCTGATGTTGATGTGCTTGGTTATGTCAGTACTAATACTATGTCTGAAAAAGTACGAGTTAAGCTATCCGAGGAAACAAACTTATAATAATCAACCAAAGATAAACTTATGCGACTAACTCAAATACAAAAACTATACCTAAGTAACTTCCTAACAGGATTAGTGTTTTGGTACGGTATTGAAAAATTGTTTATGACTAGTATTGGCATAAACGCAGTAGGTGTAGGTACTGCCACAGCTATATTCTTAGCTTTTAACTTAATATTCGATATACCGTCAGGTATTCTTGCAGATAAGTGGAGCCGAAAAGGTATGCTTTTTGTGTCGGCTATTTCCTTGGCTATTTGCTCTGTAATACTTGGTTTAAGCAACGGCCTAGAAATGTATATTGTTGGCTACTTGTTTTACGGTGTGTACGTAGTTTCTACAAGTGGCACGTACCAAGCAATTACGTATGACAGCTTGCACGATGAGGGTAGAGCAGACCAATATAGCAAAGTTATAGGACGTGCATATGCGTTATTCCTAGCAGGTGCAGGTGTAGCAAATGTTGCTAGCGGTTTTATTGCCAATCACTTTTCTTATTCAACTACCTTTTTTGTAACAGTTATTTCTTGCGTACTAAATGCATTACTTATACTAAGTCTTAAAGAGCCAGCGTTTCATAAAGACGAAAAGAAAGAGCGTGTTATTAAGCAGCTTGGTCAAACCATTAAAACGCTGGTAAATACAAAGTTGTTACGAAGCCTTGCCATTGTTATGAGTGCTTTAGCTGTGGTGGAACTATTCAAGGGTGAGTTTGGGCAACTATATATGCTTAGGTATGTAACCGAACCGCAGTTAATCGGATTACTATGGGCTGCTTATGCCTTTACTTGGTCACTTGGTAGCTTAATAGCACACAGGTTCAGAACAAGGCTTAACACGCTAGTTCTACTGACTACATTGCCGTTGGTATTTATGTCATTTATCGATAATTGGTTTAGCCTTGTTTTATTTATGTTACAAGCAGTAGCCTCTGCTGCGTTATTAAACCAAATAGAAACTCGTGTACAAGAAAATACACCGTCATCGGTACGAGCTTCAGTACTTTCAGTTTTATCAGCGTTAGGCAGGGCAATAGCAATTCCAGCTAGCTTTGTGCTCGGCTGGCTATTTACGCAGTACGACGCATTGTGGGCATTACGGTTTGTAGCAGTTATCGCTGTATTTACGCTGTTATATTGGTTTTGGGCAAGCAGAAGTATACCCAAGGCGAATAAACCAGCTTTAGCTAAGGCAGCAACAAATCTATGACACAGGAAATACTTAAAAGGTTTTTGGACGACGAGGGCAAAGTTACGGTATGGCCGTCAAAGCATAGTTACAAAGTAATCGTTCTTAGTTATTTGGCTACTAAGTTTGAGTACGACAGGTTTTATACTGAAAAAGAGGTTAACGAAATACTTAAGCAGTGGCATACATTTACTGATTGGCCGCTGTTAAGACGAGAACTTATTGATAGGCACTATATGGCACGTGATAAAAATGGTTATAATTACGAACGACTAAAGCAAGTAGGTTAAATTATATTGATATTTTCCCTGCAAATTCCCTGCTATTGCTAAAACTGGTTGTCTTGGGAGATTAAGTTGCTTGATAAGTTGAACACCTCGGCAAGATGTTTTAGTTTATAATCGTTAGTAGCACCTATTGCAGCCGTTTGTAATGCGTCAACTATCGTGCACCATAACCACTTTGACCACTGTTAATTTTAAGACAACCAAATGAGCCTGTTTACACTCCTATCTATACCCTGTGCATAGCTACTTGCTATTTATATAACGCTTATGTTATCTTTAACTTATATATAAAAACATCTTGAATTAAAATCAAGATATATAAAAAACAAAAAGGAAGAATAAATAAAATGAATATACTAAAGAAACTTAGTAAAGACAGCAGTGGCTTTGGCCATATAGAAATGATCGTAATAGTACTAGTTGTAGCAGCAATAGCTGGTGTAGGGTTCTTTGTATACCAGAATCATAGCAAATCGGGCAAGCACAGTACTGCTCATGCTGGTGGGTGGAGCCAGTTAGAGTGGTATGTGGGGGGTAATTCAAGGTTCACTCTAGAAGCCTGCTTTACGCCAATTCAGGCTTTTGGCACAACCATTAATCAAGTTAGGGTAGGCGTAATTAATAATAGTGGAACCAACATTGATGGTTACCTAGGTGTAGTCGACTATTCCCAAAATCTAGGTAATAAACAGTCTCAATGGGCTGATCTGCATATTAATAGCCAGCCATGGGGCTTTTTCCCCGTAATTAATATGGTTCCTGCACACGATGATGAAGTGGCGATCACTTACTACAATAGTAATCTTGGATTTTGGTTCCCGATAAATACTGATCCGCATTTTGGAAATCCGACGTTTATACCTGGAATAGACAATAACGGTAAAATAACAAATGCAGGTTCTCGTACCAATCTTTCAAGATGCTAATAATTATTAAACAAGGTCAACAAAATGAATATACTTAAAAAACTTAGCAAAGACTCTAAGGGCTTTGGCCATATTGATATGCAATTCCAAATAACCAGCGACCAGTCACTAATCACATCTGATACCAGCATTTCGCAAGAAGAGGCTGATTTCCCAAGTGGTTATGTCGCTGCGAACAAGACAAAACTCGACACCGACAATGCGAGCTTAGCGAAAGACCAGCAAACTTATAAGGACCAAACAACTGAACTGGGTACTCTCGGGACCGCTATGGGCAATGACGACGTTACGTTAAAGGCTGACATCACTGCTGCTCAGCCAGTTGCATCATAAAAACGTCGAGTTAAATACTGAGTAAATTACCCGACAGGTTGAATACTTCAGCAAGGTGTTTGAGTTTGTAGTCGTCAATACTCTTTAACGAGGCTGTTTGAAATGCGTCAGCTATCTTGCACCAAGCATAAGCATTATGACCACGGTAATATGTGATCTTTTTATTCTTAAATATTAATTTGCAACCCATATCATAGTATGTATGGACTTTGAATGGCACGATAGTAAGAATGCTGAAAATATAACGAAGCATGGTCTATCGTTCTACGAAGCCCAAGAAGCATTCTTTGATAAGAATAGACTAATCTTAAAAGATAAAGTTCATTCATCATCAGAAAATAGATTTTTCTGCATTGGCAAAACATCCAATGGTGAAATTGCTACAGTTAGGTTTACTAAAAGAACTAGTCATATTCGCATCATTGGTGCAGGATACTAGCGGAAAGGAAAAAAATTTATGAGCAAAACAATTAGTTACACGGATGCTCCAGAAGATATAGACGAGTCTTTAGATAATCCAATAATAGTGAGTGATTTTTTGCTGTCTCCTGCAGAGCTTGTGAGAAAAGGTGAAAAAGAAAAGATTACAATTTCAGTAGATAAACGCAGCCTAGAACTCTATAAGAAATATGCCAAGAAGCACAACACCAAGTACCAACCAATGATAAATGGTGTACTTAGTTCATATGCTGATAAGTATTTAAATATTAAGTAAATACTCACGATATGGCTCTTCCAATAGAGCCATCCATCTTAGTACCTCATCTCTATTAAGGTATAAACTTTTTTCAGCCTGCTGCACCAAGCATAAGTATTATGACCACAGTAATATGTGGTTTTTTTT
>CAIMCP010000096.1 GCA_903839515.1 uncultured Candidatus Saccharibacteria bacterium | reverse complement strand
CCACCTTCCTTTAAAGGAAATTGTATGACGATGCAACTATTTATCACCAATGCAACGAAGCAAAAATTTAATTTCACGTACTCTTTGCCTGAGAAAATTCAGCCATTTATTCGAAGAATGTTGCCTGGAGCACAAACTTCAATTATGGGAACAAGAGAAGAAATCGATTTCATCATTAAACAGCACGAAAAATACGGCATGAAGCCAATTTCAAATATTGATAAAGAATTCTCAGGAATTGCTTACTCAGTTCAAAAAGTAATTAAATTAGACCAAATTGAAGATGCAATGACAAAAAGAGATGAAGTGATTATTAGTCGGTCTAACGACGTTCACGAGGTCGGTGCGGTAGCATTAGACCACACAATCGCTAGTAAAGCTCAAGAAATGGGTCTTAGCGATCGTGGAGGAATCACAGTAAGCGTTAAAGAAGAAAAGAAAAGCCCAGCAGATAATAATTCCAAAATGGAAAAGAATATCGAAGTTCTACATGAAGGTTCTCCACAGAGAGGCAGAGGCCGTCCCCGTAAATGACGAATCCGATAGTATCTCCACCTACTTTAGACGGTTTTATAGCTTGGTCTTATTGGGCTTTAGGGGTTCCAACGACCGCTATGTCTCCAACTGATGTAGGTTGGGCTTATGCTTATCAGGTTGCACTAGATTTGGTTCCATGCGAAATAAACCAAGCATCAAAGGATATTTATACATTAACTGTATACAATATCGGCGCAAATAATTTAATACAATTTCAACAAGATTATGCAGGTCAAACTTTTTGGGATGACGCTAGGAAGAGTTATGGAATAAATAATTTCGTAGCTGGTGTTATTAACTCTGCTTCCGATGAGGGAACAGGCGAAAGTTTAACAATTGGGGAAGGGCTACAAAATCTTGATCTATTGAGTCTTAATTTATTAAAAACCCCATGGGGACGACAGGCTTTAGCATATATGCAGGCTCTCGGACAATCTCCATTCGGAATCTCATAATGAAATTACTTCTTGGTGTTTATCAGTTACCAGAACCAATGGGTGGGACTACTTTTGATGTAGCTGAGATACTTGAATCAAAATATGGATTATTTTCTCATTTTTCAGAGTATGCAGAGGAAAGCATATCAGATAGTATTGAGAATAGTATATCCATGGCAATAGAGGCATTAAACCGTGGAGAGGATGTTCATAGTCTAACAATGTCTGGGGAAGAGGAAGTTATAGTTCAATTTCATCAATTCCTAGATAAAGAGATTATGGCAAGTTTAGGAGTTGATGGCGTACCAACACAAGCAGCCCTAAATGGAGTTAATCATCGATTAAAAAGCAAGAATGGGAAGCGCAGGCCTAGCTTTATTGATACCGGAACATTGCGTGATTCATTTGTTTGTTGGGCTGAATAATGACTATTGCATCATCCGCACAGTCAAAGGGGCAACTTGCTTCAGGGTTGGCTCAAGGCGTTGAAACAATATCGCAGAATCAAAGCATTACATTTACTCTTTATGTAAGGCTTGTCTTACCTCTTGACGGTATGATATTTTGGGTAAATGCAACACTACTAACGGATAGTGCAGTATTTAATAGCTCTGAATTTGATAGTATTCAGTTAAATAATCTAGGTAAAACACTTCCATCTAGAGTAATAAGTGCAAAAGGTTCAATTCATTATGCAACTCAAAAACAGCAATTAGAAGATATAACTGCATCTTTTAATAGCATTTTGTTTACAAGCATCCAAGAGATAAATGATTTAAATAGCATAAGCTCAAACCATATCTATGTAGCGGAATTTAATGGCCTAAAGTTTGCATTTAATCAAAGAAATTCATTCTATAAACAAGCTGATTTATATCATTATCGTGGAGATGCTCTGTATTCTATTATGGATACTCAGCTTATAGAATCTATGACGGATTTTAATTTAGATAATTTAATAGTATCGAATAGCCTTCCAGTATGGCTTACTTTAAATAAATACTTTGATGTATATCCGTCATATCTTATTCCGAGCAATATAGCTCCTCCATACGCTTCGATAGATATAGATCCAAATAATACGGAGGCGATTCAATCGACTCCGCTAGTTGATATAAATAGCAGTCCAAATCAATTGGTAATGGATAAAGTAAAAATAACGTTCTATGGATTAAATAATAATATTGCTTTAAATTTCATGAATTATGTGTTCTCATATAGTATTGATTCAGGAAATATAGGACTTATGAATATGCCAGTGATTAGAGATGAGAAATCAACTCAATCAGAACTTGGGATTATAGCTATGAAAAAGACGGCAATATTTGAAATTAACTATTATCAATCAACGATTAACGATGTTGCAAGACAGTTAATCACATCTGTTTTTGTAACGTATCAACCTAATCCACTTTAAGGAGCTTTAACCATGAGCATCGGTTCAAATCAACCAGCGGTAATTAACAACGTAGCAATTACGGGACAGGGAAAATTATCATTCCTTAATATTTCAACTGCTACTGTTGTTAAGGGTATGCAAGGTAGAATTGTTAAAGTAAACGTGGTTACAGCAGGGTCAACTTTTGGCTATATTTATGACTCGTCTACCAATTCAGGACTTAGCGCATCGAATCTTATCGCATCAATTCCTGAATCAATTGGGACGTATGTATTTGATTTTCCTTGTGCGAACGGAATTGTAATTGTTCCAGGAACTGGTCAAGTTGTATCTGTAAGCTACGCTTAATTAAGGATTTACTATGAGTAATTCTATTGTTCAGTGCATTGTTAAGCAAACAATTGCGCCAATGCCATCACAGCTTCAAAAGACAGGCGCTTTTATTAGTCAGGGTGCAACTACACTATCTGAAGGCTCAACCGCTCTAATCACTCAATTTAGCGATTTAACAGCTATTTTATTTGGTGCAGTTTCAATAACCTCCATCTCTTGGTCTGGATCAGTTGCAACCGTTACTACAACAACGGCACATGATATTCCAATTGGAGATTCAGTTGAGGTAGTTATTTCTGGTGTAAACCCAACAGGATACAACGGAACATTTTTAGCAACATCTACAGGTTCAAGTACATTTACATACCCATTAGTATCAAATCCAGGGTTAGTAACTGTTCAAGGGTCTGTAACTTTAGAAGACGTCCAAGAGCTTGTCGCTATGGCTACGACTTGGTTCGCCCAAGGCTCTAACAATGCTTTTTATGTATTGGAGCTTGGCGTTGGCGATGCTGCTCAGGGTGTAACAGCATTAACAACTTATTTGGAAAATCCAACAGTTCAATTCTATGGATTTTTGCTTCCTCGTAGTTGGTCTTCCGAGCCTACTGCAATTACTTTAGCTTCAAATCACACGAATACCACTGCAAAAGTATATTTTTGGGTTACGTGCACTTTAGGCAATTACACAAATTGGAGTTCACTTGGATATAAATCGACCAGAATTATGGTTGAGGCATCAAATATACCGGTTACCGAATTCAGTCTTGCATCGATGTTTTGGGTTCAAATTAATTACTCACCAAGCTCTACTAATATGGTTACCCCTATGCAATTTGCATATGTCTATGGCGTAACCTTATTTAATGGAAACCAAACTACTCAAGCAGAATTAAGAACTGCAAACGTCAATTATATTGGTAATGGAGCAGAAGGCGGAATTAGCAACACTCTAATCTCAGTAGGAAAAGGTTCGGATGGAAATCCAGTAAATTATTGGTATGCGGTGGATTGGGTAACAATAAATTCTGATTTGAATATTAGCAATTACATTATTAATGGTTCAAATAACCCTACAAACCCACTTTACTATAACCAAAATGGTATTAATAGGTTACAAGGGGTAGCGCAATCTACAATGAGTACTGGAATTTCTTATGGTCTCATATTGTCTCCGGTAACAGTAAATGCAGTTCCGTTTAATCAATATGTTGCAATTAATCCTAGTGATTATTCAATTGGAAGATACGCCGGACTGTCTGTTTCATTTACTCCGCAAAATGGATTTAGCAATATTATCTACAACATAAATGTAACAAGTTTGGTTTTACCTTAATTAAGGATATACAATGTCGAATCCAAATCTACCATTAGGCACGCTAAATAGGCTACTAGCTAGCGTTAGCTTTACGGAATTTCCAAGTTTAAATATTACCGCTTCTTATCTTGGTAAAGCCGGAATTAAATTTAAACCAACAACCCCATCTTCATTGCAAATTCCGGCTATGGTCGGGTTAGTTACTTCTTTAGAACCATATCAAACTGTTGAAATCACAATTCCAATGCTAAAAACTACTGGACTTGCTTCTGCATATAAAAATCAAATTGAAACCAATTGCTTGCTTGGTGATATTAGCGTTACTCCTGATGCAGTTACGTTATCAACATATAGTTTTGATGAATGCTCTATTACCGCATGGGAGGGACTGGATTTATCTGGTACTAATGCTGAGTTTGTCATTACATTAACCGCTAGATATCAAATCAATAGTATTAATTGGGGTTAATAGTTGAAATTAAATAAAGCTCTGAATTTAGTAATTCCAGTTGAAACTGACAATGGGATTATTTACGTTCACTCAACGCCAATTTCAAGAGCGATATTCGAGCAATATTTCTTAGTAATTTCTAAGACATTTTCTGGAATTTTCTCTCATGGTTTAGGTGCTCTAGCTGGGCCACGTATTGCCTATCTCATGCTTAAACAAACAGCACAAGAATTGGGTATGTGGGAAGGTCAGCAAGGAGTTGAAAAGGGGCTTATTAACGAGATTATCCGATTATCAAATATAGTTATCACCGGAGAAAATGGATGGGAAACAATTCCTCTAGATACCGCTATTAAGCACGGAAAAATTGATTCTGATACCCTCTCGGAGGTAGAGGGGGAATTGGTTTTTTTTACCTGCATTTCTTGCATGAACAAAGCGAATCAAGCACTAATGATATTGGAAACAGTAAGTGGATTATGGGGTTCGCAGACTACATTATTGGATTGTACGGGTTTTCGCAATTCCTTGAAGACATTGATAGGGGAAGAGAATACTGGCGGGACGGTGAAAGCATCGTCTCAGAAATCCTCGACTACGCATCCGGTATAGGATTCTCAGATTATTTTGATGATAAAATAGAGCACTATAAAGGGTGCTCTCATGAGTTTAGGCAACGTCATATTTTAAGGGGTTTAAGTAGTGGCAACTAAAAAACCTGTCATATCTATCGATGTTGATGACTCTAAATTTAAAGAGTTCACTGCACTTTTTGAAAAGTATCAAGCGTCTTTAGATAAAATGCCTTCTAAATGGGGCAAAATAGGATCGTCAGTTGATTCAGTAGAAAAATTAACAAAGAGTATAGGCGAACACTTTGAGCGATCACAACACGCATTAGACGCTATTGCTGGTAAGCTAGATAAAAACTATAAAGGTCTAGAAAACACCGACAGACTGAGTAAGCGTTCTGCTGACAACTTTTCTGATATTGGGAAAAACTCTGATAAGTTAAACAAGAATGTAACTAGCTCTACAAATAGCTTGCTTAAATGGGGATCAATTCTTAATCCAATTACCGCCGGAATTGGAGCTATTGCGGGTGGCATTGCCATTGCTGATAAGTTTGCATCCTATGCTGGTGATATTAGAAAACAATCGCAAGGGTTGGGAGTAAGCGCAGGTGAGTTAAAATCTGCCGAAAATGTGTATGGTAAATATACCGATACAGGGTCTCTTTTAAATAACATTGCAGGCGCACAAACAGATATTAATAAGCAATGGGCGTTTCAAGGAACTGGCGTAAACCCAAACCAATCCGCAGCAGAAATATTGCCACAACTTCTTAAAGCAGCGGGAGAAGTGTATAAGCAAGGATCCCCTGAAACAGCACAACAAAGACTCTCGGCAAGAGGGTTCGATCAACTTGGAATATCAGTAGAAGATGCTCGCAGGATGGCATCTCTAAAAAAAGAAGAATTAGATGCAACATTAAAGCAGTACGATGAGCAAACCAAAATAAATTCGATTACTGATGATAATTTAAAAAAGTGGCAAGAGCTAGGCGTATCAATAAGCAATGTTGGTACAAACTTAATGTCGGTAGCGGTAAATAAAGGAGCTGGTGCGGCCGGAGCAGCATCAGAAATTTTAGATAAGCCAAATAAAGCGTTAGAAACATATGAGGCGGCGATAAATACATATTCGCTTAAGCAATTTGGGGCTACACCAAAAGATGCCTTAAGAAATATGGGGACAAAAGCAAGAGAATCGGTTTCGGGATTTCTAAGTCTTGCCGAAAAAAATCTGAACCCCGGGAACGTTAGATACATTGGTCAAAAAGGGGCTAAATTGGGTGAGAAAGGATTTGCTAAATTTGAGTCAACCGAAGAGGGATTTAAGGCTTTAAAAAATCAATTGGAGCTTTATTTCACGGGTAAATCAAAGGCTGCTGGATATAAGAAATTAGACACGATTCAAGACATTATGAATCTGTATGCCCCATCATCTGAAAATGATACCAATTCTTACGCCAACGCTTTAGCCAAATCGACTGGAAAAGATAAAAAAAAGCATTTAAGCGAAGAAGAGTTTAACGACCCAGAGTTTCTATCAAAACTGATGGCAAGAATTTCAAGCGTTGAATCAGGGAAAAATAGATATTCACCTGACGATGTAAAGTCAATGGTATATGGACAGAATCAATCAAACAATCCGGGCTGGGCGAATTATACAAAGCCAAATAATGGTGCAAATATTAAAATTACTCAAGACCCCGGAAGTAATATTAATATCAATATGCTCACAGCTGGCGGTCAATATGCAGGTAATCCATAATGGCTAATGCAGCAGAAACAATTTATCAACTTGCTTATGAAATATCGCCTATTATTTTATTCAATGGAATAGCGAGCAGTGTTCCCGGTTCTTTATTGCCAATTGTAGCCATTACAGAGGCGGCAAATTTTGGAACAAGCATTCTTACCGGGCAGAATCCACTTGATTTAAATAAATTTTTTGCACATTTTAGGCCATTACCTGGTACTACTTTAGTTGATAATGATATCGCAACCTATCCTTTTGCAAATCAATCATACGCTGCTAATGCAATTATAGCCAAACCACTTAGAATACCAATGTTGATGAGTACTCCATCAAATAATACTGCTGGATTCATCACAAAAATGATTACATTTACGGCTCTTAAATATGCTTTAGATAAACATAATCAACTTGGCGGAACTTATATAATAGCAACACCAAGTTATGTATATTTAAATTGCGTCATGGAGCGATTAACTGATATTTCTAGACCAGATAGCAATCAGGCTCAAAATACATGGCAATTTGATTTTATTCAGCCGTTACTTTCAGAAAATCAGGGCAATACATTAAGTGCGCTAATGAGCCAAATAGAGCTTGGATTGCCTTCTTCAGGTGCTATAACAGGTGGATCCAGCGTTCTAAATAATCCGAACTCAGTAGCGTCTCCGATGGTAAATGGAGCGTCAAATCTTCAGGGAACAGCCTCGTCCTATGGATCTACATCTAGCTCTATTTTTGGGGTATCGTTATGAGTACGATGATTTCATTTTCGCCTGTATCGACTTCAACTTTTCAATTTCAATGCACATTAGACAATAATTCATATAATGTAATCGTTACGTGGAATCTATATGGCCAAAGATATTACATCAATATTTACGATTCGAACAATGGCCTTATTTTATGCGTGGCACTTATAGGATCGCCTGATAATTATGATATTTCAATGACGGCTGGATATTTCACTACAAAATTAGTTTTCCGCCAATCAAGCGGAAATTTTGAGGTGATCTAATGCGTGCATATGAGATAAAAATAACCGATCAAGACGGTAATCCAAAAGTTGTAAAAGACCCAAAAACAGGTGCTGTCTTATTTAATGGTACATGGTCTAGTTTTCAGGGAAATAAATCAAGTGGCACATATAATTTGAATGCCCTTCATTGCGAGTTTGACCTACCTGTTTCAGTAATTGGATCGCCATTAGGTGGAGCTTATTTTAGAATTTATGGAGTAGGACTTCCTTTACTAGGGCAGTCATCAAACTTTAATCCATCAATTGATTATTCAACTTATTGCAATATTGTTATCTCTGCTGGTATGGCTGGAGGTCTCCCATTGGCGAATCCTAAGCAATATGGTCAGATAATGGCAGCACAGATAACTCAATCTCTTGGTAACTGGCAGGGAACATCACAAACATTGGATTTAATTATGAATGCCCCATTAGGAAGCAGTCAAAATCCGAGGAACTTACAATTTCAATGCAATATTGGATCTTCATTTTCTGAGGCTATTAAAAATTCATTAAGTAATGGGTTTAAAGGAATTAAAGTAAATGTAAATATTAGTGATAAATTAATTGCACCTGAAACCATTACTCAATCCAATGTTGATTTAACATCGCTTTCCAAGTTTCTTTCTGAAAAGAGCATTAGTATTTTGGGTAATCTATATTCTGGAGTAAAAATATCATTCCAAAATGGAGAGATAAACGTATATGATGATACGTATATCGCTAGTTCATCTCCAATATCGATTCAATTTCAAGATCTAATAGGTCAACCAACTTGGATAGGTACTAAGACTTTAGTATTTAAGACTGTTATGCGATTTGATTTAAAGGTAGGAGGAGCAATAACAATGCCTATTAAATCACAACAACTAGGACAAGTTCTTCAAATAGCATCTGCGGGCACTCAGTATAAGAATCAATCAGACTTTCAGGGGAATTTTCAAATTCAGATGGTTAGACAAATAGGAAGCTTTAGATCGCCAGATGCTAATAATTGGGTAACTGTAATTCAGGCATACATGATATGATTTCTCAAAAAATACCATTCGCTCAGTCTATAAATACTTTCACTGAACGGAAAATAGAGGATGCAATTGGCAACCAAGGTCAAGAATGGCCTTGCAGAGTGGTATCGGTTGATGGCCAGATGGTTACAGTAGAATTTTTAGTTAATTCTAGCGATCCTAATAATCAATTTACTATTCCACAAGTTACTGTTCCTATTTTCGGATCTGAATATGTTAGACTTCCAATTCAGGTTGGATGCTTAGGAGTTTGTTTTTCCGCAAGCGTAAGTCTAAGGCAGGTATCCGGTCTTGGGACTGGTCAAGCTGATTTTAGTAACGCTGGAAACTTAACATCATTAGTATTCTTTCCTGTTGGAAATAAGCAATGGTTTTCGGTAAACGGTAATTATTTAGTAATGTATGGTGTGGATGGGGTTGAAATAACCACTCCAAATCAAGATTGCAAATTAACATTAACATCATCTGGCGTTACTGTAGACCTAAATGGTGGAAATTTAACTATAAATAATGGAAACAATTTGATGAGCGGAAATTTAACTATTGATGCAAATCTTTTGGTTAAAGGATCGATAACTGGACAAGATGGGATCAATATAACTGGCGGCTCAGGATCAACAATGAATATTACCGGAAATATATCCCAAACTGGTAATTTTGAAAATTCTGGTAGCCTGACGAATAATGGTAAAAACGTTGGAAGTACTCACGTTCATAGCGGTGTGCAATCAGGCGGAAGTGATACCGGAGCCCCAGTATGACGCAAAGAACGTATGGAAGAGTTTACGACTCAGAAGGAATTCGTACTTGGGTTGAAATAAATTCTGAATCAAATGGTAATTTTGATTATGGATATGCAACAACTTTAATTCAGACTCTAAAATTAAACTTAGGGGAAAGCCCGTTTCATGCAAATTATGGAATTCCAGCGCAAAGATCAGTAATACAGCAAGTGTTTCCAGACTACTACACTCAGGTAACTCAGCAACAATTCTCACAGCTATTCGCAAGCCTTCAAATATCGAAAGTGCAGTCTACTACACCGACTTATAATGTGAATATTTTATTTAATAACGGAACCCCATATCAGGCAAATGTAGCTGTCTAAAGGTAAAAAATGACTATTACAACAGATGTAAATTCAAGTGGATTACAACCAACCGCACCAAGTGTTTTGCTTTCAGAGTTAATCACTCTTGTTGCATCAACTAATCCGGGATATACAGCGGATTTACCCGGAAGTTTAATATCGGATATAGCTGAAACCGATGTAGGGGCATTATCACTTATTGATAGCGCTAGGGTGGATCTATTTAATTCAATTACCCCTTACTCAGCAAACTCATTTTTACTTAATCAATTAGGTCAAATTTATGGAATACAGCAGGGAGTAGGATCAAATACATCAGTTTATGTAACATTCTCAGGATCAGTTGGATTTGTAATTCCATCCGGCTTTACAGTATCTGATGGATCAAAGCAATATACAGTGCAAGATGGTGGAATAATTGCGTCTAATGGTCAAAGTGCTGCTTTATATTGCCTATCAAATACATCTGGTTCATGGGCGGTTCCAATTGGTACAGTAACAACAATTATTACTTCAATACCTAGCGCGGTTAGTTTAACTTGCACAAATCAAACTGCGGGGGTTCCTGGTCTTCTTTCGCAAACATTGGAATCATATAGAGCGCAAGTTATTCAGGCTGGATTAGTAACGTCTCAAGGCGTGCCGACATTTGTAAAATCTCAATTGCAGAATGTTTCAGGAGTTCAGCAAAATTTGGTTTCGGTTCGATTAATAACAAATGGCCAGTGGGAAGTTATTTGTGGTGGTGGAGATCCATATAATGTAGCTAATGCCATTTTCTCATCAATTCCAGATATTTCTATGTTGGTTGGGTCTACATTGGAAGCGACTAAAATTACAAATTCGTCAAATGGAATAGTAACAACAAATTTAAACCATGGATTCACATCTGGTCAAGTCATAGAAATAGAAAACTCAAATCCATCTACATTTAATGGGTTATTTACAATTACCGTATTGAGTCAAACAACATTTAATATTGGCGTAGATACATCGTCTTTTGGTTCATATGTATCTGGTGGAATTATCACGCCAAATTTAAGAAATATAACAGTGTCAATTAATGATTATCCAGATACTTATAACATTACATTTGTAAATCCACCAGTTCAAACAGTATCAATGGTGGTAACGTGGAATACGATATCAACCAATTTAGTCTCCAATGAAATTATTTCTTCATTGTCTCAACCAGCACTAGCTGCGTATATAAATGGAATTTATGTTGGTCAGCCAATAAATGTATTTGAGCTTCAGAATATATTTCAAACATCGATACAAAACGTTATTCCAGCCAATTTAATATCTAGAATGGTATTTATTGTCGCTATCAACGGTATTGATGTGCCACCGGAATCTGGTACTGGCCTTATATATGGCGACCCTGAAAGTTACTTTTCTACATCCTCTGCAAATATTGTTGTAAATCAAGGGTAATTATGCTTACCAAAACCATAAATTCTTATTTGTTCTTGGAGTATTTAGACGAACCCATACCGATTGGTTCAGATGTATCAAATTTGCAATCATTTGTCAACTCATATAACGAATTAACGCAAGAGTATCTAGATTGGTTTAATTCATTAAATTTTCCGATATATACAACAAAAACAAATTATTCATTAGACTGGGTTGCATACGGACTATATGGAATGCTTAGGCCAACATTGCTTCCAACGCCACCAAGCAGTTATAATGGTGGGGCATATGACACTATTGTCTATGATAAATACCCATATAATACTTCGAATCTTCCTAGGTCAACTGGTGGGTTTTTGGTGAATGATGATGATTTCAGGAGAATATTGACATGGAACTTTTATAAAGGAGATGGATTCCAATATACAACTACATGGCTAAAAAGAAGGGTAAAAAGGTTTTTATTTGGAATAGATGGGGTTGATTTCCCAATTGATAATACATATGAAATAAGCGTAGAATATTCAAATCCAAGAACAATAACAATAACAATTCCAAGTACTCCGGAATCGGAAATATTACAAGCCGCATTAAATGCTGGGGCTATTACTCTTCCATTTGAATATAACTATGAAATAGTTTATTAACATTGTTGTAATATTTTCGAAAAAAAACTAAAATAAGTAATAATGGCTTGGTAGTGCGAGCTTAATCTTAACTAGGTATCTAGATGATTGAGCTATACGCAAATAACGCAGAAACAAATCTGGCATCGAGTATATCGGCATCGCAAACTGTAATAACGGTTACTGCTGGAACTGGTAATCTATTTCCATCGCCAGTTTCAGGCGTATCTCAATTTAGACTAACTTTAGTAAGTGCCATAACAGCAACAGTTTATGAAATTTGTATATGCACAGCAAGATCAGGCGATTCCCTAACAATAATAAGAGGTCAAGAAGGAACATCTCCTACTGCATTTAGTGTTAATGATTTTGCTGGAAATTTTGACACTGCTGCAGTAATGAATAATCTGATACAAGAAGATCAATTACAAAAACAAACTTATACTTCGGCAACTGCTGGTGGAACTGCTAATGCATTAACGGCCACAATCCCATCTAAATTAACAACAATACCAAATGGGTTAAATTTAACTATTTACTCTATTTATGCAAACACTGGGGCATGTACCTTAGTTTTAACTCTTGGGTCATTAATTCAATCATCAGTCCCAATCGTAAAAAATGGCAATAATCCGCTAACTGGTGGGGAAATCCCTTCTGCAGGATTTCCAATACAACTGGTATATAGTTCTATTTTTAATGCTTTTGTCATACAAAGCCAAGCATTAATATCATTTTCTGAGCCACCTCAATTTGATAATAGCAATTCTGTAGCAACGACTTCTTTTGTTCAAAGAGCACTTGGTAATTTTCAAAGTGTAAATCAATACACTAATCAGACTGCTACAATTCCTGCTTCTTGGGCGGGTCAAATTATTGTTTGTGGCGGTAGTGACAATGCTTTAACTTTGCCATCTTCCGCTTCAGTACCTATTGGAACTGCTTTTACTTTTTTTGGTCAAGGTGGTGTAACAACTATAACTGCTGGCGGTAGTGATATTTTAACCATTGGTGCAAACGCTAGCAATAATACTGTATCACTTTTAGGTAGTGATTTTTGTACTATTGTTCTTCAAATAAGTGGAGTTTGGGGAGTTGCTAATGGCACTCCAATGCTTCCAGCTTCGGGTGGTTTTGCACATAATTTTGCTCAAAACGGTTATCAAAAATTACCATCTGGCTTAATTATGCAATGGGGAACTTATGCATATACAGCGAGTGGCGCTCAAAATATATCTATCTCATTCCCCATCTCCTTCCCAAATGCAGTTTTGAGTGCACAAATTTCCTCAAGTGATCGACTTTCTAATACATTTATTGGATCGCAGGTTGCCGCATGTACTTTAAGTTCTTTCGGATTTGGATCGGTTACTGCATCTGGCTCCGGTGCTCAAACGGTTAGCTGGGTAGCAATTGGATATTAAGGATAAATAATGCTGTATTCAAAATCAACTAATGGATTCTATGATCCAATAATTAACGTAAACAACATCCCAGATGATGCTGTAGAAATTACAACGGAGCAATGGCAATCATTATTGGTTTTGCAATCAGAAGGACAAGTTATCCATCCTGATATTAATGGAAATCCTGCAGCAGAACCAACGCCACAATTTACCTTATCTCAATTACAAGAAAACCAAATTGCAATACTTAAATCTAGTTATCAAAATGCTATTTCAAGTGCAGTTTCGTATACAAATCAAGCTGGAATAAAATCAACTTATAACACCACTACTTTGGCAATTAATGGACAAAGTAATATTTCTAATTTGCAGGAATGTATTAACGCCGGAGAATCTGCTTGGACTTTAGGGGTATGGTCTGATTCAAATGGTATTTATCAAACATTCACTTACGAAGATTTGCAAGGTCTTGCTGCATCTATTGCAATGGTGGAAAT
>CAIMCP010000095.1 GCA_903839515.1 uncultured Candidatus Saccharibacteria bacterium | reverse complement strand
TGTATATGGCTATCTACTGCATCTTCGCTGAGTAGCTTAGTCTTATAGAAAAGGTTTAGGCTGTGCTGATTTATATCTTCGTTGTCTGTGAATAGTTTTATAGCTTTTGGAGATAGGAAGTATCTAGCTGCTTTACCTTGAATCCTATAGGAACTAATGTATCTTTTTTCTATTAGTCCCATTTCTTCTAAGACCTTAAGCGATCCAGCTATAGATTGATTAGATACTAAGTTGTACTTTGCCAGTAATGGTATTGTTATGAATCTAAATCTGTAGATAACTATAAGTATGTTTATCTGCTTTTCACTGAGTTTATTATGTCTCTTAATAGTATCCATGTATTCCTATATATAATATATATTAGAGAGGAAGTAAATAGATGAGTTTATATCTGTTGGAAAGTATAAGAATACTTGTTTTCGATAGCAAGTAAAACTGTGGATAAATTTATTGATGTTTTATACTTGCAATTAACCTAATCAGGATAGTATACTAACCATATCGGGTTAGTCCTGATTTGGAGGGTAGCAATGGAAAACTTACAAACATACTCTAGTTATAACGAATACGTACCAACGGCAGATTATGAGTCGCTAAGGGTAATCCTTGGTCATGAATCTGGACGTGATTTTTCGTTAGATGAGGCTACTGAAATTGGATCGTCACTTATTGAGTTTTATGTAGCGCTCGCAGAACCTGGAGTAGAGGATGACGGCTAATAATTACAAAACAGCAGTGATACTAGCCAGAGTATCTTCTAAGGCCCAGGACGAGGAGGGATACTCGCTAGACTCCCAATTAAAGCTCCTACGGATGTATTGTCAAAGAAATGAACTAATTCCAGTAAAAGAATTTCGTATAGCTGAGACCGCCTCTAAAATACAAAGCCGTAAGATATTCCATGAAATGCTCGAATACGTTAGTAAGAACAATATCTATCATATTACTGTAGAGAAAACTGATAGATTAACTCGTAACCTGCGCGATGCTGTCGATATAGATGATTGGCTACTTCAGGATGGAGAAAGAATGCTTCATGCCGTTAAAGAAGGCTTTCGTCTAAATAGAGTATCTCGGAGTGATGTTAAGTTCATGTGGACGATACAACTAGCGGTAGCTAAGAAATATTCCGATAATCTCCGTGAGGAAGCTATGAAGGGTTGGGCTGAAAAATTAGCTCAAGGTTGGTTGCCATCAGTACCACCACCCGGCTATAAGACAATTACCTTCAACGGAAAAAGAATACATGTTCCTGATCCTGAAACATCTACGTTAGTAAAAAGAGCTTTTAAGCTTTATCTAGACCCTAATCATTCTTTCAGTACGATTACCAAAGAAATGGAGCTAATGGGACTGAGATCTAGGAAAGGTAGACCATTTGTTAAGAGCCATATTCAAAAATGCTTAACTAACCCATTCTATATCGGCATTAATAGGTTCGACGGAAAAGACTATCCAGGTGCTCAAGAAACCTTTATATCAAAGCAACTATTTGATCAGGTACAAGACAAGATACATAGCAAGCAACATGTGTCTTATTTCAGGCACAACCGACCGCTAAGAAATTTAATCAAGTGTCTCGACTGCGGAACCATGGTTACTTGGCAACTTCAGAAGGGACATTATTATGGAGTATGTAAAAGGAGGAATGAGCAATGTAGGAACACTAAAATGTTAAGAGAGGATCAAGTTGAGGAATCGATTCAAAAACTGCTTAAAGAGCTTGTATGTCCGCGAGAGGAAGTTATAGATTGGCTATGTTCAACTGTTAGAAGTAAATACAAGAATACTATAATCGAACAACAGAAGATTATTGATTCAATTGAGATGCAAATTAATAGAATAAATAGGATGGAGGAGCAACTTTATGATGATAAGCTAGCCGGAGAAATTACCAGAGATAAGTATGAAGCTAAGAAAGCTGTATTCACAGAAGAACGTACTTCATTAGAAGACAAAAAAGCATCAATCGTTATTAATGCCGAAACGACTATTGAAAAGCGAATTGTGGTACTTAGATTGTCTCAAAAAGCAGCCGAAATATATTCAAAAAGAACGTCTGATCAAAAAAGGTTAATAATATCAAAACTTTTCTCAAATCTTAGTATTAGTAGCGGTACCTTATCTGTTAATTTTACAAATTTCACAGAAGCAATCGCTCAAAGAGCTGAGAAAAGTCGTCAATTAATAGGAGTTCAAAAATGAGAGTCAAAACCACTAAAAACGAGCTAAATAACAGTAGTGATGAGGAGCAAGTGAATGTCTTGCGACCTGTATGGCAGGAGAGGCAGTAGTCAAAACTATCAACGATTTATAAAAATATCAGGAGGTGTTAAGAT
This sequence comes from uncultured Candidatus Saccharibacteria bacterium, assembly GCA_903839515.1. Lineage (GTDB taxonomy): Bacteria > Patescibacteriota > Saccharimonadia > Saccharimonadales > UBA4665 > CAIYEO01. The sequence continues at coordinate 303 of CAIMCP010000095.1, read as the reverse complement.
ATGAGTATGGCTGAATATGTAAATAAAGAAGAACTTAAAGAAATTCTCGAAAGTTCACTTTCCAAGCAGACAGATGAATTAGTGAATTTAATTCATGTATTCATGGATCAGGTTGATACTAGATTTAAAGCCGTAGAATCCGAAATTATTGAGTTGAAACAATCACACAATAAACTGCTTAATAGTATTGATGGTTTCATTTCCAGAATTGATAAATATGAAACAGAACTTGCTGCAAGAGATAATCAATTCGAAAAACTACTTGAATGGGCACGAAAAGTATCTGAAAAAACGGGTATACCC
>CAIMCP010000094.1 GCA_903839515.1 uncultured Candidatus Saccharibacteria bacterium | reverse complement strand
ATGCTGGTAGGGGCCATAATTGTTAGAGCAATTGGAAATTGTTGCCTGCACTCCAAAACTTCTAACCCAAGCTCTTACAAGCATGTCAGATCCTGCCTTTGTACTTGAGTAGGGACTAGATGGATTGTAGGGTGTTTTGTCGGTGAATTTGGCTGGGTCATCAAGTTCGAGATCACCGTAAACTTCATCTGTAGATATGTGATGAAGTCTTTTTCCGTGGTTTCTAACGGCTTCAAGAATTTGATAGGTTCCAATAATGTTTGTATTAACGAATGGCCATGGTGAGTGAAGGGAATTGTCGTTGTGCGATTCGGCCGCAAAATGAATTACCGCATCAGAATTCTTTACAGCCTGATTTACTGCATCAGCATCGCAAATATCTGCCTTTATAAAATCAAACCTTTTAGGATCTAATCCATCAATGTTTGCTTTGTTTCCCGCATAGGTAAGCTTGTCGATTACGGTTATGTGCCAGTCTGGCCTTTCTCTGTAAATATAATGAACAAAGTTTGACCCAATAAAACCAGCTCCTCCAGTAACAAGTATTTTCATTAGTCTAATTATAACAGTCTAAATATTTTGAGTCTAAATATTTTTATTAATAATTAAATTTACTTTATCTACAAATTTGTTTAATAATTCTTTTTTATTTGCTTCCGCGTTGAGGCGAATTAAAGGTTCGGTATTAGAAGGCCGAACGTTTATCCAGCCACCATCAAAGTTTACGGTTAAGCCATCGAGATTGTTTTGGGGATATTCTTTCAATTCATCGGCAATTTTGGATATAATAGTCGACTTATCTTCGATCTCGAAGTTTGTTTCTTGAATGTTGAAGTATGCCTTTCTAAATGGTTCGACTAACTTTGAAAGGGGGACTTTGCTACTAGACAGAATATAGAGCCCAATTATTGCAGCGATCAAACCGCTGTCTGCCATGAAGTTGTCTTTGAAATAGTAATGACCACTATGTTCTCCAGCGAAAATTGCTTCGTATTTTCTCATATCAGACTTAATGAATGAATGACCAACTCTCGTTCTGAATGCTTTTCCACCATTCTTCTCTATAGTATCTTTAGCGGCAAGACCACATATGGCGTTATATAGAATTGTGGAGCCAGGACTCTTCTTGAGGAAATATTCAGACAATAAGGCTGTCATTACCGTACCGCTTAGGGCCTCACCTTTTTCATCAATTAATACTGCCCTATCTCCGTCTCCATCAAATGCAATGCCGGCATCGAGCGACATATCTTTTATCTTCTTCTTTATGTCGACGATATTTTTTTCTTCTAATGGGTTGGCGATGTGATTCGGGAACGTTCCATCTAGTTCGAAATACATTTCTTCAACTTCAAAGGGCAAGTATGGTTCTATTTCTGGGAATATTTTTCCTGCCATTCCATTGCCTGCATCAACAGCAATCTTTAGAGGTCTTAATGAGCTGCTATCGATAAAGTTAAGTACGTGTTCTACCCATGCTTCACCAACATCCTTCTTTCTGACTGTTCCGGTTTTCGGTGAAGCCTTGAATGAACTACTGATCACTGCATCTCTTATGTCGAATAGACCAGATTCTTCACCAATAGGCTTTGCTTCTTCTCGGCACAACTTAATTCCGTTATATTCACCCGGGTTGTGGCTAGCAGTAATCATGGCTCCACCAGCTAGTTTAAGGCTGCCCGTTGCGAAATAAATCATGTCACTCGTAACTTCTCCAATATCTATAACGTCACGACCCTGAGAAACTAAACCCTTTATTAAATTTTCTGCTAGATTTTTTGAGTCTGGTCTCATATCTCGTCCAACAGCAATTGTTCCTTCGTTAGGTAAAAAGTCGGCAAATGCTTTTCCAATCTTTTCTAGTACCTCATCACTCAATTCGGACCCAACTTTGCCTCTAATGTCGTAAGCTTTGAATATATTTTCCACGATAGTCTCCTATTCTATAACTTTCTTTATGTAAGTCTTCATTGCATCATTAAATGTACTGACGGAAAAATTTGATACAGATTGGCTAACTTTTAGGCTATCGAAATCCTTAGAAGTGAATTTATTTAATGCTGAAATAAGACTCTCCCTAGTTAGTTCATTAAAGAAAACTCCATTAATGTCTTCAACTACATAATCCAGTGGCCCACCTTTATTATATGAAATAACTGGAGTCCCTGTAGCCATAGCCTCAACAGGAGCTATTCCAAAGTCTTCTGTGTCTGATGGAAATATAAAAGCTTTTGAATTCTGATATATTTTTACTAATTCTTCATTATTTGCAGAATCCATAAACTTAACACTACTTCCAGCAAGTTCAATAAGTCTATTGTGTTCTGGGCCATTACCGATAACCGTTAAAGGTAAATTGAGTTTAGTGCAAGCTAAAACTGCTAAATCGATTCTTTTATATGGTGTTTGCCTTCCGGTCACTACAAATCCGTCTCTTTTAGATAATTTGTTTAGCTTAAAATTATTTATATCTACCGGTGGAAAAATCACAGTTGAATCACGATCATAATACTTCTTTATCATAGCTTTGGTGTGAGTTGAGTTAGCGATTAAATAATCTGGATGCATTGCCGCTTTTTTATCCCAATTTCTCATCGGAACTACGAATACTTTTAGTCCGATTCTAGCCAGCCAGTCAAAAGCCCCAAAGCCAGGGTGCTTAATATATTCATCATACCGACTCCAGTAGTAATGAGTAGGTGAGTGGATGTAGCTAATATGGGTAGTACCTTTACTCGTTTTGATTCCTTTGGCTTCGGCTCCCGAGGCACTAATAACTAAGTCATATTCGCTTAGGTTTAAGTTGCTAAAATATATCGCTCTTAGCACTGGCAGGAACTTTTTCAGTCCTTTTGGTAGTTTTTGTAACCAGCCAGTTCTAACATCGGCACTCTTGAACCAGTCAATGCCACTAGGATCGTACTGAGAGGTATAAATAGGTGCATTCGGGTAAATATGGTGTAGTTCAAGTAAAACTCGCTCAGCGCCTCCTATGCCCGTTAGCCAGTCACATACAAGCGCAACCTTGAGTTCTTTATTGTCTTTCACTTATTTAGTCTCCGCTGCCATAGATAACTGTGCGAATAGTTTTAAATAGAATTACAATGTCATACCAGAAAGACCAGTTCTGAACGTAATAAACATCTAGCTTTCGTCTTTCTTCGAAATCTATGTCTCGCCTTCCAGAAACTTGAGCAAGTCCAGTAAGACCCGACTTAACACTAAGAATGGTGTGTCTTTTTTTATATATAGCTAATTCTTCTGGAACGAGTGCTCTAGGACCAACAAGGCTCAAATCACCCTTAACAACATTAATAAGCTGAGGAAGTTCATCCAAACTGGTTCGACGAAGCAGTCTTCCAAAGGCTGTAATTCTTGGATCGTTCTCGATTTTATCTCCATTGCTACGATAATGTTCTATGTATTCAGGGTGTCCCATTTTTGTAAATGCTTGCTCGGGACTTAGGCCACTGTACTTTTGGTTGAGAGTTCTGAATTTATATACCTGGAATTTCTGATCATAACGAGTTAGTCTAATTTGTCTAAAGAATATTGGGCCACGAGATGTTAGCTTTGTGATGATAGCAATTATGAGCACAAAGGGGAGGGCGATAATAAGCAGAGTTAGGCCCAGTATTAAATCAAATGCTCGCTTAAGAATACGTCCCCATCCAAATAGTGCTGTTTGGTGAACGGCAATAACCGGGATTGATGATCGGAACAACTCAACATTAATATTGCCGACAAATAGCTCGTCATTACCAGGCACAAAACGGTAGCCTATATGTTTAGTCTGAGCAAATTCCAGTATTTCTCTATTCTTATCCTCGTTCTTATATAGTTCAGTTTGAATAATGTTGCTAATTTTTTTAACGTTTAAGGACTTTATTGCACTGTCAAAGCTATCGAAATTTTTAATGCCATTAAATTTACTAGCTATCTCTTCGCTTGATACTATTCCAATAATTCTATAGCCAGATTTTTTTGAATTCCTAAGTGATCCAATTAGCTCACTTGTTACGTTAGTACTGCCAATTATTAGAATGTTAGTTAAGCCTCGGTTAAACCTAAATAAGACTTCTCTAATTATTCTAGAAAATGTTCTCATGAGAATTAGTAACAGGAAGGAAAGAAGGAAGCCGTAAATTGGAACGAGCTTAGATGGTAGTATCGGGTTAACAGATAAGTAATTCCAAAATACAACAAATAACATTCCAATAAAGGAACCAATAAACAGTCTAGCTATCTCGCTAAACCTTCGCTCATAAATATTACTGTCATATAGACCAAGAAGTGCAAATATTAAAAGCCAGAAAGGCAGTAGTACTAAAAATACTCCAATATAGGTTCTGGCATGTACCTGATTAGCCACTACTTCGTGACTAACACTAACCCTTAGGATGTATGCTCCAGTAAAAGCAGCTAGAAGGGCAATGAAGTCGCCGACGATAAGGAAGAAGTTGTAAATAAGTGAGGCACTATTTTTCATAAAAAAATTTATTTCGTTATACTTGTAATTGTAACATTTATGAAGCAAACATATATAAATAAAACATTTATTAGAATTAGCCAATATATCATTGCTCTAATTTTAGTTCTTATACCATTCCATGCTCTATTAACAGTTTGGGCTTCATCATTGGTTGGCCACTATACTCTTCTTCGTTTATGGAAGGAGATATTAATCTTAGTTTTATTTGTGCCTGCCTTATATTTCCTATTTTCGAAATATAACCTTAAAAAACTAAGTAAAACCAGTATTTTGATCTATTTATCGATAGTCTATGTTCTCCTTAGTCTAGTGATTGGGTTGATTGCACATATAACCCATAATGTTAACTTAAAAGCGCTAGGATATGGTCTAGATATCAATCTTAGATATATTATTTTCTTTTGGCTGTGTGTCTACGTATCTAAAAATACATCCTGGCTAAAAGATAACTGGCTTAGTTTGCTCATTATTCCAGGCCTGATTGTAATTATTTTTGGTTTGCTACAGCACTATTTGTTGCCTGCAGATTTTCTAAGACACTTTGGTTACGGAAGCTCAACTATTGTTCCATTTCAGACAGTCGATTCAAACAATAATTATATTCGACTTCAATCCACACTCCGCGGCGCAAATCCACTCGGCGCATACCTAATAATTATAATCCCAGCTATTTTCTATAAGTTATATAAGTCTAAGGATAATCTTAAGCGAATCTTCTGGGGACTATCTTTTGTTCTGTCTCTACTTGTAATGTTTTATACGTATTCTAGAAGTGCCTACATAGGACTGCTAATCTCTTTATTCGTTCTTGTATGGCTTCTGGTAGGTAATAAATACAGGAAGCTTATTTTGATTGCTTCAGCCCTTCTTTTAATACTACTTAGTGGCACCTATTTAGTGTTTAGAGATAACCAAACATTCCAAGATACTTTTCTTCATACAAGTGCTACATCAAAGTCAGCTATGAGCTCAAACCAGAACCATGAAAGCGCAACTATTTCTGGAGTCAAGGATGTGATACACCAACCGCTTGGATCCGGCGTTGGCACTGCTGGTCCGGCTTCTGTATATAATAACCACCAAGCTAGGATTGCCGAGAACTATTATGTCCAAATCACCCAAGAAGTGGGAATAATAGGCCTAGCGCTATTCGTCGGTATTTTGGCTGTTACTTCGTTAAGTCTTTATAGAAACAGACAGGATAGTTTGAGCTTAATTCTTCTAGTAAGCTTAGTTGGCATTTCGTTCGTAAACCTTCTATCTCATGCCTGGGCAGACGATACGCTCAGCCTTATATGGTTTGGTTTTGCTGGAATAGCATTATCCAGTAAGGCTTTTGGCCGTAGTTTTAGCACCAAGAGATAAAGCATAATCTAGATAATAGTAAATGTAAATAAAAAAGGCCACATATTACTGTGGTCATAATACTTGTGTTTGGTTCGCTTACTGGATTACAGGCGGAACAACATAGCTAAAAGTATTTATGCAATGTATTGTAAGCTTAAGAAAATTGGACTCATAACTATAAATAATAACTCAACTAGAGATTCTTAACGTGGACACCGCCTTTTTTAGATAACTCTTCATCAAACGTAACTAAATTATTACCATAAACTTTCGCCTCTGTAGCTGCATAACAATCCACTATAGATAAGTTTTTGTTTGCACTATATAAATCTAGAGACTGGTCTAAAAAATAATCATTATAAGTTAGGTTAGGTAAGCT
>CAIMCP010000093.1 GCA_903839515.1 uncultured Candidatus Saccharibacteria bacterium | reverse complement strand
TTTTATAGTGAAATTAAGAAAAAAATAGACATTAATGTATATTTAATAGATGAAGCGGGTACATCAGTAAAAGCTAAATCAGAGCTTGAGGCAAGAAAAAAGCCGTATCAGAAATCTGACGTCGACTCATTAGCAGCAACATATATTCTGGAAGATTATTTAAATGAAAATTAGAATACCTAAAGGCAAGCATCACCAAAGAGGCAGCATATTTATATATTTAGGCGGTGTAATCTTAATAATTGCCCTGATTGCAGTTGTGTTTGTAAGATATCAATATGATCAAGGCCTCAAACCAGTTAGTAGTTCATCAGTCTCAATAATTGTGAATATTCCAAAAGGCGACTCAGTTTCTCAGATTGCGGATTTGTTAAAAAATAATGGATTAATTCGTAGCAAACTGGCTTTTCAGGAATACATTGACGCTCAAAACCTAAGGTCTTCTCTCCAAGCAGGTACATATTCTTTGTCTCCCAATCAAGGTGTTAAGAAAATAGTATCAATCCTAACTAGTGGTAAAATTTCCTCCAAATTAGTGACTATCTTGCCGGGTCAATCAATTGCTCAAATCCAGTCGCTATTAATCAATAGCGGATTTTCTCCGGCAGATGTTAGCAGTGCCCTACAGGCTTCTAACTATGTAGGTACACCCGTCCTGTCATATAAACCAGCTGGCTATGGACTCGACGGGCTAATATTCCCCGATTCATATGAGAAGGATAGCTCCACAACCCCAAATCAAATTATCCAGGAAGCTTTAAATGAAATGGGAAAAAAGATTACTCCTGCATTACAGGCATCATATGCAAGGGAAGGACTTAGCGTATATCAAGCAATAACAATGGCTTCTATTATACAAAAAGAAGTCCCTGATTATCTTGATCAACAACAAGTTGCCCAAGTTTTCCTAAGTAGGATCAAGCAAAACATGCCACTTCAGAGCAATATAACATCACTTTACGCTCAGGCTATAAATAATCCAGCATATAACACATATAATCAGCCCGGGCTGCCACCTTCACCAATTTGTAATGTTGACGAAAAAGCTCTAAAAGCAGCAGCTAACCCTAGTCCAACTAATTATCTATACTTTGTAACTGGTCGAGATGGAGTAACTAGATTCTCGCCAGATATTAATGGTCAGAATGCTAATATTGATCAATTTGGTCAAAAGGGAGAGTAGTCTTGGAGATATTGTAAAATATAGCCTTTTTTGCTAAAATTAGATAGTCACGACATCTGTTAAATTACATTTGTTGCGATAATATAATTAATTCTTGGAGTTAATATTTCAATCAAGTTTAAAGCCGACGGTTCATTAACTAGTCAGGATGACAATAAATCAAACGATGGCAATGTATTAAGGCCATCTCGAAAGAAGCTGAAACTGAATAAGAAATTTAGATTTGGTATATTATTTGGCAACTTATTAATTCTTGCGGTTTTTCTACTAGTGTTATTTCAGACACCTTCTGGGGCTAATTCTTCAAGTTCTTCTAGAACAATTAACTCTTCTGTTTCTAAAAATTCAATTAACCCTCTTGACCAGGTGTCTTCTTCGCAAATCGCCCAGACCGTTTCCTCAGTCGTTAATTTGACAGAAACTACAGCCGTAACAAACCAGAATGAAACAGTTGTGGCTGAACAGTCTCAATCTGCAACGGTCAATAACGTTATTGCAAAACCTCAAATAGTTGCTACCGCTTTTGTATCAAAAAATGATATTAAGACATATACTGTTCAACCCGGAGATACCGTTGCTTCAGTAGCTGCGAAGTTTAATATAACTTCTAATAGTATCCTATGGTCAAATAACTTATCTGGTAGTAGCTTAACCGTAGGCTCTAAAATATTGGTTCCACCAGTAACTGGTATCGTCTACACCGTAAAGTCTGGTGATACACTAAGTTCTTTGGCTACTAAATATGGTTCTAATATCGATCAATTAACAGCTTATAACGATGCCGAAATTAGTGGCATTAAAGTCGGAGAACAAATATTAATTCCAAATGGTCAACCACCTGCAGCTCCTGTATATAACTTCTTTACGCCAAATTACGGTTCTGGTAGTAGCAATAATGGCTATGATTTTGGTTATTGTACGTGGTATGTTGCTACTCAAATTGC
>CAIMCP010000092.1 GCA_903839515.1 uncultured Candidatus Saccharibacteria bacterium | reverse complement strand
TTGTTGGCATAGCTGGTTCACTTGGCATAGCACCTGGAGTCATTCCTGTATCTGGTTGAACTGGAGCTGGTGCGCCCATTCCGCCGTCTGCACTTGGCATTGGTGCCTGTCCATCAGTTGGGTTTGTTGGCATAGCTGGTTCACTTGGCATAGCACCTGGAGTCATTCCTGTATCTGGTTGAACTGGAGCTGGTGCGCCCATTCCGCCGTCTGCACTTGGCATTGGTGCCTGTCCATCAGTTGGGTTTGTTGGTGTTGTTGAATTATCCATTGTAAATTCCTTTGTTTATTTTATTATTTACATTAATATTTAAAAGCATAAATAGTATTATGTCAAACATTGTTGTATAATTAGTCTATAAAAAAGAACAAAAAATGACAGAAACGCTAGCTAATTCAAATTCAGAAATTGTTACTTCGACTACAGAAACTAACTCTAAGCGAAGTAGACTTGAGCCTATTTCAGTATTTGAGGCAAGTCAAATTTGTAGAGAAATAGATGGACTTGAACCAGGTTCCATAAACTATGGTACGGAATATGATATTTTGTCTTCTTTTGATGCCCTTGAGTCATTCTATGGTGCAATTAATTTAGATTTATATTCTTTTAATATTGGGGATATAGACGAAATAAAAAATAATCTTTCTCAAGATGATAATCAAGGAATTATATTTCAGTTAAATTACCTGTCTGATTTACATAAACTTATTGATTTTTCATATCATGGTAGTCGAAATTCTAAAGATGAAGACTCTACTGGAATACCTACTCTGGATTATGTTGGCTCGACTTTAAGTAAATATTTAGAGTATAAAAAAGATACTGATGCAAAGGATGGACTTAGGACATTCGGTCATCTGAAGGATTTTTTGCATTTTTATAATTCTGAATTTAAGATTTATGTTAAGGGTGATAATAAATATAATTTAGATTTTTCAACAGAAATTCAAAAACAAAGAAATGAATTAATTCAGCAAGTAACCGGGAATGATTTCGATGAAATACTAGGCTATGCTCAAAGAGCAAGAATACTTGAAGAAATTAGACAGGCTCCAATAATAATCGCAGATCCACTAACTTCCGCAATGAATGATAAGCATGATTGGACCTATGGTTGGTTTAACGCGCTTAATAGAACAGTCAATATAAATATTATGCCAATAGAGAAAAACTCGTCAGAGCTTATGAATGCTGATGAGCCCGACCTTGAACTTACAAAAAATTATCTAAAGGCTCATCTTCGTTCTACTGTTTATCATGAGCTTTTTCATTCAACAAATTCTTTTAGATATTCATCCGAGAAGCAAGTTGATAAATACGGTGAATTTAAGACTATTAGGGCTTATAGTTTTTGGCCTAAATTCATATGTGAGGGTATAACCGAAAAATTAGCATACTTTGCATTTAGTAAAATAACCCCTGATTTTAGTTCTCAAATTAAAGATCACAAAGATGAAAACTTCCATAGATCTATGTTAAGACTTTCAGAGAATGAATTGTTGGGTGACGAAGATACTACCAGGTCTAAGCAAGTTTTCGAGTCATATTATGGAGATTATCGGCTAGCTATAGATTTGTTGCTAGACCGATTAGACTGGAAGAAAGCTGGAATGAGTCAAGAGGAAGCCCAGAAATTGTTAATAAGTGCAGTTTTAGAGAATGATGATACGGTTGATCGAAAAAATAAATATCCAAAAAGAAGAGCATTTAATAGAGCTGTTTCTAAAGCCGGTCATCCAGGAATGATCAATAAGTTAGATATGCTTGATGCCTTAATTGGACCAGATCGAATAGTCAATATATTAAGTAGTTCTAGATTTAATCCTCACGATGCAACAGCCCTACCCTGGCTAATTGATAGAAATAAATATAGCAGATTGCAACAATCATTATTAGAAATTAATAATCTTAATTACAGGCATAAATCTTATAATACTGATTCTGATTTGTGGAATTGGGAAGCCACCGAGATAGAGGATATATTAAGACAATATGATGAACAAATACTGCTGGGTATATCTCTAGAAAAAGCCGTTGAGGATATGGACGCAGAGCTCCTTTCAAGATTTGGCAAGAGAGAAATAATTAAGCGAAAAATCCCATTTATAAATACAAGGATAAGATATTTAGGCTATACCAAAAGACCCAGCTCCAATATTGAATCAAGGCTAAAAAAATATAATAATCTAGAAGCTTACAGACGAGCCTATGTTACCAGAAGAAATATTTCTATCAATAAACAAAAAAATATATATTAATAATATTTCTGATATAGTAAGAAAAGTAATAAATATATGAAAAAAGTACCATCAATTTTAGGCTTTGTAACTGTTAATGATAAAGGACAGGTAGTTATTCCTATTGAAGCTCGTTCTCTAATTGATGTTAAGGCTGGAGATAAACTTATGGTCATGGTTCATCCGAGCCATGAAGGCATTGTCTTAATTAAACCGGATGGTCTAGAGCTATTTGCAAAGAAAATGTTGGCCACTGTTAGTAGTGCTAAATTATCTTATTCAGCTAAAGGAAATAATTAATGAGTCTGAATCAGATTTAAGGAGAAAATTATGGATAAAATTGCGCGTTGGTGTTTTAAGAATAAATATATAGTCATAGGACTCTGGGTTATTGCTCTAGTTGCTATAACTGTTTCGACAAATAAGTTTGGAACCAAGTATGCCGATAGTTTTGCATTGCCTCAGAGCGGATCGACTAAAGCTTTAAATCTACTATCTAAAGTCTCCAGTAGTGAATCTGGTGAAGTCGATACAGTTGTTTGGCGTGTTCAATCAGGAACTGTTTACAATACTATCAATAAGACAAAAATAAACAAGCTAATATCCGAAATATCTACTACACCTCAAGTTGCTTCTGTTACTAGCCCCTACTCTATTATTGGCGCAAGACAAATTAGTGTTAACGGTAAAATTGCCTACGCTAAAGTAAATTGGGATGGTGTCTTTACTAAAATAAAGAAGCAAAACGTTCTTAAGGTTGTTAGTGATGTTAAAAGTGCTTCTAGCTCAAATATTCAATCTGCAATAGGTGGTCAAGCAATTGAACAGAGCCAACAGGCATCAACCTCAAATAGTGAGGCTATTGGAATTGTTGCAGCGGCTATTATACTACTAATTGCCTTTGGCTCTGTATATGCAATGACAGTTCCAATTATAACCGCTCTAATGGCTTTA
>CAIMCP010000091.1 GCA_903839515.1 uncultured Candidatus Saccharibacteria bacterium | reverse complement strand
TTGATGTTAATGCTAAAGATTTCTTAAACTGTGAAGAAAGACTGTATAGAAAGGTCTTATCTCTTTGATCGAGAGAAGATACATTTTTATTACAGATGTATGTCACAAGATCTTCTATATTGCTAATCAACATATAAACATACTAGTTGATTACTGGCCAAAAGTCAACGAAGATAACAACCGTTCTAAGGGTTTTCCGGACAATATCTCGTCAACTGTCCACTCTGTGTAGGCTAAATCGTTCAACCATTGTGTCCTATCTGGCATCGTAGGATTTTCAATAGTTTCAAAATTTAAATTTCCCACAGGTCTTGCTAAACTGTCTGGACCAATAAAAACAGGAACACCTTCGATAGCAGCAACTACTCCTGGATTGCTATTCCAACTAACAATAGCCCATGCCGAATTTAATGAATTTTTGAAATTAATTGATTCATTATTTGGTCTAGGATGATCAATTTCAACATTATTAAATACCTGTTTAGATTGATATACCCATCTCGGATGTGACCTAATTATGATTTTTCTGTCTGTGTATCTTCTTAAATGTATGATAGTATCTTCAACCCACTTTGCTGTAGTTGGCATATTTTCCCATTGTTGACTCAATGCATGTTGTATACATAGCACAATATCACTAGATTGTCGCCATGGATTTGCTACCAATCCAATCTGGGCTCTTCTCTTGCTATCCATGCCAGCAGGACCAAAGTTTGCCGATCTATTGATGCCATTTATTGCTACCTTCCATAGTTTTCCTCTGTCAAGTGCTCCAACTTCGATTACAAACACCGGTTTGTTTTGACTGCGATAGTGATTCCAAACCTTTTGATTTTCCTTCATACGTCCGTTCCAAAGCACAGACCATATCACTGCTGCATCAGAATCGTAGGAATTTTCTACAGGTGTGATATTTCTTCCTTTACAACTTTCAAGGAAGGCTTGCCATATTGGTTCTGAATCTAAAGCAGTCTGTTTTGGGAAATAAGCGATACGCATAAGTTAAATACTCCACTATGATTATACCACAATTACAAGGAAATCTCAACCAGGAAAAGTTTTTTATCTATGCAGCATGTGATGAAAATTATTTTGACGAGTTTGGTCGAGCCCTCATTAGCAGTATACAACAGAATAGTATAGTACCGTTGCATCTTCATCTCTACAATCCTCGACCTGACCAATTAGAATTTTGTCGAGAACGATTAGTATCAGTAACATATGAGAACGTATCTATTAACGATTTTACTAAGGCATCTGAAAGATGGAAATCAGTACCTTCGGACAAGACCGAGAAGATTCGATACGATCGTATAATGACATCTATAACCAAGGGCCAAGACAAAAGCAAGGCCGAGCGGATGATGAAAACCTACTTCGCCTGTGCTAGATTCATTAGATTAGCCGAAATAATTAATTCGAAAAAATCGGTATTTTTAATGGATATTGATGCTATTTTTCGAAAAGAATTACCGAAATTATCCAATCACGTGGATTTCTATATATACAAGAATAAGAAGAGCGACCAGTTCCTAGCAGGCGGAATTTATCTAACAGGTAGTGGAAATAGTTTCGATTTTCTTCAAGAGTATGCAACAATGCTTCGTAATGAAATTGAAAATGATTACCTATACTGGTCATTGGATCAGGATATTTTGGATAAAATTGTGCCAAAATACCGATATAAAGAATTACCATTTTCTATGATAGATTGGAATATGGAACCAAATAGTTACATATGGACTGCTAAGGGTAAGAGAAAAGAATTAGCGATCTTTATCAACGAACAGAAGAAATATAGGCCTTGATCGCCGCCCAAAGTTTTCCACTTTTCACTTCGTCGTTGGACCAATGTATGTTTGCTATCTTATTGATCCAATCTGTTCGGTCCAGTGTTGGTGGATTTTCAATCTGTGAAAGATCTGTAAATGCTATATCACTGGCCCAACTGTTTTTTGGATCAGTAACATATACCGGAATACCTTCAATAGCAGCAACAGCATTTGGTGTGGAATTATAACCAACAGCACACCAGCAATCCTTTACAGCATCTCTAATATTGTCTTCTTGCGATATAGAAATAGTGTTTGAATAAATCTGATTGATACGATCAATCTGTTCTTGTTTGTTACCGTCGCCGGGGTGCATTCGTAATTTTATCGGTCTGTCGCTGTATTTTCTAATCGTATTAATCGTATTTTGTAACCAGTCGTCTTGGCTATTTCCAAACAGATTCCAGCCTCGAGGCCGCTGACAAAAGATGATTATGTACTTGCCTTGTTGTCTCCAAGGTTTTAATTCTGCATTGTGCCATTGGCTATATGTTTGCCATTTAGTTTGATCAATTCCTCCAAAGATATAAGTTCCATCCGACGGGTAAACTGAATTTAAACTATATCTATGCCATTCGTGTTCTTTACGAGAATAATGTAAAATATTACTATCTACGTATATTTGAGGAATATTTTTCGATCTTAATGTGTCAATTATTTTTCTTCTAAAGTTTTGCTCTAGTGTATATCCTAAAATAAATCCTGCGTCTATATCTACATTTTTAAGTGACTGGTCGTGATAATCCTTTGCCTCATCGCTGTTCTCGATAACGCCATCTCTAAAGTTATCCATTAGTGCGACCTTATTTGGAAACTTATTTGGGTTAGAGATTGAATTGTAAAATATTCCTACTCTCACCAAGGAAATCCTTTAGTACGTATAGAAGAAATATTTCCTTCGTCAGGTAGGGTGGTTCTCCCCATTATATGGGTGGGCATCTGTATCTTACATAGAGTTTGATTTATAGCATTATCAGCAGGAAGATAGTGACTACGATATGTCTTTACTAAAACCTTTGCTGCATGTGGTTTAATAGCATATCCAACACATCCGGGCATAGCAGTTCCTGACCAATCGGTAATTCGAGGCGGATCAACAGGATCTTCCATATATTTTTTATATGGATCTTTGTTATAAACAGATTTTCCAAGTGCCAGTACCATCACATCTTCCCAATCAAGATCAGGCATATTTCTAAAAAACTTAACATCATCTTCAAAAATCATTATAGGTTCGTCTAGTTTAACACATCTGTGCCATAGCATATAATGACTATAGAAACATCCAATTACGCCCGGTGCAGAAATTTTATTCAAATCTTGTTCGTTAAATTTCTTTTTTCGATCTACTGAAAATCTATATTCATTCTTAAATTCTTGCCAACGCTCCGGAATAATAAATTTTTTTATTTCTGCCTCGCTAAGGTGATCGGCTTTAATTCCGTATGGATATGGTGTAATGTTATCTTTTTTAGCATTTTCTACTGCAATATTTCCAGGTATACCGTCAAATAGAGCAGGCTGGTGTCCATATTCTGTTAAAGTTTTTACCATAGACATTGCATGATTATAACTAGTTGAAATATCTTTAAGATGTATTATAAATGCTTTCATTTATTATTATACTCTTTTAATAATTCTTTCCATACTTCGGCGTATTCACAATCTGCATAATTATCAAACCAAGGTCCGCCTTCAGTATAGTGTATAGCATTTGGGTAGCCGTCTTCAGGTTCGCTGTAAACGCCTACTAACCAATTCCACTCATGTGATATTTCACCAATTTCGTGATCTGGTAACCAACTAAATCTATGGAGATATTTTCCAGTTTCTCTGTTAACTAAATGTCTATCTACTACTGAATTACTAGGATGACCGCAGTTAATTAGCATAACAGAACTCCAGTTTTTACGTGGGTATACGTGCTGTACTTTTCCATCCATCTTCGTGCCTTCTTTGACTTCGTAGTCGTGTTTGGCACACATGATAGCATATTTGTCATCAACTTGATCAAATAGTTTTTGTATATCTTCTAGGAA
>CAIMCP010000090.1 GCA_903839515.1 uncultured Candidatus Saccharibacteria bacterium | reverse complement strand
TTTAGATTGGCGCTTAGAATTGGTATTAGGAACTTTTCTAAGCCTGAGGATTTTCGTTACGTTGGCTATAGGAAGAATTGGAAGTTCTTCTATCTTCGAAGTTACTTCCAGGTATTTATTTTTCAAGGGATAATCATTTATATAATTTCATTGCCAGTGCTTCTAATAAATCTATATCCTAAGCAGCCAGCTATCTGGCTATTAATTCTGGGTGTTTTAGTTTGGGCAGTAGGCTATTATTTCGAGGTTATAGGCGATCATCAGCTTGATGAGTTTTTGAAACTTCCCAAGAAGCCATCAAAATACATGACAAGTGGTCTGTGGGCTAGAACTAGGCACCCTAACTATTTCGGTGAATCAACGATGTGGTGGGGATTATTTATATTATCGTTATCCTGTTCTCGTTATGGAGTTTTAGCAATTGCTAGTCCAATACTTATAACTTTCTTATTAACAAAAGTGTCAGGTATTCCTATGGTCGAAAAGAGATGGAAGGACGATCCAGTATGGCAAAAGTATAAGACCATAACTCCTGCCTTTTTCCCGAGACTCACTAAGAAATAATTACAATTTGGACAGTTTATTGTATAATAACAGATATAAACTAATCTTTAGGAATTATTAAAGTGTCCGGACATTCCAAGTGGTCAACGATAAAAAGACAAAAAGGCGCCAAAGACGCAGCCAGAGGAGCATTATTTACAAAACTCGGTAATGCTATAGCTGTTGCAGCAAAAGGTGGGTCAGATCAAGATACTAATTTCACTCTTCGCTTAGCTGTCGATAAGGCTAAGGCGGCTAATATGCCACTTGCCAATATTCAACGATCAATAGACCGAGGTAGCGGGAAACTGGGCGGGGCTTTAATTCATGAAGTCACTTACGAGGGTTATGGACCTAGCGGTGTAGCCATAATAGTCGAAGCAGCGACCGATAACATTAATAGAACATTGCCGGATGTAAGATTAGCTTTTTCTAAACACGGTGGAAGAATTGCTGAACAGGGCTCTGTCGCTTTTCAATTCACCAGAAAAGGTATGATAAGAATTAAGGGATCTGGTGATGACTTAATGCTTCAAATGATGGACCTTGGCGTAGATGATGCAAGTGAAGAAGATGATGAAATGATTCTCTTTACCGACCCAAAAGAGCTGGCTATTGTAAGGGATAAGATTAAAGACCTAGAAATTGAAATACTAGAAGCTGAACTTACATATGTTCCCGGAACCATTGTCGACATTAACGATAAAGATACTGCAGGTAAAATAATCCGCTTAATGGATGCTTTGGATGATATTGACGATGTTACTAACACCTATACCAATTTCGATATCCCTGAGGACTTAATCGATTGACCAAAAGAATTTTAGGAATTGACCCCGGAACAGGTATCCTAGGTTTTGGAATTATTGACGTGGAACCAAACGGCAAGTCTGTCATGATTGATGCTGGTGTAATTAGGACTAGCTCAACAGAAACGGATAGCCATAGACTGCTCACTATTTATGAAGAACTACAGTCAATAATAAAACTGCATAAACCCACTATAATGTCTGTTGAGAAGCTTTTTTTTGCACAAAATGTAACAACTGCAATGACAGTATCTCAAGCTAGGGGAGTTGTGCTTTTACTCGGTGAAAAAAATAGCATGGAGCTTCATGAATTTACACCTCTTCAAATTAAACAAGCGGTAACCGGATACGGTAGGGCAGATAAGAAGCAAATTCAGGAAATGGTTAGAATACTACTTGGCTTAAATGAGGTTCCTAAGCCCGACGATTGTGCTGATGCTCTTGCAGCCGCACTAACATGTTCAATAACTATGAGATAATAGAATTATGATTGCCACTATAAGAGGAAAAATAACTGAAAAAATTGCTGAAATTGTTGTTGTTGAAGCAGCCGGTGTTGGATATGGATTAAATGTAACGGCTGAAGATTATGGTGCATCACATAGTGGTGATGAAAAAAAATTCTACATTTATGACCATATTAGAGAAAATAGTCATGACTTATTTGGATTTATTAAATTAGACACAAAGGATTTATTTGAACAGTTATTGTCTGTTAATGGGGTTGGTCCGAAAATGGCCCTCAGCATATTGACAGTTGGTAGTGCTAGCGAGGTTCGTGGAGCAATAGCCAGCGGGGATACTGCTCTAATATCTAGGGCAAGTGGAGTTGGTAAAAGGCTTGCCGAGAGGGTTGTTGTTGACCTTAAAGATAAAGTCGGCTTGGTAGCCACCGAACTAAGTTCTACCGACATTCTAACTAGCGATAGCTATGCTCTAAGCGACGAAGCGGTTCAAGCACTAATAAGTCTCGGCTATAGCCCGGCTGATGCCACAGAGGCCTTAAAATCTATAGACAAGAACATTTCTATAGAACTTAGGATTAAAGAAGCTCTAAAGAGGAAAATATAATGATTGATAGGATTGTTAATACTACTGAGGATGAGGACACAGACAAGGAGCTTGAGCAAACTCTTAGACCTCATAATTTTGAAAACTATATCGGTCAAGAAAAATTAAAACAAAATCTAAAGCTTGCTATATCTGCAGCTCATAAAAGGGAAGACACTCTCGATCATGTATTGCTATATGGACCTCCAGGGCTCGGGAAAACAACTATGGCAACTGTTATAGCTAATGAGATGGGTTCAAATCTTAGGATAACAAGTGGTCCAGCAATCGAGAGAGCAGGTGATCTTGCAAGCCTTATAACCAACCTTCAAGATGGCGATATTTTATTTATTGATGAAATACATAGATTGCATAGAGTTGTTGAAGAAGTTCTTTATAGCGCTATGGAAGATTTTAAATTAGACATAATGCTCGGTAAGGGTCCTAGCGCGAGAAGTATTAGACTAGATTTACCTAAATTTACTATCATAGGCGCAACAACCAAAACCGGATCTCTAGCAGCCCCACTAAGAGATAGGTTTGGATTAATCCATCGTCTTGAATTTTATTCACCCACTGAAATAGAAGAAATTATTCAAAGAGCAGCTAGTATTTTAGGAGTTGAGATAAGGCCAGAAGCAGCTCGAATACTTTCCGATAGATCCAGATTGACCCCACGAATTGCGAATAGGCTCCTAAAAAGAGTAAGAGATTTTGCAGATGTTAATGGTGATGGAATTATAGATAAGGATCTAGGCCTTAAAGCCCTAGACTTATTAGATATTGACGACAGAGGACTAGACTCAGCAGATAGACTTCTTTTGCTCTCAATAATAGATAATTATGATGGTGGACCAGTTGGGGTTGAGACAATAAGTGCCCTGATCTCTGAAGAAAGAGGAACAATAGAGGACTTTATTGAGCCATATTTAATGCAGATTGGATTTTTACAAAGAACACCTAGAGGAAGACAGGTTACCGAGAGGGCATATAAGCACTTAAATAAGATTAAAGAATTTGAAGATAAGCCAACTCTACTTTAGTTGAGGCTACTGGCAGTAAATTTACCACCACCTTCGAGTTCTGCTGTGATAATATACTGACCACATTTAATAGTTGTATCATTACACTTACTACCAGAGATTGAAGTCACTGTATATGAATAGCTATTCTTGGTTGGAGATTGTGACAATTGTTCATTCTTTCCTCTAGGATCTTTTAGTAGTCCGTGATCTAAATACTTCATATTATTTGTGATCCAAACAGTGTTATTCAATTCAGAAAGAGTTGGGTATTGATTATTTTCAGCATAATACTGCTCAAGTGCCTGGTGAATTGAGTTAACATTTTTTTGCCTAGTTGAATTTCTACTTTTAGCCTCAACCCCAGAGTATGTTGCAAAAATTATGAATAATAGGCCAATAATTAATAACAAGACTATGAATAATTCAAAAAAAGCTATTCCTGATTCATTTTTCGCAAAAGAGAACTTGGTCATATCTATATTATACCCGCTCTTTTTGATATTATCTCCCTTAAGTCATTAAAGTCTAAAATCCCTCTTAGGCATTTTACTAATCCATCGAGCTCAAGACTTATAAATTTATTACTACTTAGAAAATCTTTAATTTTAGAAAGACTCAAATTCTCTATACTCATAATTTTCCCTAAATTATCTCTATCGGATTCAATAACCTCAACTATGTTTATATTTCCTAGATACCCAGTTAGTTGACATTTACTACAGCCAGTTTTGCTAGCTCTGAAAAACCTATTAATTGCACTAATTGTCGTACTTAAATCTTCGGTGTCCGAACCTATACCCTCATTTAGTGCCGAGCGTTCGAGTATATTTAATCGGTTCATATCCAGGTAGCCAAAATACTGATTTATATATTTTAATTCAGTTTTACTAGGAGCAAATGTTTCCCTGCAATTTGTACATAGTTTTTTGCATAGTTTCTGTCCAGTTATGGCTTTCAAATTTTTCAACTCGTGATAATCTGTAACTCTTATTAGCTTCATTAGCATGTCTGTTGCGCTATCTCCTAACATGCCAATACATATAAGCCTTGAGTTTGATTGAGATAGCGAAGTAGTAAGTATCTTAGAGTTTTTTGGATTACTAATTAGTATTACTTCAGGGTTTCTTCTTACGAGCATTTTAAGCCTACTCTCATCGGCGTAATTTTCTGATAATGTGTTGTCTATGATTTGAATCTTCATAGATTTAGGTAATAGATTCTCTATGTCTGAGCCAAGACTGGCTATGGTTAGTCCTTGAAAATCTAGACCACTAGCAATTGTTTGCAGTGCCGTAGTGCTACCAGATTTATCCTGACTGGATATTATAATTAAGCCCCTCTCGGCCTGAGAGTTTTTGTTTAATAGGTACATATTATCTCCCCAATAGCCTAGTTCTTTAAGAGTCATAGTGCTGTTAATTTGAGACCTAATATCGAGTATTATTTTCTCGCCATCGATTACAGGACTAATATTTACAAGTATTGCCGAACCGTCATCTGTCAACATTTTTCCATCTTGAACTCTACCCATGGTCTTTGTGTCTAAGCCAGATTTTTGCTTAACCATTAAAAGAATTTGTTCATATGCATCATTTGGTAGCTTGGAGCCAAGAACTAATTCATTGCCAACTCTATATCGTACTATTATGTATTTATTTCTTGGCTCAATGTGAATAAAACTAGCACTGAGAGTTTTGCCTCTATTGATCATGTGGTCTATAGAAGTAGACACCAAACTAGTAGAAATATCGGTTCCTTTGTTTGATTTTGAATTTATTCGTATCCCACCCATTTGTTTCATTATATAAGAAAAAAATTATTATGACTAAGATATCTTTACAAGTTGTTGATATATTTTGATATAATATTCACATAATATCAAATTTCTTGAGGGAGGAACTATTTATATGGCTGACGATAAAAAAATTACTGAAGGAAAAAATAAGGCTTTAGGTCTTGCTTTAGAAACAATTGAAAAACAGTTCGGCAAGGGTTCTATTATGAAACTGGGCGAAAATCAGATTGTTAAAGTTGAGACTATCCCAACAGGAAGTATTAGCTTAGATTTAGCACTTGGTGGCGGACTGCCAAAAGGTAGAATAATTGAGATTTATGGTCCTGAGAGTTCAGGAAAAACTACTCTAACATTACATGCAATTGCAGAGATCCAAAAAGCCGGTGGGACTGCAGCATTTATAGATGCAGAGCATGCACTTGACCCTACATATGCCAAAAGAATTGGCGTAGATACCGACAATCTATTACTCTCCCAGCCTGACAACGGAGAACAAGCCCTAGAGATAACTGAAACACTTGTAAGATCCAATGCAGTTGATTTAATTGTAGTGGATTCAGTTGCCGCACTTGTTCCAAGAGCTGAAATTGAAGGCGAGATGGGTGACTCTCATATGGGACTTCAGGCAAGGCTAATGAGCCAGGCTCTTAGAAAGCTAACTGGAGTAATATCTAGATCTAACACGACGGTAATATTTATCAATCAGATTAGAATGAAGATTGGTGTTATGTTTGGTAACCCCGAAACAACCACTGGTGGAAATGCGCTTAAATTCTATGCGAGCGTCAGAATGGATATTCGTCGAATTTCTCAAATCAAGCAGGGCGACCAAGCCATTGGCAACCGAACCAGAGTCAAGGTAGTTAAAAACAAGATAGCTCCTCCATTCCGTGAGGCTGAATTCGATATTATGTTTAATGAGGGTATATCTAAGAGTGGAGATATTCTTGATCTAGCAGTTAATAAGAATATTGTTGAAAAAGCTGGAGCATGGTTCTCATATAAGGGTGAAAAAATTGGACAGGGAAGAGAAGCATCTAAGACTTTTCTAAATAAAAACCCTAAGATCATGGAAGAAATTGCCAAAAAGATCAAGACTGTAGATGTTGCCGCTTAGTAATTAGATGAAAATAACCAAGATATCGGTTCAGCAAAAGAATAGTTCTCGTTACTCAATATTTATAGATGAAAAGTACTCTTTTTCTCTGAGTGATATGGCTCTTTTGGACGCTAAATTAATCACTGGTCAAGAAATTACGGCCGAGCAGGTGAAGGCCCTAGAAGAGACCTCAGAGCTAGACAAGTATTATCAGAAGACTTTGAATTTGCTGTCTCTTAGATCAAGGAGCGCATTTGAGATCGAAACCTATTTAAAGAAACACGACTGCCCTGTCTTATCTATTGAAATTATACTTAACAAGTTAAGTGAAAATAAATATATTAACGACAAAGAATTTGCGCTATCTTGGATAAGAAATAGACAGCTTTTGAAGCCTACTTCCAAAATCAAATTAATTGCAGAATTAAATCAAAAACATGTAAGTAAAGATACTATAACTCAGGCACTTGAAGAATCTGAAGTTGATGACTCTACTGCCCTACTCTCAATTATCGAAAAGAAAAGAAGATTATCTAGATTCAAAGATAATACTAAACTTGTTCAGTATTTAGTTAGACAGGGTTTCAGCTATTACGATATTAAAAAGCAAATAGATTTAAGCTAGTTGAGGTGAACCGGCTGGTACGGTCGCTTCTATGTCCTTGACTATAATATTTTTACTAGTTATATCAACAATTTGGGTTCTATCGAGTATTAAGTTTGAGCCCGTTAGATTTTTAAGTATTGATTGATTGATATATAACTTTTGAACATAGAAGCTATTATCATCAACTGCATAGTCAGATAATTTACCGAGTCTTTTTTTGGATATTGTGATTACTGACTTATTTATTAAAGATATATTATTATCTATTATGTCCCTATGTCTATGAAGTTCGAGAGGACTGCATAAAACTTCATGATCATTAATCGCCAAGCCGTTTGGAAGAAATTCTCGAATATCTTGAATCAGTAATACTAAGTTGCTTTTTTTATCATATAAATCTTGCACGAAAAAACCCTCAATTTTAAGATTGTCTGGATTAATTATTGGCTGCTTTGTTATCGCGACTTCAGTTCCGGTTCTTAATGACAGAATCGGTAGCTCCTCAAACGTTAAAGATAAACGTAACATTTTATTATTATAACTAATAACGCAACTACTTGTAATAGGCTTATATATTTAATTACTTGCCCGCCTAGCGCCATAGGGGTTAATATTAATTGATATGAAGAATAAAACTAAATTAGTAAATGCCGGCTCACTCGAGCAGACTAGTA
Source organism: uncultured Candidatus Saccharibacteria bacterium (assembly GCA_903839515.1). Lineage (GTDB taxonomy): Bacteria > Patescibacteriota > Saccharimonadia > Saccharimonadales > UBA4665 > CAIYEO01. The sequence continues at coordinate 3,893 of CAIMCP010000090.1, read as the reverse complement.
AATTGGGTCATCAAATTGGCTCCAATTTAAAAGGTGGCGAAGTAATTGAATTAAGCGGGGACTTAGGTTCGGGAAAAACCACTTTAATTAAGGCTATAGTTCATGGTGCGGGAAGTATTGACCATGTATCCAGTCCAACATTTGTTGTCAGTAAGGCATATAAGGCACCAGATTTTAACATCACACATTATGACTTCTATAGACTTAGTGAGCCAGGACTAATGTTTAATGACTTACATGAGCAAATTGAAGATGATGATTCCGTAAAGCTAATTGAATGGGGTGGTTCTGTCTCGGAAATACTCCCAATTAATAGAGTCGTTATTAATCTTTCTTCTCCGACTGAAGATTCAAGAATTTTTGAAATAAACTATTCCGACAACCTTAGTTACTTGATGAGGGATATTTAATATGATTGTAATAACCTTAAGAACAGATAATCCAGAAGCTGAACTCGGCTTATTTGATTTAAGTCATGAAGCTCCAAAAAAGATAGATTACTTTAAATGGCAAGCTCATAAGGTGCTATCCGAAACATTGCCTGAAAAGATTAGAGGTATACTTATGAGCAATGATTTTAATTATGAAGATATCGGTGGAATTGTTTGCTTTGAGGGTCCCGGAAGCTTCACGGGTCTAAGGATCGGTATAAGTATTGCAAACAGCCTATCTTATGGTTTGAACATACCGGTAATTGGAAGTAGTGGCGAAGATTGGATATCTATAGGCTTTAGGGATATATCCAAGAACAAAAAAATTGCACCCATAGTCCCCCACTATGGAGCCCCAGTTCATATCACTCAAGCAAGAAAATAGAAAAAAATATATTAAATATATTTGCTAATAAGTGCAAATATATTTATAGTGTTACATAGGAATTGCCGATTTTTGGGAGCATTCCAATCTATTAAACGTAAGAAATATATTAAATTCGATTACCAGATTTATAATAATGCTAGAGAAGTGATAGCGACGCATATATTAAATCTGCTCTGATTAGAAAGGATTCAAAATGGAAATTATCACCATTATATTAGCGGTGGCTGGTCTTGGAGTTGGCTACGGAGCTAGCACAGTAATAAGTAAAAAGAAAAGTGGCTCAGCTGAGGAGGCTGGTAAAAAAGAACTAGCTAAGGCGAAAAAAGAGGCAGATAAAATTGTTGAGGAAGCGAAAACAAAAGCTCAAGAAATAGCTGAAGAAGCAAGACGTTCTGAGCAGGACAGACGTAAAGAAGTTAAGGGTCTAGAAAATAGATTACTTCAAAGAGAAGAATCTATAGATAAAAAACTAGAAGATCTAGATAAAAGAAGTGAAAAACTGCGAAAGAATGAATCAGAACTTGATCAGCTTAAGAATGACATTAAGGATATACGAGTCAGACAACAAGATAAGCTAGAAAAAATTGCTAAGCTTGGAAAAGCTGAGGCAGCTGAAAAATTAATGGCCATGACTGAGAGAGACATTAAAGAGGATCTAGTAGGCCTAGTCGTCAAATTACAAAACGAAGCTAAAGAAGAAGCCGAAGATCAGGCTGCAGTTATCATAACTTCAGCAATGGAACGTATGTCTAGTGAAGTTACTGCAGAACGAACAGTGACTTCATTAAAGCTTGCAGATGAAGAAATGAAGGGTCGTATTATTGGTAAGGAAGGCCGAAACATTCAGGCACTTCAAAAAGCAACTGGCGTCGACATAATGGTTGATGATACTCCAGGATATATCGTACTCAGCTCATTTGATCCTATCCGAAGAGAAGTTGCTCGTCAGGCAATTGAAATGCTTATGAAGGATGGAAGAATACATCCAGCTAAGATTGAAGAAACAGTTATTAAGGCTCAGGCTAATGTTGAAAAAGATGTTATTAGAGCTGGTGAAGATGCAGCTAGAGAAGTTGGAATCGCCGGAATACCAAAGCCAGTACTACAATTACTTGGTGAATTAAGATACCGTACAAGTTATGGACAAAACGTTCTTAAGCATTCAACTGAGATGGCTCATATCGCAGGTCTTATAGCCGAAGAAGTCGGAGCTGATGTCAAGACTACTAAGTATGCCGCGCTCGTTCATGATCTAGGCAAGGCGCTAACACATAAGATGGAAGGCAAGCATCATCATATTAGTGGCGAGATGCTAAGAAAGTATGGTGCTCCTGAAGCCGTAGCTCATGCTGCTGAAGCTCATCATGATGATGTTGAGGCAACTACTGTTGAGGCAATCATTGTTCGTGTAGTCGACGCTATTAGCGCCTCAAGACCAGGTGCTCGAAATATCTCTGCAGAGAACTTTGTTGAACGAATGAGAGACCTTGAAAATGTTGCTACTGGTTTTGAAGGAATTGAGAAGGCCTATGCAATTAGTGCTGGTCGTGAAATTAGAGTATTCGTTCGACCCGAACGTATCGATGATCTTAGTGCAATTAAGTTGGCTCGTGATATTGCTACAAAAATTGAATCAAGCATGCAATATCCTGGTACAATTAAAGTCAATGTTATTAGAGAAACTAGAGCTGTCGAATTTGCAAAATAAGTCGAAAATAAATATTTCATGAGAATACTTTACATCGGCGATATTATGGGCGATATGGGAATTGCCTCAGTTGAAAAATTATTGCCAGAAATTGTCAAAACCGAGAAGGTGGATTTTGTTGTGGCTCAGGCTGAAAATGTAACAGCTGGCAAGGGCATATCCTTACTTGATTATTTGAAGCTTAAGAAACTTGGTATTGATGCTTTTACTGGTGGAAACTGGTCCTTAGCAAAAGACACCATAATTCCCTCTTTGAACAATCCCGAAGAACCAATTGTTAGACCGGCGAATTATCCAAAAGGAACCGACGGTCTAGGCTACAAGATAATCAATAAAAATGGTCAAAAAGTATTGATCATAAGTCTACTTGGACAAATTGTTGGTCGTGATTCTAAGCGTCAAATGGATAATCCATTAAAGGTGGTGGATGAAATAATTGAAAAGTTTAAATCAGAAAATCCAATTATTGTAGTAAATTTCCATGGCGACTATTCTAGTGAGAAGAAAGTTATTGGATACTATCTAGATGGACGAGCATCTTTAGTTGTTGGCGATCACTGGCATATACCAACAGCTAATGCTATGGTTCTTCCGAAAGGGACTGCTCATATTACAGATGTTGGCATGTGTGGTTCTTTGGATTCAAGTCTTGGAGTAAAACTAAGCTCTATAATTGAGAGATGGCAAAAGAATATTCAGACGATTAATGTACTAGAAGATTCAGGCAGAATGCAGTTCAATGCAGTGCTTGCTGACATCGACGAAAAGACACATTTAGCTACTGAAATAAAACAGATTCAAAAAACAGTCTAGTACTGAGGTCAATTTTTAGATATAATGTTAATTACGTTTTTGGCGGGGTGTGGCACAGTTGGCTAGCGCGCTGCGTTTGGGACGCAGAGGTCGCCGGTTCGAGTCCGGCCACCCCGACCATTAACGATATTATTTATTTTTTGAACCTATTTGATCATTGATAGCATCTTGAATTAGAGCAACACCTATTAGGTGAATTAACCAAAGTATTAAAAATGTAACGGCTGTCGACATTTTGCCTTTTGTGAATTCATTAATTGCTTTAGAGAACTTGAAGAACCAAATTAGTGATGTAATAAAAAACGTTGCTCCAAAGACCAGTATTAGAATGGCTCCAGCTATTAGTGGACCGGTATGTATGTTAGGGTTATTCGTTATCATATCTGATTGGCTGCATTGTAAACTTATACCTTGATATGCGGATCCACTATAACAAGTTGATGGCTGACTATACATTCCTGAAGCAATTAATAATATATAACCTGCAATAAAGGGTATAAGAGGGAAGATTAATAACCAAATTGTTGGGACATGTTGTTTTGTTCTTTTATTT
>CAIMCP010000089.1 GCA_903839515.1 uncultured Candidatus Saccharibacteria bacterium | reverse complement strand
GATTTAGATGGGACTGAACTCTGATCGATCTTATTAAATAAACTAAGCTCAGAAACTTGGCTTAAATAAGCATCAGGTGCAGATTTTTTTATTACTTCTGTAAAGGTAGTGCCAAACAGCGGCTTAACTACAAACGCTGTCTTTGTCCGTTCTGTCATCATATCCACAGCTTGATCAAACTGTGCCCAATTAGGATAGTATTTTACGTATGGCCAATCTGATCTAGGTAAAAAAACCGGATAAAAATAATCTCTACAGATAAAACTAATATCTGTTCCACGGTAAAATCCACCCACAAGTTTTGCTGCAGAAACATTATCAATATCGCTTTCCCAGTGGCTTCCATCATGAGGCGCTAATGGGCGCTGAGCAATCAGTTGAGAAGCTAGACTGACCTCACCAGTCATACCTCCACCTGCTCCAATTGAACCTCGAGTATAAACAAGTGCAGTCGATGCACTCAAAAGAAACATACAAAGGGAAAAAACCAGAACCAGGGAACGACGTTTAAACGATAAGCAACTACCAGCTAAAGCAGCCATTAAAAGTGGCTGCATAAACATAACAACTTTATACAAACCGAAGTCATTGCCTGAAAGGTAGAGCATTAGAGCTACCCCGAAGTCTACAAGTAATAGACATCCTAAAGCAGAGCATTTGTATGTTTCCTTAAAGGCATAAAAAAAGCATAAAATTAATAGAACTAGACCAAGAAATATAATAATCGAGCCCCATGGATTTGCCACATCTTGGTTCATTGCCTGCAAGCCAAAAATACTGGGAAGACCTGAGGGAATAAGAAAAAATGGGAATAAAGATAATGATAAATCTACTCTTCTAGTCCCACCTACAAATTGATTGGCTAATGTGTAGAGATAAGAAATTGCATTGTAGCGCAAAATAAGAATTGCACCTAATATTGTATATTGAAGAAGAACAATTTCTAGTCCTGGTAAAACACGCGTCTTGAGCCATTTTACACCCATGTATAAGCCAATAGTAAGTGCAGCAAACGGAGTAACTTCAGGGTAAAAGATACATAGTGCGGCTGCTACAATCGATGTCACTACAGCATGAATTAAAATCTTACTTCTTTTTCTTGTTCTTAAAGGAGCAGTAAAAAGGGCGATTAAACATAATAATAAACAGACTCCTGAAACCTGTGCGATTAATTGGTAAAGGCTTCCAAATAAAAACATGGGGCTAAAAGAAAGCATTATAGAAGTCCAAAGTGCATGCCTTTTATATCTACCTTTCGCTAGAACTAATCCAGCAACTGCAAAATTTTGCGCCATCGCAAAAGCCATAATAACTGGCATGAAGATTTCAATCGACGCCTTATGGGTTAGGCTACTTAGCCAAGCGATTGCATGCTCCGATCCAAACCGCATAAGTTGGATAGCATGCATAAACCAGTAATACTGGGAATAATCTGTACCAAGAAGTTCTTCTTTTTGGGGTAATCTATAAAATCCAAAATCTTTAAATTTTTCTGCAGATAAACAATAGTTGGTGAAATCATCATTTACGTAACTAAGCCAATTAAAACCGAAGTGCAGCATCGGCCATGATGACCATATAAGAGAAAAAATAATCGCACCTACAAAAGGAAAAAGTGCTTTAAAAGGCACATGTAATTTCGCGACTCGAAGAACTACGATAGCTAATCCCAGTAAAGTTAGACTTAAAGGCCATGCGAATGATTTAATAGCTAGCCCAGCCTGATTAAAAAGAGTCATTAAAATCGCTAGAAATGCAAAGCCTACCCCAGGTGCAATAAGCCATGGACGCAATACCCCTAAGCTACGGCAAAATAACGCAAGCAATGCACGTCCCAGGAGGGTCCAAAATAAAAAAACAGCTACTGTTAATATCAAAGCAAACATTAGTAGATCATATTCACATGATATATAGCAATTGACCAACCTCTTTTTATATTTAAAGCCTATTTCAGTGCTGCTTCAAAGCGGTATACTACCCACGTACAACAGACCCCCTGATCTCCTGTAAAGAGCTTATCATAGAGTTTAAGGGAGGCTCGAAGTTTAGCAGGACTGATAAGTCTAAAGGGAGTGGTTCCCATACCACGCATTGCTTTTAGCCAGTCTAAGGCGCACGGATAGAAGTCAGAAATTGTTTCAGACTCCTGACGTAAGAATTCAAATCCAGCGCTATAAAGACTATCCTCCCAAGCCTGCTGAGTTCTCCAAATAACAGGGGAAGCTCCACTAGACACATGAAGCCACTCCATAAGACTACCTTCAACAAATATGCTGCATATAATTTTTGCTTTAGGTGCTAGTACCTTACTCCATGCATGAAAGACAGCTCGCGGATCATCTACCCACTGTAAAACACTACTTGAAAATATATAATCCCAATTTTCTTCACTAGGCCTTAATAGATCCATCTGTTTCCATTCTACCGAATCTATATTTTTTTTACCCTCTTTACACATCTGCGGTGAAGCATCAGTAGCCAAGAATTGGCCTTCCCATGGAATTAAATGCTGCGTAAAAAGACCAGATCCAGCACCCATTTCAAGTGCTCTAAGGTTTCTATTGCTAGGAATAAATGCAGCTAGTTTTTCGGATGCAGAACGCTGTATGTGGGCATAGTTTCTATACCCCGATGCCGCGCGAGAGAAACTATCTACTATATGACTCATTGAGTTACCTTCTCTATCGCCTTAATCAATAAGGTTGGATCATGCGTAGCCTCATCAATGCACCGCAGTTGAGGTATATTATTTTTAAGTAAAACAGTATCGCTTAAGGGAT
>CAIMCP010000088.1 GCA_903839515.1 uncultured Candidatus Saccharibacteria bacterium | reverse complement strand
ATAGTTGTAAGTCTTATAAAGAACTTTTAACTAGAGAAGAATATTGGATTAATCAGTTTCCGAATTGTATTAATAAGAGAAAAACTATTATATATAAAACTGATGAAGAACGTCGTGAAGGAGCAAATGCTATTAACCGCCGTATATATCACGAAAAGCGTGAAGAGCGTTTAGCAAAAAATAAAAAGTGGTATGAAGAAAATAAGGTTTATGCTAATAATAAAAAAGCAGAGCAAAATAAAGAAGAAATTATTTGTCCGGATTGCCAATCAGTAATGACCAAAGGTTCATTATCAAGACATAGAAAACAATTCCATAAGAATTAGTATGTTATAGTATTTTACAGTAAATTTAAATCTTAGATATCCATAGAATGGACATCTATGATTATTCCAAGATCAACGCCCACGAAAAGACTTTTCTCCCGGTAGGTTTTGAAGGCCATGTATTCAATATGTCTTATAAGTGGATAGATATAATCAAGCCAACTAACAAGCCTCTTAAGATTATGGAGATTGGGGCATACCACGGCGCAAATGCCTGTAGTCTTGTTAAGACTCTTGCTACGCATCCTAAGTCTGAGATTCATTGCGTGGATCCTTGGATGGATTATGAGGATTATATTGAGTATAAGGGTAAGCAGGGCAATAACTATTCGTTGTTCTTAAAGAACATTTCCAAGCTAGAACCCGAGGATGTGTCTAAGATTTTCATTCACAGAATATCATCTGCCAACTTGGATCTTTATTTTAAGGATGAGTCATTTGATATTATATATATTGATGGCAATCATTCAACTTATTTTGTATTACAGGATGCTATTCTAAGTCTTAAGAAACTTGTGCCGGGTGGATATCTAATCTTTGATGACCTACAAGACCAGGCTGTTGTAGATGGCCTTAACTTATTTCTTGGTGGTTCTAAAGAGTATCTTGAACCCGGTATAAAGATGAATAATTGCCAGGCCTTTGTTCAAAAGAAGCCTTAGTCTTCTGAAACTAGTAAGGTCATCTTCCATTCCATTTCTCCATTTTGTGTCTGTGATGGCAAAAGGATAGTTCCTTGGCTTGAATATACTTGGAAACTTAACTGACCGACAGGCATATTAGCTTCCCAACGAACTTGCTTAGGAAAGGGTAATGTGCGACGTGTTATAAAGCGTTGATAGCCTTGATAAATTGGATAACCATAGGCATCAGCAGGCGCTGGGCCATCCCAAGCAAAATACCAGCGATATAATACATTCTGTTCAAAATCATTTGTTGTAGCATCCTTAAGAGCCTGGTTATATGTTATGTCATTGCTTATAAAGTCAATATACGTATAAGGTAAAAGAACTGGGCAATTAACAATAAAGACTAGACCGTCTTTATCTACAGTAAAGTTAAGTTCTCTTGAAAGATTTGTTTCTATAATACTAAATATTGCTGTAGAAGCAAGACTAGCAGAGCCAACATAACCACCGGCTCCCCCTGGCGGGATTATAGAAAATGTAGGACCACCTAGGGCATTCAATAGACTAACAAGTTTATTTAATATGTCGGCGATTGTATAAGTATCATCAGGAACAATAACTGAAAAATTTGTGCCATCAATACGTATTGTAAAAACATTGTTGTCTGTTGCAGCACTAACATTATCAACACACCAGTCTAGAACAACCTCAGAGACTGCCATACGACTAAAGAAACCGTTAAGTATAGAATATTTCTTATTGATCGTAAAGTCGGCAGATTGCTGGTTATTTGGTCTATCAACTGAATCTATAAGAAGATTGGCCGTAGAAGGGTTGCGAATCGTAACACCATCTCTGACATCGGAACGAATCATTTCTATACTATGTATATAATATATTTTTATGAGGAACCGAGAACGCTATACTTATTTTTATACACTGAGGGGTTTAAAGATAGCATAAGGATCTCTTTGCGGAGTTTCTCGGCATTTTCTACCGGGGGGTTTGAGTAATCGCGTTTGCCTGTATCAAGCATACGCCGAGGGCCATCTACCTTGGGCTTGTGGGCATCTTTACGCACATGCGTCTCTTCAAGGCCTGTCTGGTAGCTTACATACTTCCATAATGCAGCGCTGAAAGGTAAGGCGTGGCTTATTCCGACTCTTGAGTCGGGCATAACAACTGACATTCTATACTATAGGTATATATTATTTATTGACTGTTGGCGGATAAACAGTTGGATCAACCGCAGACTTGTATGGTAATGAGACTGATGTTGCTGGAGGGGCATCAATAGGAACATTTATTCTAGCTGGGCCACTGCTCTTTAAGAAATATGAACCAGCATTAACTGGAGATGTTATAAATCCCGCAACAGAAGATACAAAGACTGTTGAGGTGGAATAAAAAAACGCGCCGGTTGTAGCCATTATACTATAGGTATATATTATTTACCAACAGCTGTGTTGGTAGCGTCTGGCGTATTAGGATTGGCTACGCCAGTAGTTCTAAACTGATAATAGCCTGATATACCTGGTGATACAAGCCCAGCAGGGATTGATGGCTGAGGACTTGTTGATCTCTTAGAGCTGTAGCATCCAAATGGCCCCGGAACAATTATAAACGCGGGATTTGGGTTGCTCATTCTATACTATGGGTATATATTATAATTTTTTATCTCTGTATAGAGTATATGAGCATTCAGAGAATAGTCATAGACTCTACGAACTTCCGAGGAGAACTATGCGAGCTTGGAGTTAAGTTTAACGCAGACAAGAGTCCTTATAATACGCATCCTGGTCTTCACAAGCATCCATATACGGCTGTATATCAAATGTTACTTGCGCAGTATAAGCATAAAGCTATAGACTTATGTGAGATTGGTTTAGCCGGTGGTTCAAGCGCTGCAATGTGGCTAGAATACTTTCAGCAGGGTAAGTTTCTCTTTATGGATCGTGATGTAAATTTTCTAAATAACTTTGCTCGTATAAATCCTCCTCGCACAACTCTTAAACTAGTGGATGTTGGGGTGGATCTAAATTTATTAAGAGCGCTCGGTGATACAAAGTTTGATGTAATCATTGATGATAGCTCTCATGTTTATGAACATCAGATTCGGATTGTTCAAGAGGCATT